>CAZCOO010000038.1:0-17777 GCA_964500395.1 uncultured Verrucomicrobiota bacterium
GGGGGGGAGGGGCGGCTGCGGGACGCTTGGGGGGAAAGAACGGCCGTTTCAGGTCCGGGAGATGGCGGCCTTGAAGTACTCCCGCCGCATACGGGCGATGGTGGAGATCGAGATCTCCTTGGGGCAGACGGCCTCGCATTCTCCATGGTTGGAACAGTCGCCGAATCCTTCGCCGTCGTGCTGGTCGACCATGGCCATGACCCGCTGCTTCCGCTCGGCATGGCCCTGGGGCAGCAGGGCGAACTGGCTGACCTTGGCGCCGACAAACAGGGAGCCGGAAGCGTTGGGGCAGGCCGCGACGCAGGCCCCGCACCCGATGCAGGCCGCGGCGTCCATGGCGAGGTCGGCCTTTTCCTTCGAGACCGGAATGGCGTTCCCGTCGGGCGCCGAACCGGTGTTCATGGAGATGTAGCCGCCGCGCGCGATAATCCGGTCGAAGGACGACCGATCGACCACGAGGTCTTTGACCACGGGAAAGGCCTTGGCGCGGAACGGCTCGACTGTGACGGTATCCCCGTCCTGAAAGCTCCGCATGCGCAGTTCACAGGTGGTACAGGCATGACGGGGGCCGTGCGCCACGCCCCCGATGACCAGTCCGCAGGTCCCGCAGATGCCTTCGCGGCAGTCGCTGTCGAAGGCGACGGGTTCCTGTCCCTGTTGGATGAGGTCTTCGTTGAGTTTGTCGAGCATTTCCAGGAACGACATATCCGTGGAGATCTCCTCCACGCGGTAGTCCACGAGGCTGCCCTGTTCCCCCGGCCCGGCCTGGCGCCAGATTTTCAGATTGAGGCTGATGGTATCGCTCATGGTGTGCTCCGTTACTTGTAACTGCGCTTTTTCAGTTCGACGTTATTGAATTCGAGAGGTTCTTTGTACAACCGGGCTTGTTCATCGTCGCCCTGGTAGGCCCAGGCGGCCACGAAGGCAAAGTTCTCGTCATCGCGATCGGCCTCGCCCTCTTCGGTCCGGTGTTCTTCGCGGAAATGCCCGCCGCAGGATTCTTCGCGCTGCAGGGCATCCCGGGCCATGAGTTCGCCGAGTTCGAGGTAATCGGCCACGCGGCCGGCCATCTCCAGGTCTTTGTTGAAATCCCCGCTCTCGCCGGTGACTTTGACGTTGGACCAGAACTCGTCGCGGAGGGCCCGGATTTGCTCGATGGCCTCCCGGAGTCCTTCGGCATTGCGGGACATGCCGACTTTGTCCCACATGATCCGTCCCAGCTCCCAGTGGAACTCCTTCACGGATTTGGTCCCCTGAATATCCAGAAGCTTTTTGACTCCGCTCTGGACGCCGTCCAGCGCCTCCGTGAAGGCGGGGTGGCTGGTGGAGACGGGTTCCGGGCGGTGTCTGGCGAGGTAGTCGCCGAGGGTGTAGGGGATCACGAAGTATCCATCGGACAGCCCCTGCATGAGGGCGCTGGCGCCGAGGCGGTTGGCGCCGTGGTCGGAGAAGTTGGCTTCGCCGATGACGTGCAGGCCGGGGATGGTGCTCATGAGGTTGTAGTCCACCCACAGGCCGCCCATGGTGTAGTGGGGGGCGGGATAAATCCGCATGGGAACCCGGTAGGGGTCATCGCCGGTGATTTCCTCGTACATGGCAAACAGGTTGCCGTACCGGTCGCGGATGACGCTCTCGCCGAGACGGTCGATGGCATCGGCGAAGTCGAGATAGACGGCGTAGCCGGTGGGTCCGACCCCGCGCCCTTCGTCGCAAACGGACTTGGCGGCCCGGGAGGCAATATCGCGCGGGACGAGGTTGCCGAAGGCCGGATACCGGCGTTCGAGGTAGTAGTCGCGACTCTCTTCGGGGATATCCTGCGGGGGGCGCTTGTCGCCCTTTTCCTTCGGCACCCACACGCGTCCGTCGTTGCGCAGGCTTTCGCTCATGAGGGTGAGCTTGGACTGGCTTTCGCCCGCCTGGGGAATGCAGGTGGGGTGGATCTGGGTGAAGCAGGGGTTGGCGAAGTAGGCGCCCTTCTTGTAGCAGCGCCAGACCGCGGTGGCATTGCTGTTGACGGCATTGGTGGACAGGTAGAACACCGTGGAATAGCCGCCGGTGGCGAGGACCACCGCATCGGCGGCATAGCCTTTCACTTCGCCGGAGACCAGGTCCCGGGTGATGATGCCCTTTGCGTGGCCGTCCACGATGACTACGTCGAGCATCTCGTGCCGGGGAAACATCTTCACCCGCCCGGTGTCGACCTGGCGCATGAGAGACCCGTAGGCCCCGAGCAGGAGCTGCTGCCCGGTCTGCCCCCGGGCATAGAAGGTGCGGGCCACCTGGGCGCCGCCGAAGGACCGGTTGGCGAGGGTGCCGCCGTATTCGCGGGCGAAGGGGACGCCCTGCGCCACACACTGGTCGATAATCTTGACGCTGTTCTCGGCCAGGCGGTGGACGTTCTCTTCGCGCGAGCGGAAGTCTCCGCCCTTGACGGTGTCGTAGAAGAGCCGCCATACGCTGTCGCCGTCATTCTGATAGTTCTTGGCGGCGTTGATGCCGCCCTGGGCGGCCACGCTGTGGGCCCGCCGGGGGGAGTCCTGGATGCAGAAGTTGAGGACATTGTACCCGAGTTCGCCCAGGCTGGCGGCCGCGGCGCCGCCGGCCAGGCCGGTGCCGACGACAATGATGGTGTACTTCCGCTTGTTGGCGGGGGCGACGAGGTTCATGTTTTCGATGCAGTGCTGCCAGTAGTTCGACAGGGGAACCCCGTTTCTGCTGATGGTGTCGTCTCGAATGGTATCGCCGTCGATAATCATGGATGGTCTCCCGGATTACAGGTGGGTCGCCGCTTCGCCGGCAGCGGCGGGGTCGACAAACAAAAGGATGTGCAGCGGGATGTAGAAAAACCCGACGCCGAGCAGGATGGCAAAGGCGATGCCCAGGCCCCGGACCAGGGGCATGTAGCCGCTGTTGAGGATCCCCAGGGATTGGAAGGCGCTCCACACTCCGTGGTAGAGGTGGGCGCCGAGCATGACCATGATGATCATGTACCCGACGGCGATGACCGGCTTGTTGAATTCCTCGACGACCAGGCGGTACAGGTCGCGCATCTCTTCCCCGTGGACAACCGTGGTGTACCCGGCCGCTTCCCCCGGTCCGAACTTGAAGTGCCAGACATGATACACCACGAAGGCCAGGATCAGGACCCCGGAGATCATCATGCTCATGGACGCCAATGTCTTTTTGCTGGCCCCGCCGGCGTTTCCGGACACGGCGTAGGGGTCGCCGCGGCCGGCCTTGCGGCTGCGGTAGACCCGGATGCCGGAGACCGCGTGTACCAGGAAGAAGAGGACCAGGCCGGCATCCGCGATCAAGACAAACCACCCGTGAAAGAGGGTGACCAGGAAATGGGAATAGGCGTTGAACGCCTCCGAGCCGATGAGAAGCGTCAGGTTGCCGGTCAAATGGACAATGACGAACAGGAACAAGCCGAGCCCGGTGACGGCCATGAGGATTTTCCTGCCGATCGAGGACCAGGCATATTGTGCGAAGGAACTCATTCAGTCTCTCCTGCGTTGCGGTATTGCGTGGAATGTAAGCCAGGAACGGCGATTTTAAAGCGTGGGACCCGTCGATTTCTGCAAAAGCTCTTCCAGCTCGCTCTCGGGCATGATGTCGTGTTCGAGAACGAGGTCCTTGAGGGTCTTGCCGGTCTTGAGCGACTCCTTGACGAGCTGGGCGACGCGATCGTACCCGAGCCGGGGATTGAGGACCGTGGCCAGACCCGCGCTGATTTCGAAATTGCGCCGGCAGACGTCGCGGTCCGCTTCGATCCCCGCCACACACTTGTCCGCCAGCATCCGGCAGCAGCGCTCGAGGATGCCGAGCGACTTCACCACATTGGCCCCCAGGACGGGCATGTGGGTGTTGAGTTCGAGCTGACCGAGGTGGCAGGCCGTCTGGACGGCGTGGTCATGGCCCATCACCTGGACGCAGGCCATGTTGGCGGCCTCGCAGATGCTGGGGTTGATCTTGCCGGGCATGATGGAGGAGCCGGGCTCGACGGCCGGGAGTACAATCTCGCCCAGACCGGTGTTGGGGCCGGAGGCCAGGAGCCGGAGATCGTTGGCGATTTTGAGCAGATCGGCGCTGAAGAGCTGCAGGGCCGCGGAAAGCTGGCCGAGATCGGTCAGGAACTGCGTGATCTCGATGCCGTCTTCGGCCACGGCGTAGGGCTCGTCGGTAATTTCCTGCAGGGCCTCGACGATGCGGGCCCGGTACTCCGGCTTGGTATTGATGCCGGTCCCGACGGCGTTGCCGCCGACGCCGAGTTCATAGATGGCATTCCGGCCCTCGGTGACGCGTCGCAGGGCTTTTTCCACGGCCCGGGCGTAGCCGGCAAATTCCTGGCCGAGGGTGATCGGGACCGCGTCCTGCAGATGGGTCCGGCCGCTCTTGATTACGTCGCTGAATTCATCGGCCTTGGCGCGCAGGGTCGAGGCGAGGTGTTCGGCGGCGGGGATCAGCGTCCGCACCCCGTCCACGGCGGCCACTTTGATGCCGGAGGGAAAGATGTTGTTGGTGGACTGGCCTTTGTTGACGTCATCGTTGGGATGAATGCGGTCGCGTTCGCCGGGCGCGCCGCCGAGTTCGATGCAGGCGAGGTTGGCCAGGACCTCGTTGGTGTTCATGTTGGAGGAGGTCCCGCTGCCGGCCTGAAAAATATCGACGACAAAGGCGTCGTCCGCGGCTCCCTCCAGGGCCTTTTGGCAGGCGGCCTCGATTGCGCCGGCCTTTTCATCGTCGAGAAGCCCGAGGGCGCGGTTGGCCCGGGCACAGGCCCACTTCAGCTTGATGATGCCGTAGTTGATGGAGAGGGGCAGTCGCTCTCCGGCGGCGTTGAAGTTTTCCCGGGATCGGAGACTGTGGACGCCGTAGAGGGCATCATCGGGGACCTGCATTTCTCCGAGTGAATCGCGTTCCGTGCGCATGGATATGGTTCTCCTTTATACTGGCAGTGAGTTCAAAAAGAATTTCCCCCCGGGGCTGAGAGCCCCTCCTTCGGGCGTGCGTCTGCATGCCGCACTCGACAGCGCGCACACATCTATCCTTCAGATGTCCCGGCCAAGGTATCAGGGAATCCCTTATTTGCCCATGGAGAACTGCCCGAAACATGGAAAACCCGCACGGGCTGAAGAAACGGAGGCAAAACGGGCGCATGCCGGGCGGGTTTGGCGGGCGGGTTTGGCGGGCGGGTTTTCGGGGGAGGTCGGGCCCCGGCAGGAGCGGGGACGTGCATCCCGCTGATGAATCCGGGGCGCCGAAGCGGGCCGGCCAGGCGGGCTTAGAAGTTTTCGCAGAAGGGGCAGAGGTGCGCTTCGTCGCGGGTGATCTCGAGCAACTTGGAGTGGGTTTCGACGGGAAGGTTCAAGAATTTCACCCAGAGCCGGTAGAGGTCCTGCTTCTCATCCAGCGTGCAGCGCACGACGACGCCCGAGCAATTGATTTCGATCGGGTTGTTGTCGCTGTCGTTTACGTCGAATCGCAGATCGAGCACCTGGAATTCGTCGACGGGTTTGTGGGTGTACAATTGAATGCCGAGGGGGCAGCACTGGAAATTGCGGGGTTGCCGGGTGGAGTCGCCTTGGGTGTCGAAGACCACGACGTCCCGTTTTCGATCGATATCATACTCCGATAGTTTTGTTGCCATAGCCGATGGTTCCTCCTCACGCTGTGTCACTGAATCATCTTCCCAACGCCGGTTCGCGTGAAGCATACCGGAAGCTAGCACATCGTTGTACGGTGTCAAATTGGACGGCGGGATGCGTGTACGAATCCCCGCCGCAGCGGGGGTGGACCCCCGGGGACAGAAACGGTATCCTGAAACGGTTGAGGGCGCGGGCGGGTGCAGGCAACCTGGAAAGGACAACCGAAAGCGGACATATGGCCATTCACAATGAAGATATCGCCTCCGTATTCTCGGAGATCGGCGATCGCCTGGAGATCAAGGGGGACAATCCCTTCCGGATCCGCGCCTACCGGAATGCGGCCCGGTCGGTGGAAGACCTGGGGGAAGACCTCGCGACCTGGGTCCGGGAGGAGCGGGATCTGACGGAATTGCCGGACATCGGAACGGACCTGGCAAAGAAGATCCGCGAGATTGTCGAAACCGGGACCAGCCGGACCCTGGAGAACCTGAGAAAGCAGATGCCCGAGGGGCTTCTGGACCTGCTTCAGCTTCCCGGCCTGGGGCCGAAACGCGTGAAGGCCCTGTACCGCAACCTGGAGATCGAAAACGCGGAGGACCTCAGGAAAGCGGCCGAGGCCGGCACACTGGCCGAGCTGGAGGGGTTCGGCAAAAAGACACAGCAGAGTGTGCTCGAGGCCCTGGCTCGCTGGGAGGGGCAGGAGAAGCGTTTTCTCCTGGCCCACGCCGAATCCTATGCAAACACCCTGCTGGAGTACATGCAGGACTGCGGGGAGGTTCGCAAAGCGGAGTTTGCGGGCAGCTACCGGCGCCGCAAGGAGACGGTGGGCGATCTGGACCTGCTGATCGCGGCGCGAAAGCGGGATGCCGGGACCATCATGCAGCGGTTTGTGGACTACGAGGAGGTGGAGCGGGTCCTGGCACACGGTTCGACAAAGTCGAGCATCGTTTTGAAGAACGGGCTGCAGGTGGACCTGCGCGTCCTCCCCGAGACCCAATTCGGCGCGGCGCTGCATTACTTTACCGGGAACAAGGACCACAACATCGCCCTCCGCCGCCTGGGTCAACAGAAGGGCTGGAAGGTCAGCGAGTACGGGGTGTACGAGGGCGACGAGCTGATTGCCGGGCGGACGGAACAGGAGGTTTACAAGCTCTTTGACCTGGCGTGGATCCCGCCGGAACTGCGCGAACACCGGGGCGAGATCGAGGCGGCCCGGGACGGGAGCCTTCCCGACCTGGTCGAGGAGGGGGATCTGCGGGGGGACCTCCACATGCACAGCACCTGGTCGGACGGGCGGCACTCCATCCGCCGGATGGCCGAAGCGGCCCGGGAGCGGGGGTGGGACTATATCGGCATCACGGACCACTCCAGGCGGTTGACCGTGGCCAACGGACTCGACGAGGGCCGTCTCCGGGAACAGATCCGCGAAATCCGGTCCCTGCGCGAGGAGCTGGAGGGGATCACTGTGTTGTCCGGGATCGAGGTGGACATCCTGGAAAACGGGGACCTCGATCTCTCCGACAAGGTGCTGGGCGAGCTGGACTTTGTGGTGGCCTCTATCCACAGCAAGTTCAACCTCGCCCGCGAGGCCCAGACCGAGCGGGTGCTCCGCGCCATGGATCACCCGCATTTCACGATCCTGGCCCATCCCACAGGCCGTCTGTTGACCCGCCGGGATCCGTACGAGATCGATATGGAACGTGTGATCCGGCACGCGGCGGAGCGCGGCTGCTTCCTGGAATGCAATGCGCACCCCCAGCGGCTCGATCTGAATGAAATCTATTGCCGGATGGCCAGAGACGCCGGGGTTCTGGTATCGGTAGACAGTGATGCCCACCGCCACATGGACTTTGACAACCTGCGGTACGGGATCGGGCAGGTGCGCCGCGGGTGGCTGGAGAAGGATGACGTCCTCAACACCCGAGGGGCGGACGATTTGCAGACCCTTTTAGACAACACCATGGGGAAATCAGCATGACAGAGGACCGCAGCATGGGGGACCGGATTTCCGACCTGCAGGAGCGGATCGCCGCGGCGGCGCGTCGCGCGGGCCGGGCGCCGGAGGAAGTCGAACTGGTCGCGGTGTCGAAGAAGTTCGGTCCGGAGACGGTGCGCGAGGCGGCGGAGCACGGACTGCGGGTCTTCGGCGAAAATAAGGTTCAGGAAGCGTACGCCAAGATTCCCGAGTGCCCCGGCGGCCTGTCCTGGCATCTGGTCGGGCACTTGCAATCGAACAAGATCCGGCCGGCCCTGGAGCTCTTCGACGTCATTCATTCCGTCGATTCCGTCAAACTCCTCCGGGGGCTCGAGCGGGTGGCGGAGGAGACCGGTCACCGGGTCCGGGCGTGTCTCCAGGTCAATGTATCGGGGGAGGCGGCCAAGTTCGGGCTGGCGCCCGAGGCCCTGCCGGAGGCGCTGGAGGCCGCCCGCGAGTGTCCGCACATCGAGATCGCCGGGTTGATGACGATGCCGCCCTTCACCCGGGAGCCGGAAGGCGCGCGGGAGCATTTTGTTCACCTGCGGGAACTCCGGGACCGATGCGCGGACGAGTGGGACATGCCGGTGGACGGGCTGTCCATGGGGATGTCGCGCGATTTTGAAATCGCCATCGAAGAGGGGGCGACCTGGATTCGCATTGGAACGGATATTTTCGGACCGAGGAGGTAGACCCATGAGCAGCGAGGATTTTCCCAAACGGATGGCATTTGTAGGCGCCGGCAACATGGCCGAAGCGATTGTGCGCGGCATGCTGGACCGGTCGGTCTGCACCCCGGAACAGGTGGTGGTCTCGGACGTGGACGCCGGGCGGCTGGAGCACTTTGAGACAACCTACGGCGTGAGCGGATACCCGCGCAACGAAGAGGCCGCGCGCGATGCAGAGGCCGTGGTCCTGGCCATCAAGCCGCAGATGGCGGAATCGGTCGTCCCGCCGTTGTCTTCGGTTCTGCCGGCGGACGGGCTGCTGATCAGCATCATGGCGGGGGTTCCGTCCGATCGGCTGGCGACGCTGGTGGGCCAGTCCGATATTCGCATTGTGCGGGTTATGCCCAACACGCCGGCGCTGGTGGGGCAGGGGGTCTGTGCGGTGTGTGCCGGGACCGGGGCCTCGCAGGACGATGTAGACCGGGTGGGCCGCTGGCTCCGGGGGATCGGGGCGGTCGTGGCCACGCAGGAACCCTTAATGAATGCCGTCACGGCGACCAGCGGCAGCGGGCCCGCCTATGCCTTTTACCTCATGGAGCACATGATTCGGGGCGCCGTGGAGGCCGGCCTCCCGCCGGCGGGGGCCCGGGACCTCGTCCTGCAGACGGTGCAGGGGGCCGCCCAACTGGCCATACAGAGCGGGGAGGATCCCGCTACGCTGCGGGAACGCGTCACCTCGCCCGGCGGAACCACGGAGGCCGCGCTGAAGATCCTGGACGAGGGGAATGTCGGGCCGCGCATCGTCCAGGCCATGGGCGCCGCGCGCGAACGGGCCGCGGAACTGGCAAAGGGGTAACCGGTGGCGAGGCACCCGCGGCATTCTTCATCCGGGGCGAACCCCGACCCCGGCCCTCCGCCCCGGCGGTGGACCGACCGGGTGGTATCCGCCGTTTTGACGCTCATCCTGATCGCGGCCATTCTCTACGGTGCGGCCCACATCGCCGTGCGCACCGATGGATTGAAATACACCATCGAGGAAAAACTGGCGGAGCATACGGGCATTGCGGCCACCTTCGAATCGATCCGCCTGAGCTGGGATCTCGGGGTGTTGTTTCACGGCATGGAATTGCCGTCCGGGGATACGCCCGGGTGCGGACCGAGCCGGGCGGACTGGATTGCCTGGCACTCGGAGGACGGGCTTTTATCCTGGCCGCTGGGGACCGGCAAAGAGCTGGTGGTGGAGCGTCCGGAGCTGGTGGTGTGCCGGGCCGAGGACGGGCGGTGGGCCCCGCGGCAGATCGCCGACAAGCTCCGGCCGGTGCTGGCGGCCCTGCGCGAGCAGTATCCCGGGCTGCCCGCCGATGCCTTTGCCGCGGGCGGGGGAAGCGGCGGGGACCCCTCTGCGGAGGCCGGACCCGCGGAACCGGAGCGGGTCGACCCCGCCCCCCGGGGGCTTCCGGACGACCAGGCCTATCGCATATCCGGAGGCCGCATCGTGTGGCGGGATGCGGCGGGAGGCCAACTGGGCGTCGCCGACCCCATCCATCTGGACTGGCGGCCGGTCCCGGTGCCCGGTCGAGCCGCCTGGTACGGCCGAGTCGACATCGGGACATTCCGGTGGGGGCCGTGGGGGGTGAGCGACATCCAACTCGAGTGGCTGCAGATCGGCGGCGACCGCGTCCTGTTGTCGTTTCGCATGCAACCGGATCCGGGCGGCCGGCGGTGAGCAGCCCCCGGGGCGGCGTCTCCGCGGGGTGCGCCCGTCCTTCGCTTGACAGTCACCCGACAACGCCTATGATGTGCGCCCTGTTTTGCGTCCGCGGCCAGCGTAGCTCAGTTGGTAGAGCAGCTCACTCGTAATGAGCAGGTCATCGGTTCGAGTCCGATCGCTGGCTCCATTCACCTTCGCACGATGCCCCATACAACCTTCAGCATTCTCGAGGCGGCTGAGTACCTCCATATTCGAGCCGAGGACCTCGAACGCCTCGTCAAACAAGGCGACATCCCCTTTCATCGACAGGGGGACCGGGTGGTCTTTCGCCGGGGCGAGATCGATGCCTGGGCCTCCCAGCGCATCCTGGGCATGCCCGAGCGGGAACTGAAGTCCTACCACAAAGTGTCCTCGGCCAAGGTGCACGACCTGTCCGAGGAGCACGCCATCGTCACGGAACTGATGACGCCCGGGAGCATGGAACCCGAGCTGCACAGCCGCACGCGGGCTTCGGTCATTGTCGATATGGTGGACCTGGCCATGCAGACCGACCTGGTCAACCACCGCGAAGATCTTCTGGCGAGCGTCCAGGAGCGCGAACAGATGGGGTCCACCGCCCTGCCGGGCCGATTCGCGCTGCTGCATCCCCGCCACCATGACCCCTACCTCTTCGACGACTCGTTCGTCGTGCTCGGGCGGACGGTGCAGGCCATCCCGTTCGGCGCACCGGACGGGCGTACGACCGATGTGTTTTTCCTGGTGTGCTGTCAGGATGACCGCCTCCACCTGCATGTGCTGGCGCGGTTGTGCATGCTCTGCCATCATACGGATCTGCTCTTGCACCTGGCCGAGGCGGAGCGTGCCGACGACATGATGGATTGGATCGAAAAAGCCGAACAGCAGGTCATCAAGGGGCTGTAGCCGGCCCCGTGCCCGGATTCCGGGAGGGCGTTCTGTCAGCGGCCGGAAAACCCCCAGCGCTCCACTTCATCCATGAGCGCGTGATGGGTCAGGTCGAGCCCGATGGGGGTCACGGAGACGTATCCGTCGCGCACGGCCTCCACGTCGGTTCCGCCTCGATCATCCAGCAACTCCATCTCTCCGGCCAACCAGTAGTAGGTATTGCCGCGGGGGTCGGTGCGCCGGTGGAATTCCTCGATAAACCGGGAATGGGCCTGGCGGGTCACGGCGTATCCGCGGAGTTTATCCGGCGGGACATTCGGGATGTTGATGTTCAGGAGCGTGCCGCTGGGCGGTTTATGACGATCGAGGATATCGGCGACGCGCCCGGCCACCAGTCTTGCCGTATCCCAGTGGGGATCGGTAAACGTGGCGAGCGAGAGGGCGGCGCTGGGAATGCCCAGGATGGCCGCCTCACTCGCGGCCGAGACTGTGCCCGAATAGAGGACGCTGATTCCCGTATTGGGACCGAGATTGATGCCGCTGAGCACCAGCTCCGGGCGGTCCGGCAGAAGCTCGGAGGCGGCCAGCTTGACGCAGTCGGCGGGAGAGCCCTGGACGGCGTGGCCGGTCTGTCCGTCATCCAGGTCGACCCGCGTCACCTTCAGGGGATCGAAAATGGTGATGGAATGGCCCACCGCGCTCTGCTCCAGGCGGGGCGCCACGACATGTACGTCGTGCCGGTCTGCCAGCGCCCGGCGCAGCGCGGTCAGCCCCGGGGCGTGAATCCCGTCGTCATTGGATACAAGGATGTGCATGCGGACACTGTGTCACGGGGACCGGCATCCGACAAGCCGGGAGCGCGAATTGCTGCTTGTCGAAAATTCCGCCGCCCTGTTATGGTTCGTCCGAGCAACGCCTCATTCGTTGAGATGAACCAGACATCGGGAGTTTCGGCATGCACCATCGTTTCTTGAACCTCGTATTCACCATTTCCCTGGCCCTTCCTTTTGCTGCGCCGGGCCTCGCCCAGGTGGAAAGCTACGAACCGGTCCAGCTCTCGCTGGTCAAGCCGGCGCAGCTCGTACCGGAATATCAGTCGATCCGCTATCTCCGTCTGAATCTCGGGTACAGCGTAAACGACAATGTACACGGGCTGGATATGGGATTGTTCAATTCTGCCTACGGCCACCAGAAGGGGGTGGCCCTCGGGCTCTGGAACCGGACGGATGAATACCTGCACGGGGTTCAATTGGGGCTCGTGGGATCGGTGGGGGATGAACTCCGCGGGGCGCAAATCGGCGCCTTTACCTTTGCGGAATTGAACTCCGGCCTGCAGGTCGGCCTGGTGAACCGGGCCAGCACCATCATGAACGGGGTTCAGGTCGGGCTGGTGAACTACGCGGATGATCTGATTGACAGCGCCGTACAGGTCGGACTCATCAATGTGTCGGCCGAGATGCCGCGCCGGGTCCTGCCCCTTGTAAACGTAAACTTCTGACGCGGGGTCGTCGCGGACTGCATGCATTCGCACCGCGCGGGAGCCGTGGGAACGCCGGGTCCGCGGGGGCCCGCCGCGCGAGCCGGACGCCCGGCCGCGAGGCGCGGCGCATTCACCGCGGCGCGGGAGGCGAAGACCGCTTCCCGGCGACCGCCCGGCGACCCTTCAACCGCTGGATTTCGCCGGCGCCGGATCATGGGAATCCGTACGCCGAACAACCGTAGATCGTTGCCTGATGAGTAAGAAAAAGACGACCCACATCTACGACGAGAGCAAGATCAAGACCCTCTCTTCGCTGGAACACATCCGCAAGCGAACCGGGATGTACATCGGCCGCATCGGAGACGGGTCGCAATACGAAGACGGCGTCTATGTGCTCCTCAAGGAAGTCGTCGACAATGCGGTGGACGAGTTTATCATGGGCCACGGGGACCGGATCGATATCGGCCTCGACGACGGCGCCCTCACCGTGCGCGACTACGGCCGCGGCATCCCGCTGGGGAAAGTGGTCGACTGCGTTTCCCGCATCAACACCGGGGCCAAATACAACACGGACGTCTTCAAGTTCAGCGTCGGCCTGAACGGAGTCGGAACCAAGGCCGTCAATGCGCTGTCCGAGTATTTCAACGTGCGCAGCGTCCGGGACGGCGCGTATGCGGAAGCGATCTTCGAGAAGGGCGAACTCACCGATCAGAACTCGGGCCGGGCCAAGGGAGAGGCCGACGGCACCTTGATCTGTTTCAGCCCGGACCCCGAGATCTTCAGCGACCTGACCATCGACGAAGAGCATATCCGCCGCCGCCTGCGGCTGTACGCCTATCTCAATGCCGGGCTGACCATCACCTTCAACCGCGAGCGGTTCTACTCCCGCTCGGGGTTGCTGGACCTGCTGGACGAAGAGATCGACGGCGAGGCCCTGTATCGGCCCCTGCATTTTCGCGACGAAAACCTGGAACTCACCCTCACGCATACCAACCGGTTCAGCGAGACGCATTTTTCCTTTGTCAACGGTCAGTACACCAGCGACGGGGGGACCCATCTCAGCGCCTTCCGGGAGGGGGTCCTCAAGGCCTTTAACGAATTCGGGGATCAGAAATACAGCGGGGACGATGTCCGCGAGGGGATGGTCGGCGCGATTGCCATCAAGGTGCAGGAGCCGGTGTTTGAATCCCAGACAAAGAACAAACTGGGCAATACGGAAATCCGCAGCGACCTGGTGGCCAGAGTACGGGAGGTGGTGGAGGATTTGCTCCACCGCAACCCCGAAGCCGCCGACCGGGCCGTGCAGAAGATCCAGGAGACCCAGAAGCTCCGCAAGGAGCTGAACGCGGTCAAGAAGATGGCGCGCGAAAAGGCCAAGGCGACGTCCCTCCGCATTCCGCAGCTTCGCGACTGCCGCGTTCACTACAACGCCCGGCGGGGAAAAGGGACCGAGTCGATGATCTTTGTTACCGAGGGGCAGTCCGCGGCGGGCTCCATCGTGAGCTGCCGGGACGTCAATACACAGGCCATCTTTACCCTGAAGGGAAAGCCCATGAACGTCTGTGACATGAAGCGGGATGCCCTCTACAAAAACGATGAGTTGTACAATCTCATGCGGGGTCTGAATATCGAGGAGACACCGGAACAGCTCCGCTTTTACAAGATCATCCTGGCGACCGACGCCGATGTGGACGGGCTCCACATCCGAAACCTGTTGATCACATTTTTCCTTCGGTTTTTTGAACCCCTCGTCCTTCACGGCCATGTGCAAATCCTGGAGACGCCGCTGTTCCGGGTCCGCAATAAAAAGAAGACCCTCTACTGTTATTCCGAGGAGGAGCGGGACCGGGCGGTCAGGGAGATCGGCAAGGGGGTGGAGGTGACGCGGTTCAAGGGCCTCGGGGAGATATCCCCCGGGGAATTCAAGCATTTCATTTCGGATGGAATGCGCCTGACCCCGGTGGCCGTCAACAACCGGCATTCCATCCCGGAGATCATGAGTTTCTACATGGGCAAGAATACGCAGGAGCGCCGCGAGTACATCCTCGAACATCTCATCGTGCCGGAGGATGCGGGATGAGCGAAGAGGACCAGCCGTGGCTGTTTACAGAAGAACCGGAGGCCCTCTCCGGCGGTCATGACAGCGGACGCGACGAGCTGCGCAGTCTCGTCGACGAGAATTTCCTCGAATACGCCTCCTATGTCATCCGCGACCGGGCGATCCCGAATGTGGAGGATGGCCTCAAGCCGGTCCAGCGGCGGATCCTGTGGGCCCTGCACGAGAGCGACGACGGCAAATTCATCAAGGTCGCCAACGTGGTCGGCCACACCATGCAGTATCACCCGCACGGCGACGCCTCCATCGGCGATGCCCTCGTCTCCCTGGTCAACCGCGGGTACCTGATCGAAGGGCAGGGGAATTTCGGAAACATTTTCACCGGCGATCCCGCCGCCGCCCCGCGATACATTGAATGCCGTCTCACGGAGCCGGCCCGGAAGCAGATATTCAACGATGCCTTGACCCGCATGATCCCGAGCTACGACGGGCGGAAAAAGGAGCCGGTGACGCTGCCGGCCAAGCTGCCGCTGCTGCTGATGCTGGGCGCGGACGGCATCGCGGTCGGCCTTTCCACCCGCATCCTGCCGCACAATGTGCGGGAGCTTCTGGAGGCCATGGTCGCGGTCCTTCAGAAGAAACCGTTCTCGCTTGTGCCGGATTTCCAGCAGGCCGGCCGGATGGATACAACCGAGTACGAGGACGGCAACGGCAAGGTCAAGGTCCGGGCCGTCATCGAGGAGCGGGATGCAAAAACACTCGTCGTTCGGGAGATTCCCTACGGCACCAGCACGGAGTCTCTCATCGCCTCCGTCGAGGACGCAGCCAGGAAGAAGAAACTGAATATCCGGTCCATCAAGGATTACACCGCCGAACAGGTGGAAATCGAGGTCAAGATCGGGGGCAACATCAGTGCGGACGCGGCACGACAGGCCCTGTATGCCTTTACCCATTGCGAGGTGAGTCATTCCGTACGGGGGATGGTGATCCGGGACAACCGCCCGGTCCGGATGAGCGTCTCCGAAATCCTTCGCTACAACACCGACCGGCTGGTGGAGTTGTTGCGCCAGGAACTCGAGCTGGAGAAAAAGCGCCTCGAGGACGAATTTCACCGCAAGAGCCTGGTCCAGATCTTCGTCGAAAACCGGATCTACAAGCAGATCGAAGAGTGCGAGACCTACGCCGAGGTCCAGACCGCCGTGTTCGAAGGGGTGAACGCCTTTCGGGATCAGCTCATGCGGGACATCACCAAGGACGATGTGGAAATGCTGCTGGGCATTCCCGTCAAGCGGATCTCGCGGTTCGACATCAACAAGAACCGGAAGGATCTGGATACGATCCTCAAAGACCTGGCCAAGGTGGAAAAAGACCTGAAGCGGCTGGTGCCCTATGCCGTGAAATACCTGAAAGGTCTGTTGAAAGAGATCGGGGACTCCGCGCCGCGCCGGACGGTGATCGAATCATTCGAGACGGTCGAGGTCCGGGAACTGACGGCCGATGAATTGACGCTCTCCTATGACAAAGAGAAGGGCTATCTCGGGTATTCGATCGAAGGCGAGCCCCTGTTTTCCTGTTCTTCCTACGACAAGGTCGTCGCGGTGCAGGGAGACGGCCGGTACCGGGTGATGCCCCCGCCGGAGAAACAATTTGTGGACAAGGATCTGGTGTATGCCGACGTGGCCTCCCGGGACAAGGTCTTCACCCTGGTGTACACCAACGGGGGGATTACCTACATGAAGCGGTTCCAGTTCGGCGGGGCGATCCAGAACCGGGAATACCGGTGCGCGCCGGAGGATTCGAAAATCCTGATCTTCGAAGAGGGCACCGTGGACGCGATCTACGTGAAGTACGCAAAAGCGAAGCGGCAGCGGATTACCCAGCAGATTTTCAAGACGGCCGACCTCCCGGTCCGGACACCCAAGGCCAAGGGGCTGCAGATGACCGTGAAGAAGATCAAGTGGATCGGCACCGCAAAACCCCGGGGCTGGCAGGACAGCAAGGACAATCCCGACGGCGCCCTGATCGATTTTTAAGAACCGAAATTCCTGGAATCTGCGCACATGGAGAGAGATTGATGAAAGCCGGTATCGTTGGATTGCCGAATGTAGGCAAGAGCACGCTGTTCAATGCGCTGACCAAGGCGGGGGCGGAGGCGAGCAATTATCCGTTCTGCACGATTGAGCCGAATGTGGGGATTGTCCAGGTCCCCGATCCGCGGCTGGACACCATCGCGGCGCACATTGAGACAAAGGAAGTGATTCCGGCCGTGCTGCAGCTCGTGGATATCGCGGGGCTGGTTCGCGGGGCGAGCAAGGGGGAGGGGTTGGGCAATCAATTCCTGTCCCATATTCGCGAGGTCGATGCCATTCTGCATGTGGTGCGATGCTTTGAAAACGAGGACATCACCCACGTGGACGGGGCGCTGGACGCCGTGCGGGATATCGAAACCATCGATACGGAATTGCTTCTCGCGGATCTGGAATTGGCGGAGAAGGCGCTGCCCAAGGCTCAGAAGTCCGCCCGGGGCGGGGATAAGGAGGCCGTCTTGCGGGCCCGTGTGCTCGAGACGTGTGCGCAGGCCCTGCAGGAGGGCACGCCGGTCCGGGCGTTGTCCGTCTCCGGAGAGGAAGACCGCATGATCAAGGGCCTGGGGTTTCTCACCGCCCGGCGGGTGCTGTACGTGGCCAATGTGGACGAAGATGATCTCGCCGGGACGGGGCCGTTGGTGCAGCAGGTTCGGGAGTACGCCGCATCGCACGGGGGCGGGGTGGTGCCGGTCTGTGCGCGCATCGAATCCGAACTGAATGAACTGGAGGGGGCCGACCGGGATGAAATGCTGGCCTCGCTGGGGATGGAGGAGCCCGCCCTCGATGTGGTCGCCCGGGCGGCGTACAACCTGCTGGGCCTGCAGAGCTTTTTTACCGCCGGTCCCAAGGAGATCCGGGCCTGGACGGTTCGGCAGGGGGCCACCGCGCCGGAGGCGGCCGGCGTCATCCATACCGACTTTCAGCGGGGTTTTATTCGCGTGGAGGTCTATGCCGTGGACGAGTTGAGCGAGTATACGTCCGAGTCGGCAATCAAATCAGCCGGGAAGCTCCGGGTGGAGGGAAAAGAATACGTCATGCGGGACGGGGACGTGTGCCACTTCCTCTTTAATGTCTGAACGCACGATCTTCAGTGTCCCCTGCTTCGCCGGGGGCATCCTTGTCTCAGCCCCTCCTCCGTGTGTGGCCCGGGCGCACGGGCCGTGAGACGCTCCCCTGTGCTTCGCACCGGCAGGAATTTCCGCCCCCAGTCCCCGATATCGCGGCCGGCATGACATGCAAACGTTATATC
>CAZCOO010000039.1:0-17763 GCA_964500395.1 uncultured Verrucomicrobiota bacterium
GTTACATCCTGTTCCCCGATCCCTGGCCCAAGAAGAAACATCACAAGAATCGCTTTATGGGGCCGGCGTTCCTCGAGGCGCTCCACCGCTGCCTGATCCCCGGGGGGACCTTCCATTTTGCCACCGATCACCTGCCCTACTATGCATCCGTGCTGGAGCTGTTGATCGGCGATTCCCGATTCGTCCGCCTCCCGGCCTGGCGGCCCGCGCCCGATGAACGAACCGAATTCGAACGGCTCTTCCTCGACCGGAAACCCATCGGCCGCGCGTCGTTTCAAAGACCGGACGATGCCCCCGCACCCCGCTGACCCGCGGCCCCGGCGCAGGACGCGGGCGGGGACTACGGCGTCGGCATGCGGAGGGACGCCAGCACCGTATCGATCTCCAGCGGCCGGGGCTCGCCGTCCAGGAAGACCGCCACCTCTGTATAGCCGCACCGTTTCAGGATCTCCAGCGCCTCCGGAAAGCGGTCCGCGACCCGGGCCGGTCTGTGCGCATCGGAACCCAGCACCACCGGGATCCCCCGGGCCCGCATCTCCCTCAGCATCCACTCGGCCGGATTCATTTCGGGAATGGCCTTGAGGGCGCCGGAGGTGTTCAACTCCATGGCCACCCCCGTCTCCGCGATGCGATCCAGAGAGGCCGCGACCGTATCCCGGACCCGCTCCGGCGACCACTCCTCCGGAAACAGGTTCTTCACCAGGTCCGGGTGGGAAATGGCGTGAAAGAGGCCCGTCTCCGCCGCCTCCGCCAGGTGCCGGAAATACAAGCGCTGAAACGCCTCGGCCTCTCCCGTGAAGTACCGGAGGCGATACTCGCGCAGTTGCGGATGGACCGACCCCAGGATGTAGCTGAGCGGCACCGTGCCGTGGAGGTCTTCCACCCACCCCTCAAAGCCGGGCACGTAATCGCTTTCCAGCCCGAGCCGGATATCGAGCTGCTCGCGCCATCGCGCCCGCGCCCCCAGGATAAGTTCCACATAGGTGGTAAAGGCACTCGGCGCCATCCGCACGCCGGCCGCGTATCCGTCCGGCATGGGATTGTGACAGGTAAAGGTAATCCCCCGGAGGTTCCGCTCCACCGCCACCTCGGCATAGTCATCGGGCCACCCCTGGGCATGATGGCACAGCGGCGTGTGCATGTGGCTGTCGTACATGACGGGGTCATTCATGGCGCGGGCCCTCCCGGGGCCGCTTGCCCGGACGCCCGGGCGATCTCCCGCCGGAGGATCGCACGCCCGGCATACTGCACCTCCAGGGTCCACAGGGCGCCCGTCGCGCTGCCGGCATCCGCGAGCACCAGGGCCGAGACCCGCGTGGTGCCCCCGTCGAATTCGGTCACGTCCAATCCGCGGGGCAGGAATATCCGCGGGGCGGGGCCTCCATTCGTGATCCCCGCGGTGAGGGAAAACGCCCCGGCATTCAGCGGCAGGGACGCCGCATCCGCCGGCGGCAAGCCGACGTCCGCCCGGACGGACAGCAAGACCGAGCCGGTCGTCATCGGCACCCGCTCGACCGCCAGGCTCGCCGGCCAGTCCGGGTCGACGGCATCCGGCGCCGGGGTCCGCGCACGGGCGGGCGGGCGCGCCGGGTCTCCATCCGGCTCCCCCCGGGCCTCCGAAGCGTCCGCCCGCTCCACGGCCGGGGGGGCGTCGCCCGGATCCTGCCTCTGGGCCAGGAACATCCAGGCCAGCACCCCGATTTCCAGCACGATGAGCGCCAGAACAGCCCCGAGCGCGAGCACCTGGAGCAACCCGGTGCGCCGGGTCGTCACGGTCTGTCGGGGTTGAAGCTCCCGGTACGTGATCTCCACCTCCCCCAGCCGGCATACATCGTCGTGCCGCAGCGGGAGGTCTGTCGGCTTTGCATCGTTCACCTGCACGGGGGCCGCCCCGGCCGGCACCAGGAACACCCCCTCGTCGCGCATCTCCAGGCGGGCGTGGATCTCCGCCGCCCCACCGTCGGGAGACAGCCGGACGTCGGCCTCCGGGCCGGTGCCGACCGTGCAGACAGGCTCCCGAACCAGGACCCGGCGTTCCCCTTGATGCGGCTCTTTGATAATCAGGCGGTACATGTTCCCTTTACACGGTTCAGGTGAACGCGGGGCGCCGGCATTCTGTCGACTCCACCGGGGGCTCTTGCCCCGTTCACGGAAATCGTCTACTGTTCCTCTTCTGAATGCAACAGCCCGGGACCCGTCCCGACTTTCTCCATGAAACAAAATCGAGATCCAGACCCATCCAACCATCAGGGCGCATCCGGGTATTTATACCACAAACAGCGCCCCGAACCGAGGCGGCGACGGCCGCCCCCGACCGGCCCGGCGCGGGGAAGTTCCCGCAAGCCGGAATCCACCAACTTGGCCAAAGAAACCTTCCGTGCCAACATTAAAACATTTGCCGTCGGCCTCGTCTGCATGCTCATCGTGCTGTTCTTGGCGGTGTTCATATCCCGCAAAACCTGGGAAATGCGGCAGTCCCGGGCAACCGAGCAGGTCCTGCAGCCCGATCCGTCGCGCCGGTCCACCGGCTCGACAGGGTACCGCAGACCCGGCCGCGATGCCTATCTGGAGGAAGAGCCCGACCGGCAGCCGCGCGCCCAGCACCAGACCGAGCTGAATACGGAGTCCATGCGCAAGGCCGTGTTTCTCTCCAAGCGGGCCCAGGCCCTGGCCGAAACCGGCAAGCTCGAGCAGGCCATCGAGCGCTACCGGGAAGCGCTCAATATCTGGCCCTACCTGACCGAGGGGTGGGCCAACCTCGGACAACTGTACCTGGAGAGCAACGACCCCGGCCGCGCGCAACTCGCGCTGGAGCGGGCCGCGGAAAATTCACCCGGCTCGCCGGAGATCCTCAACGACCTCGCCGTGGCCCATCTGCTCCAGAACAACCTCGCAGACGCCCTGGACCTGCTCGATGCCGCCCAGGAAATCAACCCCTCCTATGCCCCGCTCTACTTCAACAAGGCGCTGTGTCACCTCGGCGAAAACGATCGCGAATCCGCCGTCCGGGCGATTGACCACTACCTCCGGCTGCGCCCCCGCGACCCCAAAGCATTAAAAGAGCGGGCCTATCTCTACGCCGAGGAAGGCCAGTACGAAGAGGCCATGCAGACCCTGAAGCGGGCCCTGAGCGTAGCCCCCGACTGGCCGCCCCTCTATTTCGACGCCGCCGCGACGGCCGCCCTGCTCGGACGCATCGACGACGCCCTCGAGTACCTGGAAAAGTCCGAAGTGCTCACCTCGCCCGGCCATGTCTACCAGATATACCAGCAGCCCGCCTTTCGCGAAATCCGCCTCACCGAACTCGGCGAAATGTTTGAGCAGAACCTCGCCGAGCGGGCCCGCAGTATTCTCGCGGAGCAGACGGAGGGCCGGCCGGCCACCAATGTCTTGTCCCAACCGGTAACAGCACCCTTGTCTTCGGACGACGAACCCCTGTAGGCTTCTCGTGTGAGGTTGATGTCTGCCCGAGCACGATCCGCGCCCACCCCCCGGGGGGGCTCTCCATGGCGCGGGCCAACCCGCCTCCGGCGGACCTCACCCGGGATGGACGAGTGAGCCCGACACGATGATGAAACCCAGCCAAGACCAGAACAGTTTTTACCGGACCGCTCACACCGGCCGGGACCGGCCGGGCGACATGCTCGGGCACAGCCGCCAGGAACGGCTGGCGCGAGAGGAGTGGCACCTGCAGGCGGCGCGCAACCGGCGGAAAAACCTCGTGTTGTCCGTGGGGCTCCTGCTCCTGATCTTCATCGTCATTACCGGCTCTTTCTACCTCTATTTTACCACAGCCAGACCCGTTGCCCCCGTGTTTGAGTCGGCTCAGCCGGCCGAACCCTCCCCCCCCGCGGACTCCCCCGCCCAACCATCCGGCTCCGCCGAGCAAACCGACCTCGGCGGGTTGGCCCTGATCAATCCCGATATGCCCCTGCTGAGCATGGACGAGGTGCTGCTGATCGAGCGGTTGCGGGAAGTCACCCCCCAATCCATTCCGGAAGGCGGCGATATGCCGCTCGATACGACCTGGATCAAGCAGGCCGCCCTGCATATCATCGAGGGAGAACGCCTGGAAGAGGAGGGCATGCACCGGCGCGCGCTGATGCATTTGCGCCGGGCCCTTCTGATTTATCCCGACCTGGAGGGCGTGCGCCAGCGCATCGGGCTGCTGCATCTGCAGCTTCACAACTACGAAGAGGCCGCCCGGGCCTTTGAAACCGCCGCGGCGGAGACCCTGCTCTCCCCCGGCATCGCCAACAACCTCGGCGTCGCCTACATGAAAATGGGCTCTCTCGACAAGGCGCTGGACTCCTTCCTCCACGCGCTCCGGCTGCGCCCGGACTACCCGGCCTGCGAGTACAACCTCGCCACCCTCTACCTGCAGCGCGGAGAGATGCGGAAAGCGGCGGATGCGTTCGCCCGGTATCTCGAAGCCGAGCCCGGAAACCAACGCGCCGCGTACTCCTACGCCTATACGCTGATCAAGACGGACCAGTGGGAAGAGGCCATCACCGTCCTCAAGCGACTTCAGGCGGCCAGTCCCGAGTCCGCCCCCATTCTGTTCCGCCTCGCCCAGGCCCAGGCCAACAACGGGCAACCGGCACAAGCCCTGGACGCCATTCGCCAGGGCCTGAAAATCGTCGACTTTCAACGCGCCTACAATTGGCTCACCCAGTCCGAATTCGACCCCCTCCGCGGCCATCCCGATTTTGTGGACCTCATGGAGATGGTCGCGCGCCCCGCGCAGGACCGCTCCTGAGCCTCCTCTCCTGATTTCACTCTACAACGAAAGGATCCATCCCTATGAAATCATTGCTTTTGATGTACGGCCTGGAATTCGGGCTCGCGCTCAGCCTCCCCTGGACGAGCCAGCCGCCGCCGGACGCCCTCACCCCCGACCGCGTACAGGGAGTGCCGGACGGCCCGGAAGCCCCCGCCGATGCCTCGGCCTACACGGGTGAAACCGTGGTCGTGACGGGCGTGGTAACCACTCCCGATCTCCCCATGCGCATGCTCGAAGAGGATGCGGCCGGGTTTTCCATCCAGACAGACCGCGACCCCGGCGATGTGTCCGACGCCTCGCAGGGGCTTCTCGTCTGGCTCTCCCCGGACGCGGACGCCCCGGACCTGCAACGGGGGGAGACGGTCCGAGTCCGGGGCACGGTGCGGGAGATTCACGAAAACACCTGCCTGGTCGACAGCCGCATCCTCGAGCGGGGCGGCGCGGCCGCCGGCGAGGTCCCAACGGTCTCCGTCGCCCCGCCCTCCGAGCGGGCGGAGGCCGCCGCCTACTGGGAGGCGCTGGAAGGAATGCGGGTCCGGATCGAGGCGGGGGCCGTCGTGCAGGGCGCGCGAAAAATGGAGAACGGGGACCCCGCGGGGCCGCTGTACCTGGTCGCGGCGTCCCACCCGATCCTCGACCGCGAGAACCCGGCCGCCCGGCGCGTGTTCCGTGACGCCCACCCGCTCGATGACAACCCGGACACGCTCTTCGATAACGGAAATGGGTTTTTCATCCGTCTCCGGACACCCCGCACGATCGACACGGATGGAGAGTCGCACGCACCCCGCACCTTTGACGAACTCGTCGAATCAATCGAGGGCGTGGTGGTGGAACGATACGGCCGCCCCGTGGTGTACGCCGGGGCCGATGCCGTTCTGACGCCCGGCCACGACCCCGCCGCCACCCGGCCCGCGCTGCCCAAAATCGGCGGGCCCCGCCTCACCGTGGTCTCGTACAATGTAGAAAACCTGTACGACCACCGGGATGACCCCTTTGACCGCGACGATTACGAGGCGGAATGGGATGACGAGGGCAATCCGATCCTGCGGGACTACGTGCCGGGGTCGGAAGACGCCTACCGACGCAAACTCGACGGCATTGCCGATCACATCGTGCGCGAACTGGATTCGCCCGACCTGTTGCTCCTGCAGGAGCTGGAGGACCAGGACATCGGGTCCATGGAAGAGGATGGGCTCGTGATCGGCCCCTTCGACAACCGGGATGGTCAACTGGATATTCTGCAGGAACTCATCCCGGCGATAGAGAAAGCGGGCGGGCCCGCCTATGCCATCCGGGCCAACCGGGCGGCGGCCGACTACCGGGGCATCATGTGCGCGTTCCTCTACCGTCCCGACCGCCTGGCCCCCGCGAAACCGGCAGCGGACCACCCGGTTCTCGGAACCCGGTTGCAGTTCGACTACGAGGGCCGGTTGATGAGCGCCGCCCCCTACCCCCACATGCCCCGCGTGATCGATTCCCTGCATCCCCGACGGGGCAACGTATTCAACCGCCCCCCCGTGCTGGGATTGTTCCGGCTGGTTGAGTACCCGGACACCCCCCCGATCCTGGCCATCAACAACCACTTCAAAAGCCGGCCGGATGCAGCGGTCGCCCGGCGCCGGGAGCAGGCCCGGGTCAACGCCCTGCTCACCTCGGCCGTGTTGGAGGACAATCCGGATGCCCTGGTCGTGGTGGGCGGCGACCTGAATGTATATCCCCGCCCCCATGACCCCTTTCCGGAGGATCCGTCCGACCAACTGGCCTCCCTCTATGACGCCGGCCTGGTCAATGTCTATGACCACATGCTCTCCCGGTATCCGGAGGGCGCCTATTCCTACGTCTACCAGGGACAGGCCCAGACCCTGGACCAGATTTTTCTGTCCCCCGCCCTTGCGGAACAGCTCATCCATGCGGAGAATATTCACCTGAACAGCGACTTCACTCCCGGGGAGGAGGACCGCGATCGCGCCTGGAGCGACCACGACCCCCTGCGGATTCTTCTGCGCCTGCCGGCGGAGTGAACGCAGAACGGAAGGAGAACAAGATGCGGGTTGGTTTTGGATCGGTGCTACGCGGGCTGTCCCTGGTGGTTTTGGCGGCTCTGGCCGCACCCGGCTACGCCGGGATGAAGCAGCTCGATTTCCTGCAGTCCTCGGTCGATGAGGATGCAGACCGGAAGGACTCATTCAGCCTGGCGTCGCCGGCTTTTGCGGACGGGGCGCCCATCCCGACCCGCTATACTGCAGACGGGGCCGATGTTTCGCCCCCTCTCGCCTGGAGCGGCGCCCCCGCGGAGACCGCCTCCTTCGTCCTCATCGTGGACGACCCCGATGCGCCCGACAAGGTGTGGACCCACTGGGTCCTGTACAACATTCCCGCGGACAGCTCCTCTCTCCCGGAGGATGCGGGCGGCGCCGGCTCTCTGCCGGGCCCCTCGCGTCAGGGGCAAAACGACTTCGGCCGCAATGAATACGGCGGCCCCGCGCCCCCTCCCGGCCCGGTCCACCGGTACCGGTTTACCCTCTACGCCCTCGACCGGGCGGCGAATTTCCCTGCCGGCATAGGCAAAGACCGGGTCCTGAAGGCCATCGAGCCTCACGTGCTGGCCCAGACCACCCTCACCGGCACATACAAGCGATAACCCGCGGGGCTTACCCGTGTGCCGCCAGCCAGTCGCGGCCCGCCCCGATATCGACCTCCACCGGCACCGCCAGGGGAAAGGCATCCTTCATGGCGGCGGCTATGAGACCGGTTACCGCATCCCGCTCATCGCGCGGCCCCTCGAAGACCAGCTCGTCGTGGACCTGCAAAACCAGTCTCGTCTGCCATCCGCCGGCCCGCAGGTCCCGCTGAATCCGAATCATGGCCAGCTTGATCATGTCCGCCGCCGTCCCCTGAATCGGGGAGTTGATGGCGATCCGTTCCGCACCGCTCCGGGTCGTCTGATTGGCGGAGTCGATATCCTGGACGGAGCGTCGCCGCCCCGTGCGCGTCTCCACGTAGCCGTGTTCCCGGCAAAACGCCACCGTCTCATCCATAAACCGCCGCACGCCGGGGTACTGCTCAAAATACGCCTCGATAATCTCCGCGGCCTCCTGGCGGGAGGACCCCAGCCGCTGGGCCAGACCAAAGGCGGAGATGCCGTAGATGATGCCGAAATTCACCATTTTCGCCTTTCGCCGCATCTCCCCCGACACCTCCTCCAGCGGGACGCCGTAGACCCTCGACGCCGTAGCGGCATGGATATCGAGCTGATCCCGGAAAGCGGCCCGCAGGCCCTCATCGCCGCTCATGTCGGCCATCACCCGCAGTTCAATCTGGGAATAATCGGCCGCGATCAGTTCGTGAGTATCGGCCCGCACCGTAAACGCCCGTCGAATCCCCCGCCCCGTTTCGGTCCGGATGGGGATGTTCTGGAGATTGGGGTTGGACGAGGCCAGCCGGCCGGTCGCGGCCGCCGTTTGTGAAAAGGTCGTGTGTATGCGGCCGGTACTTTCCAACACGGCCTTGGGCAGGGCGTCGACGTAGGTGTTCTTCAGCTTGCTCAGCTCGCGGTATTCGAGGATGTTGTCCACGATCTCGTGCCGGCCGCGGAGGCCCATCAGGACCTGCTCGCCGGTGGCGTACTGGCCGGTGCGCGTCTTTTTCGGCTTGTCCGCGATCTGCAGGCGGTCGAACAGGATTTCGCCCAGTTGTTTCGGCGAGTTGAGATTGAAGGCGGTGCCGGCCAGCTCGTAAATATCCCGCGCCAGGGCCTCGATCCGTTTGGCCAGATCCCCCGACAACCGCTCCAGGACGCCCGGGTCGAGGGCGACCCCCTCCACCTCCATGTCCACCAGCACCGGCAGCAGCGGCATTTCGATGTCGTAGAAGACCTGTTTCTGCCCCGCCTCCTCCAGGAGCGGTTCCATGTGCGCGACGAGCTGGAGCGTGACGTCCGCATCCTCCACCGCATACTCCACCAGCGCGTCCCGCGGGACATCCAGCAACGTCTTCTGCTCGCTCTTTTTCTCCCCGATCAGGTCGCGGATCGGGACCGGGCTGTAGCCGAGGTATTGTTCCGCGAGCTGGTCCATGCTGTGCCGGCGCCCCGGATCGACCAGGAAGTGGGCCGGCATCGTGTCGAAAAAAGGTTCGACGACCCGGCAGCCGTTCCACTGCAGGACGGTTAAATCAAATTTCAGATTGTGGCCGACCTTTTCAATGCGCTCGTTCTCAAAGAAAGGACGAAGCTCCCGGAGAACGGCCCCGGCGTCCGCGTCGGCCCCCTCGATCAGCACAAAGGCGCCCTCGTGTTCCTTCCACGAGAAGGCGATGCCGATCGGGCGGGCCCCGTGGACATTCAGCCGGTCGGTCTCGACATCGAAGCATACCCGCTTCTGCCCCGTCAGCTCCTGGAGCAGGGATGCGCGGTCGGCCTCCGTCTCCACGCAACGATACGAATGCGGGACATCCGCAATCGTTTTCAGATCGGCGAACACCAGCTCGCCCTGCTGAACCGTCCCGTGTCCCCGCCCGGCCTGAAACGCCTCGCCAAACACCCGCTTGCCGATGGCATTGAACTCATAGTCCACGAACAGAGCGCGCAAGGCCTCATTGTCGCGCGCCCCGAGGAGCAGGTCGTCCGGCGATTCCGCGACCGGGACATCCCGCCGGATCGTGGCCAGCCGCTTGGACAGGAGGGCCTGGTGGCGATGTTCCTCGAGGCGCTCCTTCTGCTTCCCTTTCAGGTCGGCGAGATGGTCCAGGAGGTTCTCCACCGTCCGGTACTCGCCGATCAGCTTTTTGGCGGTCTTCTCCCCGACGCCCGGAACGCCGGGGATGTTGTCCGAGGCGTCCCCCCACAGTCCCAGGACATCCGCCACGTGGGCCGGCGCCGCCACGTTCCACTTCTCCCGCACGTCCGACACCCCCCAGACTTCGACGCCGTCGCCCTGCCGGGAGGGCCGGTAGAGAAAGCTGTGCTCGTCCACGAGCTGGGCGAAGTCTTTATCCGGCGTGACCATGTAGGTGTCAAAGCCCTGCTGTTCCGCGGTCACCGCCAGGGTGCCGATAATGTCGTCTGCTTCGTACCCGGGGTACTTGAGGACCGGGATGCCCAGGGCGGCGGCCAGCCGCTCGACGGCCGGGATGGCTTCATCAATATCCTCGGGAGTCTCTTCCCGCTGGGCCTTGTAGTCGGCATACATCTCGTGGCGCTCCGTCGGCTCGGAGGTGTCCAGGGCCAGGGCCACGTGACTGGGCGACTCCTCGTCCAGCAGGTGCAGGACGGTGTTGGTAAACCCGTACAGCGCGGATGTGTTCCGTCCGTCGGACGTTTTAATGGGGTTGCGGATGAGGGCGAAATGGGCGCGGTAAATCAGCGCCATGCCGTCGAGAAGGAACAGTTTCTTCTGGCTCATAACGGACGCGTCCTTCGGTCATGCCTCCCCGCGCGGATCGGGGCCGGAGAGAAACAGGCTGTAGGCCGGGTGGTCGGTTTCATCCCAGCAGGGATAATGCAGGTCTTTCAGAAACGCGCGGAAGCCGCGGCGCTCTCCGTAGGGCACCTGGATCCCCGCGAGCACGCGCCCCACATCGGTCCCGTGATTCCGGTAATGAAACAGCGAGATGTTCCAGTCCGGCGGCATGTGCTGGAGGAAATTCATCAGGGCGCCCGGCCGTTCCGGGAATTCGAATCGCACCAGGCGTTCATCCGCCAGGCCGGGGGCGCGCCCTCCGACGAGATGACGCAGGTGGAGCTTCGCCAGCTCATCGCCGCTCAGGTCCAGGGTGGCATACCCCCTCCGATTCAAGCGGCGGACGAGCCCCGCCACTTCCTCCCGGTTGCGCACCTGAACCCCCACAAAAATGTGCGCCTCGCCCGGACCGGCGTAGCGGTAGTTAAACTCCGTCACGCTGCGCTTGCCGAGATCGGTGCAGAAGGCCTTGAAGCTCCCCGGCCGCTCCGGAATGGTCACCGCCAGCAGCGCCTCCCGCTGTTCCCCGATCTCGGAGCGCTCCGACACGTGGCGCAACCGGTCGAAGTTCATATTGGCCCCGCAGGCCAACGCCACCAGCGTCTTCCCCGTCCACCCCTGTTCCCGGGCGTAGGCCTTCGCCCCGGCAATACTGATCGCCCCGGCCGGCTCCAGAATCGACCGCGTGTCTTCGAACACATCCTTGATCGCCGCGCAGGTGGCATCCGTATCCACGGTGATCATGTCATCCACCAGCTCCCGGCAGAGGCGAAAGGTCTCCTTGCCCACTTGCTTCACGGCCACCCCGTCGGCGAACAGCCCCACCTCCCGCAACCGGATACGGCGCCCCGCGGCAATGGACCGCGTCATGGAGGCGGCATCCGTCGGCTCCACGCCGATCATGTTCACCCCGGGCCACAGCCGTTTTACGTAGGAGGCGATGCCGGCCATCAGCCCGCCGCCCCCGACGGGCACGAAAATGGCGTCCAGCGGCCCGCGGACCTGGCGGAGGATCTCCATCCCGATGGTGCCCTGCCCGGCGATCACATCCGGGTCGTCGTACGGATGGACAAAGGTCAGCTTCTCCGTCCGCGCCAGATCTTCCGCCGCGGCGGCCGTCTCCTGGAAGGAATCCCCGACCAGGCGCACATCCCCTCCCAGTTTGCGAACCGCCTCCACCTTGATCTCGGGGGTGGTCACCGGCATCACGATCACCGCGCGACACCCGAGCGTCCGGGCCGAGAGCGCCACCCCCTGCGCGTGGTTGCCCGCCGACGAGGCGATCACCCCGCGCTTCAACCGGGACGGGGAAAGATGGGCCATTTTGTTGTATGCGCCCCGCAGCTTGAAGGAGAAGACGGGCTGGAGGTCCTCGCGCTTTAGATACAGCTCATTCCGAACCCGGTCGGACAGATTCGCCGCCCGCTCCAGGGGCGTCTCGTGGGCCACATCGTATACGCGGGCCTTGAGAATGCGTTCGAGGTAGTCGTCTTTCGGTGCCATCGGATGGAGTCCACCTAGAATTGTACAGGGTTGCTCAACCCCCGGAGCTTATCGCCAAGCGGCCCGGTACCACAACCCGCGATTGTAGAAGATCCGGCGTCCGCGGGTGGTGCGTTGAGCAAAGGGGAATTCCCCCTGTGGGGGGCCCGGGACCCGGCAGGGACGTGCGCGTGCGTCCCTCCCGTTTCTGCCTTGCCCGGTCCCGGCGCTGTTCGGACGGCTGGACAACCTGTCTCTCGCGCCGGTCGTCCTCGTATGCTTTATCGGCATCGGACTTCCGGCCGAGCGCAGGAACCAGATCTAGCCTCGCCCCCGCCGGCGCTCGGCCCACCACAATATCCAGATGCTCACTTCGTACAGGCCGTAGAGCGGAACGGCCATGATGAGCTGCGTGATGACGTCCGGCGGCGTTAAGAGCATGGCCAGCACCAGCAACCCCAGGAAGACGTGCCGTCGTTTCGATTTGAGCTGCTCTACATCCAGAATGCCCAGCGATCCCAGCAAAAGCACCACCACCGGCAACTGAAAGGCGAGACCGAATCCGATCAGCAGGTGGACGGTAAAGGCCACGTAACTGGTCACGGTCCATTCCGCCTGGATCCCGAGCCAGTCGTGCAGCCGCATCATCACCCGCAGTGCCACGGGGAGCGTGATGCTGTAGCCGAGCGCCACCCCCAACAGAAAGAGCACGCCCGATCCCCCGCCCGCCGCGGCGAGATGACGCCGTTCCAACTGCGTCAGCCCGGGAAAGATGAACTGCCCCAGAAACAGCACCAGGAACGGCGCGCTCAGGATCAGCCCGCTCCAGAAGGTAATCCGGATGATGGTGGAAAACGCCCCCGCCACCGCCAGCGAGCGCAGAAACCGGTCCGGGTCCTCCACCATTCCCACCAGGGGCGCCTTGAGCAATCCCAGGGTCAGCGGGGTCAGCGGCGCGGCCACCGCCATGCCCAGCGCCAGGGCAATCAGACAGCGAAACAGCGTGAACCGGAATTCCTCGAGGTGCTCGAGAAACGGCTTGGGTTCATCGTCCGGATTCAGAATCCCGCGCCACCCGCTCATGATCCCCCTCGGTCTCGTCTCGTGGTTGCTCCGCGGCGTCGCCGTCCTCGTGCGGCGGGAGGCGCTCCGGCGCGTCGTCCTCGCTCTCCCGGGTCTCCGCCCACATGAATTCGTCGGTCACATCCCGGGTGGCCCGCCGGAAGGTCTCCATCATGGAGCCGAATTGCCGGGCCAGCCCCGGCAGATTCTTCGCGCCGAAGAGGAGGAGCAGGACCACAAAGATAAACAGGAACTCCGCAGGCCCCGGCGATATGCCAATAAATGCCATCATGCGCGGACCGGTCCGATTGTTGCGCCGGGCCGGGCGTCCGGCCGTTACTGGATGAGGATGAACTCGGCCCGGCGGTTTTTCGCCCAGGCGGACTCGTTGTGGCCCATCTCGGCGGGTTGTTCCTCGCCCAGGCTCTTGGTCTGGAGGCGACCCCCGTCAATCCCCAGGCCGATGAGATACGCCCGCGCGGCCAGCGCGCGGCGCTCCCCGAGGGCCAGGTTGTATTCTCGGCTGCCCCGTTCATCGCAGTGACCCTCGATGATCAACTGCTGGTCGGGATTGCGGCGAAGGTGATCGGCCACCTCTTCCAGCTTGGCCCGCTGGGCCGGTTCGATGCGGGAACTGTCATAGCCGAAGAACACAGGGGGGAAATCCCCTCGGTACTCTTCAAATCCCGCGGGCCGCGGCGGGAGGGGATCGACATCGAAAAGCGACTCTTCCACACCGCCCACGTTGCGGTCGGCGCCCGGCTCGAGGGCCGCTTCTTTTTTCTTGCATCCGGTCGACGCGACGAGCGCCGCCAGAACCATTACACTCAGAACCTGAAACCAGCCATGTCTGGGCATCATACTACCTCGGTTGTAATCGGACTAATTGGGCGACCACGCGGGGGCATACCAGTCACCCGGACGGTCGAACAAACGTAGCGGGGGATCGCCCAGAGTGTCAAGAATGGTGATGCGGGAACGGTAGTTCACGCTCTCGCTGCACACGATGTGCCGGCCGTTCGGCGCCCAGCTCGGATCCTCGAAATCCGCCGCCCCGGACGAGATCTGCCGGAAGTCCCCCGTATCCGGGTGCACGACGGCGATCTGGTAGCGCCCGCCCAACCGCGAGGAGCACGCGATCCAATTGCCCGGCCCCCAGTCCGGAGCCACGTTCTCCCGCCCGCGGGACGTCAGCCGGGAGGGCCGGCCGCCATTGCGGTCTACCACGTAAAGTTGCGGGCGCCCCGAGGTGTCCGAGACGTATACCAGGCGGGACCCGTCCGGCGACCACGACGGGCTCGCTTCCGCGCCGTGGCGGGTGCGGGTGATCCGCGTGAGCCGGCCGGAGGACAAGGACTTGATGTAGAGCTCGGGGTTTCCGTCCTTGGAAAGAATCAAGGCCATCTCCCGCCCGTCGGGCGATACGGCCGCCCCCGTATTCAGTCCCGGGTACCCCGCCACCTTCCGGCGCTTCCCCGACTGCAGGTCGATGCGGAATACATCCGGGAACCGCTCCAGGTAGGCCGTGTAGTAGAGCGTCCGGCCCTCCGGCCCCCATTCCGGGCTGATGCTGACAGACCGGTCCCGGGTCAGTTGCAGCAGGTTTTCCCCATCCGCATCACACAGGTACAGTTCTTTGTTGCGGGTGGCCGTTCCCACCAGGGCAATGCGCGTGGAGGCGATGCCCGGCCGGCCGGCAATCTTCTTTGTGATGTCGTCGGCGGCCCGGTGCGCGAGATCCCGCCAGCGTTCCATCTCCCCGCGGTATCGCTGGGCCAGCTCCTCGCCGCCGGACGCGACATCGGTCACCCGCACCACCGCATCGAGCTGACGGCCTTGCTGCCGCGCCTCTCCGCTGATCGCATACGCCCCCGCGCGCCCGACGGAAAACCAGCCCGATCGTTTCAAGTCCTCCCGCAGCACCTGCTGAAACCGGCGGCCGGCCGCATCGTTGGCCCGGAACCCCTGCATCTGCAGGGAAATCTTGTCCGACGCCGCCTTGCGGACCCGAACCTGTGCCTCCGCCACCGTTCCGCCCGCGAGCAGCAGGCCCGCCAGGACCGCCGCTGTACCCGCTCTGCCGTATCTGTTCTTCATACACCACTCCTTCACCGAAACATTCTCTGACCGCTCCGCTTTCACCCCCCCGCACAATAGCCGCCTCCCCGCGCCCCTTTCAACCCGCCAGGGGCTTGCCCCCCACATTCCTGTCCGCCCCTCACGGACTCAACTCAAAAACGACCGTAATATCCCGGGGCCCGTCCCGAAACCCCTCGGGCAGCGGCTTGAGCTGCCCCACCGTGGCCATCGCCCGCTCTACGGACTGGTCCATGGCTGCATTGCCGGACCCCCGGGACAAGGTCCAGGAGGAGACCTGCCCCCCCGGCGCGACCGTGAGCCGAACCACGGCCTGGTAGCCCGCCGAGGCCCGCAGGTGGCCCGGCTGCTCCCACGCGTCGTACATCGTCTTCCGGATCACCGAGTAGTACCAGGCCGGCAGGTCCAGGGTCGGCCCGGGGGTCTGATCGGACGGGATGGACTCTTCGAGGGCCTCGGTCAGCGCCTGGGCATCGAGCACCGGCTCCGGCGGCGTCGCCTCCCGCACCACCCGCTTGGTCGAGATCTGAATCTCCCGCTTCTTCGGTTTCGGTTTTGGTTCCGGCTTCGGCTCGGGTTCGGGTTCCGGTTCCGGAGGGGGCGGCGCGGGGACCGCTTCGGGCTCCGCTTTCGGCGGCAGCTCGATCGACTCCACCTCCCGGGTGGCCGGCGGGGCCGGCCGTGCCGGGGCCAGCTCGACCATCATCACGTCTTCCGCACGCACTTCGACCGGGTCCGGTTCGAACCCGCATCCGCGGATGCTGAGGGCGGCCACGGCGGCCACATGCGCGCCTGCCACCACCCATACGGTTCGCCGGCGACGGGTGGTCATGATCCCCCTTCCGCCTCGGTCACCAGGGCCACCCGCACAATCCCCGCCTCCCGCAGAAGCGTCATGACCTCTACCACACGCCGGTAGGCGAGCGCCTGATCCGCCCGGACGTACACCGTGATGTCCGGATCGGCGGCGGCCAGCTCCGCCATCTCGCCGCGGAGGGCTGACCGGTCAATGGAGGTCTCATCCAGGTAGAGCCGCCCCTCGCCGTCCAGCGTCACCGACCGGCTCTCGCGCGCGTCCACCGGCTCGGCATCGGCTTGCGGAAGCTGCACCGGAATCCCCTGCTCAATAAGCGGAAACGTAATGATAAACGTAATCAGGAGAATAAAGGTCAGGTCCATCAGCGGGGTCATGTTGATCTCGCTGATCTCCTGCAATGTACTCAGACTGGACCGGCGCGGCACGGGAATAACTCCTTACTTCGCGTCCAGGAATACGCGTTGTACATCCGCCATGAATTCCTGGGCAAAGTTATCCATTTGCACCTGGAGACGGCGCACCCGCGAGGTGAGCAGGTTGTATCCGATGGCGGAGGGAAGCGCCACCAGCAGGCCCACCACGGTGGTCAGCAGCGCCCCCGCAATCCCCGGGGCCACCGCCGAGAGCTGGGCCGATCCGACCCGCGCCATGGCGCTGAACGCCCCCATCACACCCCATACGGTGCCCAGCAGCCCCAGAAACGGACTCGCCGTCACCGCCGTAGCCAGGGCGCCCATTCCCGCCTCGATGTTCAAGGCCTGCTCCGCCACGGTGCGGTCGGTCGCATTGCGGACCGCGTCGAGCTGCAGGTGATTGAGCTTCTCCTCGCTGGACATGCTCCCCATGAAAAGCTCCGAGGAATCGACGCCCTGCACCTCCAGTTCCCCGCCGACGGAAAGACACCCCTTTTCATAGACCCGGTAGAGCGGACTGTGATCGAACCGCTGGCGCTTCAGAAACAGGGCGACCGGATTCTTTTCCTTCCGGAAGGCCGCCACAAACCGCTCGGATTCCAGGCGCGAGCGCCGCAGGTCGAAAAATTTGTTGATCATCGTGGTCCAGACGAAAATCGAACCGGCGAAAAGCAACAACACGATCACTTTTCCCGCCGGCAGACTCTCCTGGAACGAATACAGGATATTGGCAAGAGGCAGGTATAACATTCAGTCTCAACTCCTGAATCGGTCAACGGAAGCAGGCGGCGACCCGGAGGGGCGCTCCCCCGGTCGAATCCGCTTTATACCGCAGGTCCCGAGGTCCGGTCAATCGGACAGCCCCCGGCGGCGGTCCGCGCCCGCCGCCTCAGTGGACCAGCATGGCTCCCACCATGCCCAGGAGAAACCCCGAGACCGCACCGATCGCCGGAAAATCCCGATGGCGCAAGTGAGCCCCCGGCGCGATATCCTGAAAGATCAGGTAGAGAATGCCCCCGCTGCAGAAGAGCATCACGATCCCGAGCGCCGTGTGCGCCAGTGCCAGGCAGGCATAGCCCACCCAGGCGGACACCGGGCCCGCCGCCGGCGCCGCCAGAAACGCCGCCCAGGTCGGTCCCGCCCTCATACCGCCCTCCCGCATCTCGTGGTAGGAAGCAAACCCCTCCGGCATGTTCTGGAGCGCAATCAGGCCCGCCAGGAGAGCCCCCGCGCTCGAACCGCTCGCCACGGCGGCCCCCAGCACAAGGGACTCCGGGATGAAGTCCAGCAGCATCCCCGTAAATTGCGAGACGGCGCCGCCGCGGCGCTTCACCCAACCGTCCAGAAGCCAGAACACCACCCCGCCGGCCAGAAACGATCCCCCTGCCGTCGCCACCGGCAGCGCCTCCATGCCTTCCGGCACCAGCACCAGGGCCACCGCCGCCAGTAGCGCCCCGCCCCCGAAATAAGAGACAAAACTGTCCAGCTCGAGCTGAAAACAAAGGGACCGGATCCAGCGGTTGGCGGACATCATCGCCCCGGCGGGCATACTCATGCCGGCCGCCAGCGCAACCAGCAGGGCATATTGAACGTTCGTCAGTTCCATCGTCCCGTATCGTCGCTCCGCGCCGCCCCATCCTTACACGGGCA
>CAZCOO010000040.1:0-15326 GCA_964500395.1 uncultured Verrucomicrobiota bacterium
ATCCAGAACATGCTTCACGCGGTTGAAATGACCGTAGTACCCAGACTCGGCACCGATGTCTGGGAACATGCCCCAACTCCATGCGCACCACAGAGCGAGTACGGCAAACGGAAGCAGGGCCAGCAAGGACAGCGACAGCTTCTTGAGTATCATCTTCATGGTATTATACCCCTCCGTGTCCGCAATACTTCATGGCGGCTCCGGCGTGGCGCTTACGGCGCGGACGGGGGGCACGGCGGATGCGTCATTGTTGCCTGTATTGTGCTTCTAACGGATAACGGTAGCATTTCCGCGCGGCGGAATCGAGGGATTTGTCATGGCTGGGAATTCGCGGTCGGGAGCGGAAAGACGCCTGCATTCCTCGCTGTTTGCCCCAAATGCTGGGCCCGTCGCCGCAGGCGGGATCCTGCGGGAAGGGCTTCGCCGTCCGCCCCGGTTCTAGGGATAACGCGTAGGGTTATAAGTGAAAAGCGGGTCCATTCCCCCGGAGGTCGGGTGAGGGGCGGCCCTTGCTCTTTGCCGGGCGGTTGGCTACAGTCCCGTGTTTTGCACAGGATCTTCCGCACCGAGGAACACGACGTGGAGTCAATTCGATATATCAGTACGCGCGGCCGGACGGAGCCCATGGGGTTCCAGGACGCTGTGTTGACGGGCCTGGCGCCCGATGGGGGCCTTCTCATCCCGGAGCATTTTCCGGGCATCGGGGAGAGACTGCATCAGTGGCACGGCATCTCCTACCAGGACCTGGCCTATGAAATCATCCGTCTCTACGCCGATATCCCGGACGCCGATCTCCGGCCGCTGATCGACCGGGCCTATGCGCGGTTCCGCGATCCCGCGGTGGCCCCCGTGACACCGGCGGGCGATCTGCAGGTATTGGAGCTGTTTCACGGGCCGACCCTCGCATTCAAGGACTTTGCCCTGCAGTTTCTCGGCAATGTGTTCGAGTACATCCTGGAGCGCCGGGACGAGCGGTTGAATATCCTCGCCGCCACCAGCGGGGACACGGGCAGTGCCGCCATCGACGGGGTCCGGGGGCAGCCCCGCATCCGGATTTTCGTCATGCATCCCCGCGGGCGGGTGGCCATGCTCCAGGAACGGCAGATGACCACCGTGCTGGATGACAACGTGTTCAACCTGGCGGTCGACGGAACCTTCGACGACTGCCAGCAGATGATGAAGTCGCTGTTCGGGGATGTGGCCTTTAAGGACCGCTACCGCCTGGGGGCCGTGAACTCCGTGAATTGGGCGCGGGTCCTGGCCCAGATTGTGTATTACGTCTATGCCGGCATCCGCCAGTTGGAGCAGGGGGCCGATTCGGTCTCCTTTTCCGTTCCGACCGGGAATTTCGGGGATATCCTCGCCGGGTATTATGCGAGGCGCATGGGGCTTCCGATCCGGAGGCTGGTCCTGGCGGCCAATGAGAACGATATCCTGGCCCGGTTTTTCAATACCGGCGAATACCGGCGCAGCGACGTGGTCAAGACCCTGAGTCCATCCATGGATATCCAGGTGGCCAGCAATTTTGAGCGCTATCTCTACCACAAGGTCGATGACGACCCGGCCGACGTGCGACGGTTGATGGCGGAATTCCAGGAGAGCGGCGTGATCGCCGTGCCGCTCGCCGAACCCGGGCATGTGGACCCCGTTTTCCGCGCCGGCGTCGGCAATCGCGAGGCCACCCTGCAGTGTATCGCCCGATACTGGCGGGAGCACAATGTGCTGCTCGATCCGCATACCGCCGTCGGCGTACATGTGGCGGAGTCCCACCGGGAACAGGGCGTTCCCATGGTCTGCCTGGCCACCGCCCATCCCGCCAAATTTCCCGACGCCATCCGGGAGGCGACCGGGGAAGACCTGGCCCACCATGAAATCCTCGACCGGATCAAGCACCTGCCGACCCGGTCGGATCCGCTGGCGGGTGACGAAGGCGCCCTTCGGGCCTATCTCGAGGGCCACATCGACTGAACCCCGCAAGGCCGCGGCGGGCGTCCGCCGGGCCCTCCGGCCGCGGCGCGAAACGCAAATCTAACCCCGCCGTGATGCGGGGCTAATGATCCGGCCTGTAAGGTGATAGCGTCGATGAAGTGGAACCATCAGGAAAGCGAGGAATCCATGCCCGACAAACCCGGCCATACGCCCATCGAGGATCATCTGGAAGATATGCTGACAGAATTGGCATGCGAGTGCTTTTCCTCCATGCACGATCCCGAGAATGCCGGCCGGGAAGTTCCGCTGATACGACAGCACATGAAATACGCGATCGCCCGGCGGGACCATCTCCTCCGCTCCCGGGCGTGCCCGAACCGGGAGCGCGGGTACTTCGGCCGGCTTCCCCAGGGGGACTCCCCGGTGCCGACCTCCATTCCCTGATCCCTGATCCCTGATCCCGCGGTTTTTGCCTGACAGCTCGTCCCCGCGTGCGTATAGGTGGCCCTTTGCCGATGCAACCATTCGCACACGGGGACACAGACATGGGCGCCACACTCACATTTTACGGAGCGGCGGGAAACGTCACCGGGTCACGATACCTGCTCGAAGCCGGCGGCCGGCGTCTGCTCATCGACTGCGGGCTCTACCAGGAACGCGACCTGCGCCACCGGAACTGGGAGCCGTTCCCGGTGGATCCCTCTTCGATCGATGCGGTGGTGCTGACGCACGCGCACCTCGACCACTGCGGCTATCTGCCCAAGCTGGTAAGGGAAGGATTCGAGGGGCCCGTATACGCGACGCATCCGACCTGTGAGCTGGCCCGCATCGTTCTCGCGGACTCCGCGCATATCCAGGAAGAAGATGCGGCGAAGAAGAGACAGCGGCACGAACGGCAAAAGCGAAAACCGCCCCATCCCGATGTCCCGCTCTATACGTCTGAAGATGCAGAGCGGGTGTCGTCCCTGCTGGAGCCCTGCGAGTTCGGCCGGACCCTGTCGCTCGGGCCATCGCTGGAGGCCGAACTCTCGGAAGCGGGGCATATTCTGGGGGCCGCATCCATTCAACTCCGTCTGAAGGAAAACGGAACGGGGCACAACCTTGTGTTTTCCGGCGATCTCGGACGGCAGTCCGTTCCGCTGCTGCCGGATCCGGCCCCGTTTGCGGAGGCGGACACCCTGGTGCTCGAATCCACCTACGGGGACCGGAATCACGAGCCGGTGGCAGACATTCCCTCCCGCCTGGCCGCCGTCGTCAATGAGACGCACGAGGCCGGCGGCAATGTCGTCATACCCAGTTTTGCCATCGAGCGGGCGCAGGACCTCTTGTATTACCTGAGCGATCTGCTGGCCGAGGATCGGATTCCCCACCTGATGGTGTTTGTAGACAGTCCGATGGCGATCCGGGTGACGGATGTATTCCGGCGGTATCCGCATCTCTTTGATGAGGAAACCGCGGCCCGGCTCGCCCGGGGGGATCATCCCTGCGATTTCGAGGGGCTGCAGCTCACCCGCAGCGTGGCCGCCTCCAAGGCCATCAATCATATCCGCGGGTCGTCCATTGTCATCGCGGGCTCCGGGATGTGCACCGGCGGCCGCGTCAAACACCACCTGGTGAGCAATATTTCCCGCCCCGAGAGCTGCGTGTTGTTCGTGGGGTACCAGGCCCATGGGACCCTCGGGCGCCGGATTCTGGACGGCGATACACCCGTTCGCATCCTGGGCGAGGAACATGACGTCAAGGCCCGGATCGAACGCATTGAAGGCTTTTCCGGGCATGCCGATGCGGACGAACTCTTGGGGTGGGTGCGAGCGATACAGAACAGGCCGGATCGGATCCTGGTCACGCACGGCGAGCCGGACGCCTCCGCCACCCTCGCCAATCATCTGCGCGAGGAGATGGCCGTCGAGGTGACCGCGCCCCGCTACGAACAAAGCGTGCGGCTGGTGTAACGATCTGATACAGGTCTTGCCTTTACCACGAGGAGACTGCATGGAACGAACACGACGGACCAAGATTATCGCCACCATCGGCCCGGCCACAGAGGCGCCCGAACAGATCGAGGCCCTGTTGCGCGGGGGCATGAATATCGCCCGGATCAATATGTCCCACGCCACGAAAGACCAGGTGCGGGAGGTGGTGGATACGATCCGGCGCCTCAGCAAAGAGGTGGGTCGGCATTGCGGCATTCTGATGGATCTCCAGGGCCCGGCGATCCGAACCGGTGACGTAGCCAATGAGCTGAATCTCTCGCCCGGGGAGCGAATCGCCCTGACCGTCCGCGGGGAGAAGTCGGAAGAGGAAGTGTCCGTGGATGTCAATTACGACTCCCTGGTGGAGGATATCCAGGTGGGGGATGTCGTGCTCATCGACAACGGAAACATCCAGCTCCGGGTCCTCGAAAAGAGCCGCAACCAACTCACGTGCGAGGTGTTGACGGAGGGGGTCCTGGGCAGCCGCCGGCATATCAACCTGCCCGGCGTGCGGGTCAATCTGCCCGCTCTCACGGAGAAGGACATGCGCGACGTGGAGCTGGGGATTGAATTGGGCGTCGATTTTATTGCCATGTCCTTTGTCCGCAAGGCGCAGGATTTGTTCCGGCTGCGGGCGATCCTCGACTACCACCGGGCGCCGCAGAAGATCGTGGCCAAGCTGGAGGACCAGGAAGGCATCCGCAACCTGCCCGGGATTATCGAGGAAGCCGATGCGGTGATGGTGGCCCGCGGCGATCTCGGCATCGAAATTCCCTACGAGGAGTTGCCCATCGTGCAGCGGCGTATCGTGAAGAGTTGCGTGATCAAAGGAGTCCCGGTCGTGGTGGCCACCCACATGCTGGAGTCCATGATCGAAAGCCCCATGCCGACGCGCGCGGAGATCACCGATGTCTCGAACGCCGTATTCGAGCAGGCCGACGCCATCATGCTCTCCGGCGAAACCTCGGTGGGGCAGTATCCGGAGAAGTGCCTGGACATCATGGACCGGATCGCCCAGCGCATCGAGCGCAGCGGCGGCGCCAATTACTGGGAAAAGGCCAGGATGAATACCAAGGCGGCCAAGATGGTGAAGGCGGCGTCCGTCCTGGCCAAGGAAGTAAAGGCGGATGCCATCATCGTCTTCATGCGCATGGGGGAAATGGCGCAGAATGCCGCCTGGCTGCGCCCCTTGCACACCCCCGTGTACGCCTTTACCGACAATCCCGTCGTCGTCAACCAGCTCACCCTGCACTGGGGGATCGAGCCCTACCTGGCGGACTGCTGCGAAGACCCCATGGTGAACGTGGAAAATGCCATTCGGGTGCTGAAAGACGGCGGACGCGTCAAGCCGGGCAGCCATGTTGTGGCCGTGACGGAGGTGACATACCAGGGCAAGGTCGTCGATTCCATCCAGATGGAAAATGTCAGTTGATTCATCGGGCAGGCGCGGCGGGGCGGGGGGCGTGCTGTGGTGCCGCCCCGGGCTTGAGGACGCCCTGATTGAGGAGCTGCGGGATCGAAGCCGGGGCAAGGTCCGGGCCGTGCAGCGCGGCCGCGGGGTGGTGGAGGGATCCCGCGGCCGAGGGCGGATGAGGCCGGCTCGCTATACCTTTGAGCACGGGCGCATCGAGCAGGCATCGTTTTTTCCGGCCGAGGAGCTCAACCCCGTATCCGAAAAGGTTCTCGAGGCAATCGCCCGGGCGATCGGGGCCCCCTCCACGCCGTGGCGATTCGCCTTCGAGTTTCCGCAGGGGGATGCGGGCCTGCAACGCCGCTCACGGGGATTTGCGCGAGCGGTAGACCGTGTTTTGCCTCGCCAAACCGGATCGACCCGTGCATCCGCTGTCCCGCCCGGTTCTGCAGGCGGATTCGTCCTGCCGGTCCTGTATACGGAGGAGGGGGCCTGGATCTCCTGCCGCCGGCAGAGGGTTCCGGCCGGGCCGGGGGCATCGGCCCCGCGACTGCGGCGAAAGACTCACACGCCCTCGCGTTCCGCCCTGAAACTGGAGGAGGCCTTCTACGAACTGGGGCTCCGTCCCCGCGCGGGAGAGAGCGTGGTCGACCTGGGGGCGGCGCCCGGCGGCTGGAGTGCCGTCTGCCTGGCGCTGGGGTGCCGGGTCACGGCGGTTGACCGGGGGCCCCTCAAGATCGGGGCCGGATCCGAAGCGCCCGCAACCCTGGTTCACCTCCGCCGGGACGGCCTCCGGTACGCGCCGTCCGAAGCGGATCGCCCGGTGGACTGGATGATCGCCGATATGCTGATTCCGCCCGGGGCCGCCATGGGGCTTTTGAGGAAGTGGTGCGGACGGCGATGGGCCCGGCGGGTGATCTGCAACGTAAAGCTCCCGCAGACGCATCCGTATGCTGTCGTGCGGGAGCTGGAACGCAGTCTGAACCAGGTGCGCCTCGACCGATGGCGCGTGCTTCATCTCAGGCACGACCGCCGCGAGGTGACGGTATTGGCCCGGGTTTGCGATTGATCGCCGATGTGCCGCTATTTTACTTCGAGCAGTTCTACATCGAAAATCAGCGTGCTGTTGGGCTCGATGGCCGGCGGGGCGCCGCGCGAGCCGTACGCGAGATCGCTGGGGATGTAGAATTTGTAGTGCGCGCCCTCTTTCATCAACTGAAGGCCTTCCGTCCAGCCGGGGATGACCTTGTTGAGCTGGAAGGTGGCGGGCTGACCCCGCTCGCGGGAGCTGTCGAAGGTCTCGCCGTCGATAGTGGTTCCGACGTAGTGGACGGTGACTTCGTCCGTGGGGGCGGGAGAGGAGCCGTCGCCCTCTTCAACCACCTCGTACTGAAGCCCGCTTTCCGTTTCTTTCACGCCTTCTTTTTGGGCGTTTTCCTCCAGAAAGGCTTCCCCGGCCCGCTGGTTCTCCTCCTGGGCGGCCTGCATCTCGGCCATCTGCTTGTCGCGGAGTTTCTGCTGAAAGGCCTGGAGGACTTCCTGGGCTTCTTCGTCGGTGAGGACGGTGTCTTCGCCTGTGAAGGCGTCATTGAGACCGTCGGCAAACACCGCCGGATCGATTTCAATATCCTGCATGCGCAGCATGGAGCCGAAGTCCATCCCCATGGCGTAGCTGAGTTTTTCCGCCTCGGTTTTGAGGGGCGCTTCCTGTTCCTCCTGGGCCTGCGCGGAGTAGGAGGCGAGTAACGCCGTCGCAAGGGCAATCATGATGGAATGACGGTATGACATGAGTCGGATCCTTTCGTAGATGAACCATATGCCGGCTGAGAACGACGAAAACGCTCTCACAGGCTCCGGATGATTGCAAACCCCCAGTGCGGAGAATATTTTTGTCAGCCGGCCGTTGCGTCGTATAGTGCCGGGTCAACTTTGGAGATACTGTATGCAACACACTCCCCCTTACCAGGCATTGCTCGTGGTCTCCTTCGGCGGGCCGGAGAAGATGGACGATGTGATGCCGTTCCTGGATAACGTGCTGCGCGGACGCCCCGTGCCGGAAGAGCGGAAAAAGGAAGTGGCCCACCACTACGAGCTGTTCGACGGGGTGAGCCCGATTAATCAGCAGAACCGGGCGTTGATCGCCGCCCTGCGCGATGAACTCGCCCGAAGCGGGATCGACCTGCCGATTTACTGGGGAAACCGGAATTGGAAGCCCTACCTGGTCGACACCCTCCGGCAGATGGGCGAAGACGGGATCGGCTCTGCGCTGGCCTTTTTCACTTCGGGGTTCAGTTGCTATTCCGGTTGCCGCCAATACCGGGAAAATATTTGCCATGCCCGCGCGGAGATCGGATCCGGGGCCCCGCGGGTCGACAAGTTGCGGATGTTTTTCAACCACCCCGGCTTTATCGAAGCCAATGCCGACCGGGTGCAATCGGCGTTGGAGCAGATCGATCCCGCCCGCCGGTCCGACACCCCCCTGGTATTCACGGCCCACAGCCTGCCGCAGGCCATGGCGGAGCGCTCGGACTATGAACTCCAGTTGCGGGAAGCGGCCCGTCTGGTGGCCGGGCAGGTCGGTCGCTCCCAGTTCGACCTGGTCTACCAGAGTCGCAGCGGCCCCCCACAGCAGCCCTGGCTGGAACCGGATATCTGCGACCACCTGAAGACCCTGAGGCAACAGGGCCACAAGCACGCTGTGATCTCCCCGGTGGGATTCATTTCCGATCACATGGAGGTGGTCTTCGACCTGGATACGGAGGCCATGGAGGAGGCGGCCGAACTGGGCATGCAGGTCGTCCGCGCGGGGACGGCGGGGACGCACCCGGCCTTCATTTCCATGATCCGCGAGCTGATCGAAGAGCGACTGGGTCTCCGCGGCGAGCGCCGCGCCCTCGGGGCACTGGGCCCGTGGCACGACGTCTGCCCCGAAAATTGCTGCCTGCCGCGGTAAGACCTCACGGCGTCCTCCAGGACAGGAGGTTACTTCAGTACGCCGGGCCAGTTCCGGTCCGCCCGCCGGATGTTGTCCTCTTTATTAATTTCCCACTTGGTCTGGATGGACTTGCTGTAGTTCAGGAAGAGGCGCCCGTCGTGAATGGCCCAGGCGTCGGGATCGATGTCCGCGACATCGCCCTGGGCGACCGCCCAGGCACAATACCCGCCGTATGCCGGTGCGTATCGTTGCGGGTCCTGCACAAATTTCTCCAGGTGCGCTTGGGAGTGAAAACGCCAGGTTGCTCCCTTCCACTCCGTTGAATGGCGCTTCTTGCCCTTCACGGGGTCCCCCGTGGTGAAGTAGGCGACCGGGTCGTAGCCTTTGATCGCCGTATTTCCCAGCCAGCCCGTATTGACCGGTTCCGCTGCCGAACCCGGCGCGGCCAGCCCCGCCAGCAGCAGGGCCGCGGCCCCAATCCATGCGATACGTGTTCGCGGTATCATCGGGTTCCCTCTCTCCTCGGTTCCAACTGGTGGGTGCGGATTACATGCCAGAGCGCTGATACGGACGCCGGGCGGTGCCCCCGGGCCTGTTCTTCCGCACCGATCTCGAACGCCCACTTCCATTGTCGAAACAGTACACCATATGCTTTCCAGATCGAGTAGCCCGGATCATAAATGTTGGTTGCCTCGGAGGTGACGCCGTTCAGCTCAATAATCTTCAGGTTCTCGGCGGTTTTCAGGTCTTCTGCCCTGGGTACGATTATATCGAAGCGGCCGAATTGATAGCCCGGGCACCCGTCCGCCACCCGGTCGAGGACGTTCAGCAAGGCGTCGCTCGCGAGATCGCCCCCATCCAGGAACACAGCTCCGCGGCAATGGTTGCCGACCTCCACCAGTTTGCGCTCCTCGCCGGCGGGCAGGACGTCAAAGATGTGTTCCTTCCAGGCCGCCAGGAAAGTCGGCGCCATACAGACCGCTCTCTTGTGCCGCAGGATCAGTTCCTCCACGGTGGAGTGCCCGTCCCCGACAATGGTGGGGAAGGACTTGCGGGTAATGCCGAAAATGCGGCCCGACTGCTCGGAAGGTTTGCGCATGTAAAAGACGCCGAACTCCTCGCCCGGGGCGAATTCCTGGACCAGGAAGGACTCGTTCATCTCCCTGCACACCTTCTCCAACTCGGATGGATTGCGGATAATCTGAACGCTGCGCCCCCGCTCGCCCCGCTCGGGTTTCGCGACAACGGGATAGGTCAGTCCGTGCCGGGCCATGAACTCCCGGGCCGTGTGCAGGCGGGTTTTGTAATCGGTATGCTCCGGCAGTTGCGTGATGCGGCAAACCAGTTCCGGACAGACCGCCGAGAGGCGGGTCAGAATCTCAGCCTTGGATTCCCCGACAAAGCCGCCGGCGGGCATGGCGGGATTGGCCGCCGTAAACAGCGTCGGGTGCCGGTAGCGAAGCCCCAGCCACAGGATGTAGAGGACAATCGGGATGTAGAATACCTGGGGGGGCCAGAATTCGTAGTGTATACGCCGTTTCCATGTCGCCAGAAGCAGGCGGCGCCCGCGAAACGTAAACAGCGGGATGATGCATTCCACCGCGACCCAGATCAGGAAGGCGACGAGCAGGAACATGGGCAGCGCAAGGCTGTGGTACCTCTCGAACACGGTTCGCATGGTCTGCCCGAGGGCGGCGGCCAGCCCGACCAGGAGCGGGGTCCAGATCATGGATGCGGCCAGGAAGTACAGGCCGAATTTCCACCACGTCATGCGCAGCAGGCCTGCCGTTACATAGGTGGGAAGCCGCGTCCCGGGGACGAAGCGGCTGGTGATGATCACGATCGGCCCGTTGTGATCGAACCACTGGGTGCTGCGGGTCACCGCGTCCTGCTTGATAAACCAGCGGATGGGACGCTTGCGGAGGATGGGGCTGCCGATAAATCGACCCGCGGCAAAGAGGAGAAGGTCGCCCACAAATATGCCGGCGAGGCACGCGCCGACTGCGCTGCCGAAGCCCAGGGTGCCGCGCGCAACCAGCAGGCCGGCCGTAATGCATGTGAGGTCCTCAGAGATCAGGGTGGCCAGCGCCAGCAGCAGGAGCAGGAGGGGCAGGGGCATCTGCTCGCCCCGGGCGAGCGAGTCGTCCAGGATGCCCCCGCCCAGCGCAGGGATCGCCGCCGTCATGAGACCGGCCAGCGCGATCGCCGGAACGATCCGGATCCTGGAGCCGTAGCCGTATCTGTGGGTCATCGGGATACGCGGCCTGCCTTTCTAGGGGGATATGCGGGGCAGTTGTGTTCGAACGACCTCAGCCCCCGGCAATCGACAGGGGCTGCAGGATGCCGTGGACAGGGTCACCTCGGAATCCGTCACAGTAACTTCCGTATAGCTTACAGTCTGCGCATCATCCCGATGCATGCAAATGGACTCTTCGGAGCAGCTCGGAACGTGCGAGGCATGGCACCGTCGCAGGTCGGCCATGCCGTCGTTGCCTCCTTCCTGCAGAAGATGGGCGAACACCCGCCGCCTCTGCTCCTGGATCAAGACGGGACGGCGGGATGATGTCGTCACCGGCCGGTCGCGAAGGGACAGCGGAATGCGATCGAGAACGCGTCCGTCCCAACACCAGCGGCACACATCCCCGCCGGCCTGCAGGCCTACGAGGAGAAACGGGCGGTAGTCCTCGAGCGCCGTCTTCAGAATCTGCTCATCCACTCTCTCCAGCGAGTCCCGGCCGACCAGCGAGGGGATGAGGAGCCCCCGGCTTTTCGGGTGCGGGGGCGGGTCCGCGGTTCCCTGCGTATAGTTCAAAAGGGTCAGGACCAGCCCGGTTTCCGATGCCCCGATCCATGTGCCCCCGGCATCCGGGTCTGTCGGGGCCGCGTACCGGCGGCCGCCCGCGGTGTGGATATCCGGCGGCAGGCCTTCGCTGCGCGTCTTTTGCTCGTCCCGGTTAAAGCAAACGCCGAGCGCATCGCGCGCCGGGATCGTCCAGGAGAGCGTACACATCAGGCCCGCTGTTCCTCATACCGGATGGTCGAGGGCGCCATGCCGAAGTGGTCCGGGACAGACACCCCGCGAGTTTTTAGAATGAAAGCGATCAGGGCCTGATGATGAATCGTGTGGCTCAGGAGAAAGTCGAGTTCCCGTTCAATCGTGCTCTCGGTCCAGAGAGCGGCGTCCCGGTCATCCGACCCGGCTTCCAGCCGCACCTGCAGCGCAGTGCCCTCGTCGAGGGTCTGCGCCTGTGCACGCAGCGATTCAATCTGCTGCCGAATGTGAGAGGCCGCGTAGTGCCGGTCTTCGGCTATGCGCATATCCCGCTGCCGGGCTTGATAATCGAGACAGCGATCCGGCAGTCCGGCCAGAAACTGGTCGTAGTGGTCGACGGTATGCCGCACGTGGGCGCCGGCCGTGCTCTGGAAGGGGGGCGGGGCCTCCCGGTTGTAGGGGCCGTCATCCAATTGATCGAGCAGCTCGGCGATTTGGGTGAGGCACCCGATGTTTTCTTCTGTGAGTACGTCGTGAGCCCTCATGGCGTCTCCTCTCCGGTTCCGGTGGCGTTGTCCAACGCGTTCTGAATATCCTGCTGCAGGGTTTGAGCGAGTATCTTGCGGTCGTGCTGCCGGCGGGAAGTCTTACAAAAGACCACGGTTGCGTCAAAACCCGGCATGGCCAGGAGCCGCAGGAAGTGCCCGAGAAAGTCCATGTCGCCCCACCAGCAGACGCGTTCCCCCGCCGGCGGTTCCCCGGGGCGTGTCCGGTAGGCAATGGCGGCGGAATGGACGTCCCGGCCCGCACGCGCCGGATACTGCAGCAGGGAAGGCTTCAGCGGCAGCACACGCGCGCCATCGGAACTGGTTCCCTCGGGGAACAGGAGGATCCCTTCCCCGGCCGTGAGATGGCCTTCGAAATCCCGGTTCACCCGGAGTAGATCCTGTTTTCGGCCCCGGTCGATAAAGATCGTTCCCATAGAGGACACCAGCGGCCCGAGCAACGGCCACGATTGGACATCCCGCTTGGCTACGAATCGCGCCCATTCACACTGCGAGGCAAGCACGACAATATCGAAATACCCCAGGTGGTTGCAGGCGAGGAGGTACGGCGGGGACGGGGGGGTGCCCTGCACGGTTACGCGGGCCCCGACCAGCCGGAGAACCCGCCGGGCCCATCGCTTCATGCAGCGGGATTGCCAATGGCGGCGGCGTTCGGCGGCGGACCGCTGGAGACCGAGAAAGAGATTCCCGGTCTTCCAGGTGCCGTACTCGGCCAGGGTCAGGAGGCAAAACCCGGCGAATCGGGCTCCGCTGCGCAGCCGGCGCCTCAACGCGGCCATTAGTCCACCTCGAGGTTTTGAAAGACCATGCGATGAGTTTGCGGACTGATTTCCCGGATATCGAGAACGGCGAGGTAATCGATGGTTTTGAATTCGCGGTCGATCGCCGGCTCCCCGGCAATCCTGGCCCCGTGCTCCAGGTAGAGACGCATCAGCTTCGGGATGTCGGGCTGGGTCCCGGGGGAGGGGACCGCGGGGTCGAGGGCGGCAAACCCGGGCTGGGGCAGGGGCGCCAATTCCGGGTGGAGGTGCCCGTGGTCCCCAAGGTACTCGAACACCTGGCGAGCCTCCGCCGGGTCCTGGCTTGTGAGAGAGCAGCATCCAAAAAAGAACTGCTTATCGTTCTTCTTTAAATACTGGGCCAGTCCGCGCCAGAGGAGGTAGAGCACACGGCCATTCCGGTGATGGGCCGCTACACAGGCGCGGCCCAGTTCAATGGTGTTCTCAAGAAACCAATCCGGGAACGAGGAGAGGTCGAATTCACCGGCCGAATAAAAGCCGTTCCCGTCCGCGGCCATCCGGGCCGTCTGCATGCGATACGTGCCGACCACCGACCCGTCCCGGGTGTCGTAGACCATGAGGTGGTGGCATTGCTCATCGAATTCATCCCGATCCCGGGCCGTTTGGTGAGATTCTTCAAATCCTTCGTTCAGCTCCAGATTGAAGACTTCATAGCGGAGTCTGAGAATGTGATCGAGTTCTTCTTCTGTCTGAGCAAACCGGGCGCGATAGAGGCCCGCTTTCAGTTCCGCGGAAGGGATACTCTGACGGTGAAGGGGATAGGTCACGACGGTGGAAGAAGGTTTCATCTGGGTACCAGCGCTGGCCTCGTGTGGCATTGAATCGACATGGAGTCCGGTTCCATAGATATGAACAGGCATTGTAGGCAGGCCGCTGCGCTTGTCGAGGAAAGAGCGCGATCGGGACGGCAATCGCCGCAGCCCCGGCCCTGCAGCTCCATCAACCGGGATCGGGTGCAGCAAACCCGGTCGAGGGACCGAGAGGCGGAATGCCGGAGGAGACATCCCCGGCACTTGGGAACGACTGGAAAAACCTTACTGGAGGGAGAACCGAATGGCCCGCACCGGCGAGCGCAGCGAAGTTTGCGAGAAAAACCGGGCTTTTCCCGGCCTTTCCGTGCCGGCGGAGGCAATGTCTGCCAGAGCCACCGTGGTCGCGACAACCGGTACCGCCATAAATCGTCCCGACAGGGCCGAGGCCAGCGACGCGGGGACATCCCAGTGGCGGTGCCTGTCATCTGCGATTATCGTGCGCTGCATAATGTACCTCTTTGTGATGAATGACAGCAATCTATACAGCCATAATCATGCCAGTCCGTAGAATCATGGCGGGACGAGGGCCGATTTTTCCTGTGATAGGGGGTTCTGCCCACGTGCAGCCACTTCGAGAGATTGTGTAACTGAATGCGCCGCAGACGGTAATAAAACAATAAAAGGGGCCTGGTTGTGTGCCTTCTCCCGGCCAGAGGTTCCCAATGCGTTTCTCACGCAGGAGAAAATATCCGAGCGCATTGCAAAAATTTGAAAGGCGACGCGACGGGGAGCCGGGTCATGTTCGCGCTGTCATGGACCTCATCCGCCAGTGCCGCGGGGCCGCATCGGTCAAGGTGGGCCCGTTCCACAGGGGATCGATTCCACTCAAAAGCGCCCCCCCGCAGAAGCGCAGCTTCCACGGATCGCGGGGTTGTCCGGGCCACGCCCTGTAGCGAAAACTATCCACGTTAGGAAAAAAGTTTGTTTGACACTTTTTGATTCGCAGTGTTCTATGCGGAAGTTCAAACACTGGTTCTCTAATGCAACCGCACTGGGAGAACCTTCGCACAAACTCAACTAGGGTATTGGCTATCAGGGAGATAACCGACTCGACATCTATCCGGCTGCACCCCGAATCATCACAACCGGCAGAAGTTGTGAACGCTTCTTCAGGATCGTTCATGCATGCGGGGCGCCATACTCAACCAAGGAGATCAAAATGCCCAATGTAGCACAGGTGCTCAAAGAAGAAATCCAACGTATTGCCAAAAAAGAGGCGAAAGCACTCACGACGCAGATTCACCGCGACAAAGTGGCATTAAAAAAGACAGTGAGCGAACTGCGCCGGCGGATTGATAAGCTGGAACGGCAGAATCAACGACTTCTCAAAGCAACCGGGGAGATGAACAAGCCCGGGGCAAAAGTGAAAGATCGCGAAGTAGCCCGGAACTGGGTCACCTCCAAAGGGATCAAATCGCTCCGCAAGAAACTTCGTCTCTCCCAGGCAGAATTTGCCGAACTGGCAGGCGTCTCCGCTCAGACGGTCTATCAGTGGGAGCGGAAGGAAGGGAAACTGAATCTCCGCAACCAAACCAAGAAAGCGTTGATCGACATCCGAAAGATCGGCGGGGCACGCGAAGCGAAAAAGTTGTTGGAACAAAGCGCCCAGGCCGGCGGCTCCCAGCAGGAACCAGCCCAAGCCTCCTGAGGGCCCGTTCTCGAAAGCGGGGCCGGGCGGAAAGTTCCGCTGGACAACCTGTCGAACTCTTATTAGGTTGTCGCCATCCTTCCGAGCGGGAGTAGTTCAGTGGTAGAACGTCAGCTTCCCAAGCTGAATGTCGCCGGTTCGATCCCGGTCTCCCGCTCCACTTTCCAATTCCCAATCCCGCTGGAAAGCGGGACAGGGCTGAATGCTTGTCCCGCCGGCGGCGGGATCGCCGGTTCGATCCCGGTCTCCCGCTCCACTTT
>CAZCOO010000040.1:15426-17398 GCA_964500395.1 uncultured Verrucomicrobiota bacterium
GAAGTGGACTCGCCGAGCGCGCCACACCCCCGCCTGCCAGGCAAATCCCGCGATGGCCATCGGCCCCGGTCGGCACAGGGCCTTGAACCCCGAATAACGGTCCGCAAATCCACGGCCCCCTGCTCCGGCCACCGGCGTCGGGTCAATCGCAGAGCGTCATCAGATACGCATAACTCGCCGCCAGACTGTCCACCGGGTCGCCGGGGCAGGTGTCCTGCTCGACGATGAACCATTCACAGCCGCCGTCGTCCGCCGCCTGAATGATTGCGGGGAAATCCAGCACGCCCTGACCCACTTCGCAGAAAGTGATCTCGTTTTCCTCGGTGACCCGGTAGTCTTTGAGATGAATCAGGGGGGTGCGTCCCGCCAGCCTCCGGACCCATCGCTCCGGATCCCCTCCGCCGAACTGAACCCAGTACGTGTCCAGCTCGCCCTGGAGATTCTCGGGCGACGTTTCCTCGTAGATGCGCTCGAGAATGATCCGGCCGTTCAGCTTCCGGAATTCGAGGTGGTGATTGTGGTAACAGAGAACCTTCCCGGCCTTGGACAAGGTTTCTCCCGCCTGCTCCAAGCCTTGGATCAGCTCGTGAACGGCCGATTCATCGGAAAAATCGATGCCGCCCGGAAAGGGATAGGCGGTGTAGCGGCACCCCAGGAGGGTCAGGCTCTCGATGACTGTTTCGGGCTGTTCCAGGATCCGGTCGCCGGGATGGTGGGTGGCGCAGATGGTGAGGCCGAGTTCATCGCAGAGGGCTTTGACCTCGGCTTCCGGCATCACGTCATAGGACAGGCCGCTAACCTGCACGGCGGGGTACCCGGCATCGCGGATCCGGCTGAGCGTGGTGCGAATGGCCTCCGGGGAATCCAGGAGATCCCGCACGGTGAAAAGCTGGGCTGCGAGTTGTTCTTTTTTCATGGGGCCCCCGGGCTCTGTTTGGTTTTCTCTCGATCGGCAAAGGCCTGGGCCGTCATCGAGAGTTCGGCCGCCGTGAAGGCGTGTTCCTGGGTCATGGCGTGTTCGGTCCGGTTCAGGACATCGAGAATCAGCCTGCCGAAGAAGGGAAAGCCCACTCTGCCTTTGCATTCGATTTCGGTATCGCCCTGGTTGTCGACCAGGTAAATCCGGTCCCCGCCGTCTGGCCGAGCAACGTTGACATATTTCCGGATCTCCAGGTAGCCCTCGGTCCCGAGCACAAAGGTTCGTCCGTCCCCCCAGGTTTTGGATCCCTGTGGATTGAACCAGTCGATGCGGCAATAAGCCGAAGCGCCCGTATCGAGCTGAAGGAGGGCCTCCCCGAAATCCTCCAGGCCCGGCGTTTCCGGGTTGGCGAAATTCTCCACCCGGGCCGAGCGGACCCTGCCGCCGGACGCCCCGGCATAACACAGGAACTGCTCGAACTGATGCGAGCCGATGTCGGTGAGGATGCCGCCGTACTTGTCTTTCTGGAAAAACCAGTCGGGGCGGGTGTGCGGGGCGAGATTGTGCGGGGCCAGGTTGAGCACCTGCAGGACCCGTCCGATGGCCCCGTCCCGGATCAGTTCGCCCGCATGCCAGGCGGATTCACTCTGCAGGCGTTCGGAATAGCCCACCATGTACTTGCCGCCGGTCTCGGCGACCTTGGCCCGGGCGGACTCCAACTGGTCGAGCGTGGTGAAGGGGGACTTGTCGGTAAAGTAGTCCTTTCCGCTGTCGAGAACCGAGAGGCCGATGGCGCAGCGGTCGCAGGGGACCGCGGCGGCGGTGACGAGATGGATGTCGGGATCGTCCAGGATCTCCGCGAAGGCCGAGACCACCTTCGCCTCCGGATGCTCCCGGACCACCTGTTCGATCTTCTCCTGCCGCGGTTCATAGATTTTGGTGAGGACTCCGCCCGCCTGCGCGAGGCCGTTGATCTGGCCGTAAATATGGCCGTGATCGAAGTGGGAGGCGGCGAACCGGAATTCGCCGGGCTCGACCGCTTTCTCCATCCCG
>CAZCOO010000041.1:0-17379 GCA_964500395.1 uncultured Verrucomicrobiota bacterium
GGCGGGGCTCGCGTGGGACACCCCGGCGGGGTGGATCGAAGAGAACGCCGGCGGCATGCGTCTGGCCACCTTTCGCGCGGGCCGTTCTCCCTCGGCCCCGGAAATCAGCATCGTAGCCCTCGGGGGGGACTCGGGGAGCCTGGAAGCCAACCTCGCCCGCTGGTTGCGGCAGGTGGACGTGGCCGTCGATGAGGGGACCCTTTCAGAATTCGCGGCCGCCCTCCCGGAATTTCAAACGGCGGGGGGGGATCCGGGCCGGATGGCCGACCTGACGGGCTTTGTTGAGGACCCGGCCGCTCCGGCGGTGATGGCGGCCATCATCGAGCGCCCGCAGGCCACTGTCTTTGTGAAGATGAGCGGGCGCAAGGCGGACCTGCAGGCTGAGCAGAAGGCCTTTGAGTCAGTGAGCCGCTCCCTGAGAACGCGATGAAAAGACTCCTTTCCATTCTCGTCTCCCTGCGCCTTACGGTGGTGTGTCTCCTGCTGCTGATGGTGCTGGTGCTGTGGGGGACGATTTACCAGGCGGAATACGGACTGTACGCCGCGCAGGAGCGCTTTTTCGCCTCCTGGTTTCTGTTGATCGGCGGGGTCATCCCGTTTCCGGGCGCACTCCTGGTATTGTGGGTGCTGTTCGTCAACCTGCTGATTTCCATGCTCTTTCACTTCCAGTACGGGCTCCGAACCCTGGGTCTGGTCACCATCCACTTCGGGCTTCTGCTTCTTCTGGCCGGCGGATGGGTCACGTATGTCAGCGGGCAGGAGTCTTTTTTGACCCTGCGGGAGGGGGAAGGGGCCAATGTCAGCTCGGCCTATCACGAGTGGGAGCTTTCCATCTGGCGGGCCGGGGAAACAACCAGCCGGGATGTCTACGCGATCGATGAATCCGATTTGCAGAGCGGGGCGTCCATCCCGGTGAGCGATCTGGGCCTTTCCGTGACTGTCGAGGACTACCACCGGCACTGCAAGGCCTTCAGAGCCGTGCAGCCGGGTCCCGACGCCCCGCTCAATCGGTCGGGGATCACGCGGTTCGCATCGCAACCCCGCAACCCCGATCCGGAGGCGGATCAACCGGGGCTGGTGGTATCGGTCCGGGCCGAAGGCGCCGACGACCGGGCGATGATGCTGTTCTCCGGCGACCCGGGGCCCACCCTGGTCGATGCCGGGGATCAGGTCCTCGCCTTCCAATTGAGGCGGAGGCGGGTTCCGTTGCCGGTGGTGGTGCAGTTGCGGGATTTTGAGAAATCGTTCTATCCCAACAGCGAGATCCCGCGGCACTTCTCCAGCGATGTGAAGGTCTTCGTCGGCGAGATGGTGCGGGACGTGACCATTTCCATGAACCAGCCCTTTCGCTATGGCCCCTACACCTTTTACCAGCACGCCTACGGAAGCCCCTCCGAAGGGCGCGAGGTGTCGACGTTCGCCATTGCCCGGAATGTCGGCCGGCGCATTCCCTATGCGGCAACCGGGATCACGGTGGTGGGGTTGGTGATTCATTTTATGGGGCAGCTCCTTCCCGCCCGGTCGAAGAAGCGGAAGAGGGGGAGGGCATGATGATCCGCCGGGCCATTCTCCTGGTTTTTCTCGCCTTCCTCGTATCGGGGCCGGCCGGGCCGGCCCGCGCGACGCCCTCCCTCGACCTGGGCGAGGTCCGGGAATTGCCGGTCCTCCACAACGGCCGGAAGATGCCGCTCGATACGTATGCCCGGTACATCCTGCTGCAGATATCGGGCCGGAGTACGATCGGGGACCGGGACGCGGTGACCTGGCTGCTCGACTTGATGTGGGACGGGGGAGAGCCGGCGGAATCTCCCCTGTTCCTCATCAACCACCCCGAGGTGCCCCAGGCCCTGGGACTGGAACCGCGCGAAGACCGGCGGTATCCGCCGCCGGCTCTCCTGGGCACAGCAGAGAGGCTGGCGGAGCTCGCCGGCCAGGCGGTCGAGCTGGAGGAAGACCAGCGCACCCCGGTGGAGAAGGAATTGATCCGGGTTTTTGGAACGGTTTCGCTCTACCGCCAGTTGGAGCAGAGTTTTACATTCGCCGAGCCGCGGGAGGAGTTTGCCGTACAAAACCCCGACATCGCCGCCCTGTTGGACGTTCCGGCGGAGGGGGCGCCGCTCAGTTTCCTGGACGTATACCGGAAAGCCGATCGGCTCCAGCCGGCTGTGCGCGACCTGGCCAACAAACCGCAGGAGGACTGGTCCGTCCCGGAGCAGGAGGCGTTTCGCATTTCAAGTGCCCTGTTTTCCCTCTCCCGCCGGCATCGTGCCCACGGGGCATCGGTGCCCGCCATCCTGCCCGTGGCGTTTCACGGGGACGAAACGTGGCTGGCCCCCTGGGACACCATTTCCATGAACCTGCGGGAACAGGGGTTGCTGAATGCCCTGGGCAACTGGCAAACCCTGCGCGATGCCTACAGGGCGGGCGACCAGTCCCGGCTGGACCGGGCGGCCGACAACCTCATGCTGTTTGCCCGGAGCCGTCTGCCGGATGACCGCGAGTTGAACGTCCTCGGGCTGGAGGTTTCTCAGAACCAGCTCCGGCCGTTTTTCTGGGCCAAAGTGGCCTATTTCCTGGCCTTCCTCACCGGCTTTGCCGCCTTGGCCGGGGGGGGCAAAAAGTGGTTCGTCGGGGTGGGAATTGCCCTGGTGGTGCTGGCCCTGATTCCGCATACGGGCGGCATGGTCGCCCGCATGGTCATCATGGGGCGGCCGCCGGTGACCAATCTGTATGCCACGTTCGTATTTGTGGGGTGGGTGTGTGCGGTGGTGGCGTTGCTGATCGAGGCGGGGCAGCGCAACGGCCTCGGGGTCCTGGGGGCGGGCATCAGCGGGCTCGTGCTGCTGCTGATCTCCGCCCGTTTTGCCGTCGAGGGGGATACCATGGGCAAGGTGGTGGCGGTGCTGGATTCCAACTTCTGGCTGACCACGCATGTCCTCACCATCACCACCGGCTATGCCGGGTGCTTCCTGGCGGGGCTGCTGGGGCATCTCGTTTTGATTCTGGCCATTGCCCAGCCCGGGCACAGAGAGCGGCACCGGTCTCTGATGAAGGCCTTGTACGCGACCATTGGGTTCGGCCTCACATTCTCCTTCCTCGGCACGATGCTCGGCGGGGTTTGGGCCGATCAGAGCTGGGGCCGTTTCTGGGGGTGGGACCCCAAGGAAAACGGGGCCCTCCTCATCGTGTTGTGGTATGCCGCCATCCTGCACGCGCGCCTGGGCGGCATGCTTCGCGACGTGGGGGTGGCGGCCTGCACCGCGCTGGGCATCATCACGGTGATGCTGGCATGGCTGGGGGTCAATCTGCTGGGGGTCGGTCTGCACTCCTACGGGTTCACGTCCGGAGCGGCGAAGGGGCTTTTGATCTACATCGTCGTGCAGGTCGTGCTGGTGGCTGCCCTCGCGCCGTCGGCAAAAAGGCGACTGGCGCGGGCCTAGGCGGAGCGGCCGGGAGGCCGGGGACAGCCGTGCGAGTGCGCCGGGCGCCATGGCCGTTTCCCGCGGATCGGTCTTGTCATCTGCGTCCCGGATTCGCATAGTGCCCGCCTGGTGGGAGGACCCCCCGGGATCACACTTTATAAACTCTGCAACAGGGGAATGCGCCGTGAAACTGTCCATCGTCATCCCGGTGTACAACGAGGAAAAAACACTCCAGAAGGTGGTGGACACCGTCCAGTCCATCGACGTGGGGTTTGAGAAGGAATTGCTGATCGTCGACGATGACTCGCCGGACAACACCCGCGAGGACCACCGGGCGATCGAAGCCGCGTCCGGGAACGTGCCCGCCCTGTTTCACGAAGAAAACCGCGGCAAGGGAGCGGCTCTGCGAACCGGGTTCCGCAACGCCACCGGGGAGTTTGTCCTGATTCAGGATGCCGACCTGGAGTACGACCCGCACGAATACCCGCAGCTTCTATGGCCCTTACTGGAAGGTCATGCGGATGTGGTCTTCGGCTCGCGCTTCCAGGGGGGCGGTCCGCACCGCGTTCATTTCTTCTGGCATTACGTGGGCAATCGGTTCCTGACCACGCTCTCCAATATGATGACCAATCTCAACCTCACCGACATGGAAGTCTGCTACAAGGTCTTCCGCAAGGAGGTGCTCGATTCCATCACCTTGAAGGAAGAGCGCTTCGGGTTCGAAGTGGAGATTACGGCCAAGACGGCGCGCGGGCGCTGGCGCATTTACGAGGTGCCGATTTCCTACTACGGCCGCTCGTACGAAGAGGGGAAAAAGATCGGGTGGAAGGACGGTGTCCGGGCCATCTGGTGCATTTTCAAATATCGCTTTGTCGATTGACGTCCGCCGCTGCCGGCGGGAGGGTATCCCCATGACGATCGACGCCATCCTGCAGAACGAAACGCACCGCCGCGAACGGTTCCCCGTATGCGAAGAGCGGGTCTTTCTCGCCCATGCCGGGGTCACGGCGCTGCCCCGCGCGGCGGCGGAGGCGATGGCCGACTACGCCGATCAGGGCATGCGCAACCAGCAGGAAAACTTCGAGGTCTGGAGCGACGTCGCCCGGACCCGCACCCTCGCCGGGCAGCTCCTCGGCCGCCGGTCCTCGGAAATCGCGCTGCTCGGCCCCACGGCGCTCGGCTTGAGCATGGTGGCCAACGGGTTTTCCTGGCGGGAGGGGGACGAGGTCGTCTTCTACCGGGACGACTACCCGGCCAACGTCTATCCCTGGCGGGGGCTCTCATCGCGCGGAGTAACGCCGGTGGCGATCGAAACAAGCCGGCCCGGCGTCATTACCTGGGGGGATATCGAGCGGGTTCTGACCCCGCGGACGCGCCTGGTTTCGCTTGCCAGTTGCCATTTCCTGTCCGGATACCGGCCGGATATTGCCGGCATCGGGGAGGCCCTGCAGAAACGGGGCATCCGGTTTTGCGTGGACGGAATCCAGACCCTCGGGGCCTTTCCTTTCGATTGCGGGCCGGTGGATTTTGTGAGTGCCGACTCGCATAAATGGATGCTGGGACCGGCGGGCGCGGGGATTGTGTTTGTTCGCGAAGAACGCTTCGAAGAACTCCAGCCGACGCTGCTCGGGTCGTGGAATGTCGTCAGCCCCGACTTCATCGCCCGGCAGGATATTGATTTCGAGGAGGGCGCCCGTCGCTATGAGCCCGGGACGCTCAACTTTCCCGGGATCGCGGGCATGCGGGCCTCGCTCGAGTTGCTGCTGGATGCCGGGATTGACCGCATCGCCGCGCGTCTGCTGGAGCTGCGCGGAATCTTGCTCGACCGCCTGCAGGCCCTGGGCTTCGTACCCATCCTCGAGGATGTCCCCGATGCGAATGCATCCGGCATCGTCAGCGTGACCCGCGGCGATATGGATCTGAAGCCCGTTTTTGATGCCATGGCGGCGGAGCGTATCCACGTCTCGCTGCGCAAGGACCGGGCGGGGACAGCCTTCCTGCGCTTCTCTCCGCATTTCTACAACACGGAAGACGAGATCGACCGGGCCCTGGCGGTATTGCAGGAGGCCCTCGGCCGGGCCTAAGGGGGTCCCGGCCTCAAATGCGCAAGGGACCTCTTGCATTTTCCGGGTTCTGGGGAATGGTTATCCCGCCGGCGCCGCCGGCCTCGGAGTATCGATTGACAATAAGGAGGACATAGCATGCGAGTATTTGCCGTATCCCTGGCCGCCGTACTGGCGTTGAGTACAGTTTCCGTTCAGGCCGAGACCTACACGATTGACCCGGCCCATACCCAGTTCGGATTTTCCATCCGCCACCTGGGCGTGAGCACCGTCAAAGGGCGGTTCAACGAATTCGAAGGAACCATTACCTACGCGGGCGACCCGAAGACGCTGGCCGCCGATGTCACCATCCGGGCCGAGAGCATCGACACCGGCAACGACAAGCGCGACAGCCACCTTCGCAATGAGGATTACTTTGAGGTTGAAACATATCCGACCCTTACCTTCTCCGGCGATGAAGTCGTGCAGCGCGATGGCCGGCACTACCTGGTCGGCATGCTGACGATCAAGGACGTCACGCGCGAAGTCGAACTGGAAGTCGAGGTATCCGGTCCGGTGGACTCTCCCTGGCAGGATGACGTCTCTATCCTGGGCCTTGCCGCCACGGGGGAGATTGACCGGCAGGACTTCAATGTGGCCCACGACGGCGCTTCGGATAACCTGATCGGCGATACGGTGACCTTCGACATCAGTCTCGAGGCCAAAAGCCAGGCCGCGGAATAAGTGTGCCGGCTCCGCTGACCGGCAGCGCCCCGGGACACGGAGCCGGGACGGGTCCCGGGATGCCTGTCGCCGGCGCCCTCCCAGGCGCTGCGCTCGGGGACAGGGAGGGAACAGCTCCGTCCCGGAAAAGAGCCCTGACGCCCGGCCCTGCGGCGGGTACAGTGCCCGTATGACAACCCGCCTGATCATGATCGGCTGTGCGTTTTCGGCCTGCCTTGTGTCCGTTGCCCCCGGGGGGGAGCGACAGCCCGGCCCGGCGTTGACGGACCGCGACCGGGAGGCCATCGAAACCGCTCGCCATGCCTTGAATCTCTCCCGGGCGGACTTCGGCTTTGCCAAGGATGTGGCGGAGCCCCGCACGGCGTGGCCCGGCCTTCGCAGGATGCTTTCCCATCCGCTGGAATTGCCCGGAATCGCGGAGGAGGTCCTCGAAGCGGCCCGCGAAGGGACCCCGGGGGCCGTCACGAGGGTCCAGCAACGGGTTGGGGGGCCGGCGGCGCAAGAACCCGGACCGGCCCGGGAGGGCGATTCGGCTCCAGGCGTTGGACCGCTCGGCGAGGAGTTGTCCGACCTTTGGAGCGCGGTGTGGCTGGCGAACGGGAGGGCTCGGCAGGCCCTGTCGGCCCTGACCCCGAACCGGCGGAACGCGCTCGCGGCAGACGCCTTCACCGGGCTTTTGCAAATCGAGGATTATCCCGACCGCCGGCCGCTGGTTCACTCGCTCGGCATCCCCGCGGGTCTGGTGGACCGCGCCCTGCGGGAGGCGCATGCCCTGGACCCCGCGCCGGGGGTCGACCGATATGCCGAACACGTCCGCGACTTTTCTCCGGAGCGTCTTCAGGGCGCCGGGGCCGCCCTCACCGTGTTTCTGCGCAGGTGGATGGACGACCGGGATCGGTCGGCCGGGATCGCGTGGCCGGCGGAGCCGCGTCGGATCGCCACGCCGGCCGGTGCGGTGGTGATCGGGTCGCACGGGGACGACCAGTACCGCGAGCCGGCGGTGCTCGTGGTGGATCCGGGCGGAAATGATGTGTATGCGGGAGAGCTGGGGGCGGCCAACGGACTTCTCGACCGGACCGTTGCCGTCATCCTGGATTTGGGCGGGGACGATGTCTATCGCTCCGGCGGGGCCCTCGGCGCGGGGGCGGCTCTCTTCGGGGTGAGTGTCGTGATGGATGCTGCCGGCGATGACACCGTGGACATGGCGCACGTGGGTTGGGGCGGGGCCCAGTTCGGCTGGTCCTGGGTCGAAGATCGCGACGGGAACGACACCAGCCGAATCGGGGTATTCGGCCAGGGGGCGGCAACCGAAGGCGTTGGCGTGCTGTACGATGTTCGCGGGGACGACCTGTACCGGGCCGGGGCGATGGCCCAGGGCTACGGGGGCGTGAACGGATCGGGCTGGCTGATCGATCGCGCCGGGCACGATGTATATAGTGCGGGGCATCGCGTTCCCGACACGGAGCGGCACCCGGACCGCTTTCTCTCCCTGGCCCAGGGCTGCAGCATGGGATGGCGGCCGGCCTTCGGCGGCGGGCTCGGGGCCCTGGTGGACCTGGAGGGGAGCGATTCCTACACCGCGGACGTCTACGGCCAGGGCGTGGCGTACTGGTATGGAGCGGGCTTTCTGCTGGATGCGGGCGGCAATGACCACTACACGGTTCACCACTACGGCCAGGGCGCCGGGATCCACTTGAGTTCGGGATTCCTGGGCGATCTGGGAGGGGACGACACCTATCAAGGCTCCGTCCTGGCCCAGGGCTGCGGACATGACTACGCGGTTGGAATGCTCGTAGAAGGGGGGGGCGGGGATGTCTACAGCGGGGATCATCACGTGCAGGGGCGGGGCATCAACAACTCGCTGGCGCTGCTGCTGGACCGGGAGGGGAACGACGCCTATTTTGCCGGTCAGCCGCACCGTGCGCTGGGGGCGGGGAACGACGGGGGGCACCGGGAATATCCCAGCCTGGCCCTTCTTCTGGATCATGCGGGGACGGACCGGTTTTCGCTGGAATCGCGGAGTGGGGAATTCACCCTGCGTCCGGACATCGGGGTGCTGATCGACGGCCCCCTTTCCGCGCCGCCGGAGAAGGAGGCGCCATGAGAGAGCCCCGCACGGGACGCGCCGTGTGCAGGTCCCTCAGCCTGCTCCTTGCCGCGATAGCGGTTCCGTCTTTCGGCTCGCCAAGCGGGTGGGCCACCCAGGCGGTTGATGTCGCATCCGCCTCCACGGACGTGCTGATCGAACGCGCCCAGCGCACCGCCAGTACACCGGCGGAAAAGGAAGCAAAAATGGCGGCCTGGAGGGAAGTCCGGGCCCGGGGCACGAATGCCCTGCCGGACCTGATGGAATTGATTCACCTGGAGAACATCGGCATCCAGGTGCTGGCCTTTCAGATCGTGCGGAAGGAGGAGCCCCGGGCGGGCGTGCTGGATGTCCTCATGCCCTACACGCGTGCCACCAATGCCGTCACCCGCAAGATGGCCGTGTATTTTCTCGGGTTTACCCCGGCGCCCGCCTCGATGAAGGCGGTTCGCGCTCTGCTGGAGGATGAGGCTGCGTCCGGGGCCGCCATACGCACCCTCGGAAAGTGGGGCGATACCGGCTCGGTCTCGTCCATCATGCAGGTCCTGGATCACGAAGATGAGCGCAAACGGGTGGTGGCGGTCAACGCCCTGCGCGATATCGGGTCGACAGAGGCCATCCCCGCCCTGGCCGACCGGCTCGACGATGCGGTGTTTACGGTTCGGCGCGTGGCCGGCCGCGCCCTGGCCGCGTTCGGGGCGGCGGCGGAGCCGGTGCTCCTGCAGCGGCTCGAGACCGCGACGACCCCGCGACACAGGCGGGCTCTTCTGCGGGTGCTGGGCCGGGTGGGAACCGGAACCGCACTCGGAGTCCTGCAGGGACGTCCCCCGGATGAGGATGAATGGATCAGGTGGGAGCGCACCCGCGCCGTGGCGGACATCCGCGCACGGCACCCGCAGGCCGGGCCCGCCCCGTAACGTAACCGGGCGGGATCGTGTCGCCGGGGGAGGGGCGCTTGAGCCGCGACTCGCCCGGCCGGTCAGGCCGGGCGCTCCCCGCCGAATTTCTCGGGGCGCACCACGGAGGCATCCTGCTCGAAGACGATCACGCCACCGTTGGAAAACTCATTCTTGTGGATGACTTTCATCAGGGAGCGGGACACAAACGGGGAGACGAGAATCTCAAACTGGATGTTCTCGGCTTCTTCGCCGGGCGTATCGTCGAGAAGAGATCTCCCTCGGCCGTAGACCGGGCCGTAGGTGTAGCCCGTGATGCCGGCGTCCTGGAAAAACTCAATGAGTTTTTGCTTCAGTCGTTGATCCGCAATGACCGTAACCAGTTTGAATGGGGTCAGTTTCATGAAGTCTCTTCCCTTTTCCGGCTCGAGAGCAGCATGACATCCCGGAGTTGTTCGATGCCGACGGCCGCCATCCAGCGTTTTTCGAATTCGGGTTGACGAACAATCTGAGCGATCGTCATCAGGGCGCGCAAGTGGAAATTGCGCTCATCTTTTGAGCCCACCAGCACGAACGCGGTCCGGACCGGCTCGTGTACCTCGGAGAAGATGACGCCGGGTTTGCACCGCACGAGCATGAGTTCGAATATCTGTTCGCCGTCTACCACTACGTGCGGGATGGCGAATCCGGGTTCGATCACGGTGCTCGACTCGTGCTCCCGCTCCAGAAGAAGGCGGTAGAGTTCGTCGGGGTCCAGTTCGAGCCTGGGTGCGAGGGCTTCCGCCACACGCCGGAACAGTTCGGTGGCCTTGATGGATTCATCGATATCCATTGTAATCCCGCTCTCTACCAGGCGGTCAAACCGGTCGAGTTTCACTTCGTCCCGCTCCAGCGAGATATGACGGAGTTCGTCCTCGAGTCCACTGCGGCGCATCGCCTTCGAGGTGATTTGCCCGACGAGATGGACGAGGGCGGATTTGCGGTCGATCCGGCGCTGTACGTAGCCCAGGTACCACACCGTGGCCACCAGCGCGAACCCGCAGGTCATCAGCAGGGGGACCCAGCCCATTTCGAAGAGCAGGAACATATAGAAAATCACGGCGGCGATCGGCAGCCAGGGGCAGAACGGCATGGTGAAGCTGGGGCGGTAGCTTTCGATGCCGCTGTTCCGCATGATGACCACGGCTATGTTCACCAGGGCAAACAGCAGGATCATCATGGTCGAGGCGGTTTTCACGAGGTCTTCCAGGGGCAGGAGCAGGATGACAAGCATCATGAAGACGGACGTCAGCGCAATGGCGATCTGCGGGGTGTTGAAGCGCTTGCTGGTGGTCGAGAGGACGACCGGCAACAGGCCGTCCCGGCTCATGGCCAGCGGGGTCCGGGAAGACGCCAGCATGCCCGCATTGGCGGTGCTGGCAAAGGCCAGGAGGGCGGCGAGGGCAATGAGAATCCTGCCGGCGGGCCCCATGCTGATTTCGGCCCCGAGCGAAATCGGCACCAGCGATCCGGATAGTTGGGAGCCCTCCACAACACCGACGGTTACGAACACGATGACCACGTACATCACGCTGATAATCCCAAAGGCCAGGAACATGCCGAGCGGGATGTTCCGCCCGGGTTTATCCACTTCTTCGGCGATGGCCGCCACTTTCGTGACCCCGCCGAACGAGACGAAGACCATCCCGGTGACGGCAAACGTCGCCTGCCACCCGGCCGGCATGAAGGGGGAGTAATGGAGGTGGCTGACCGAGCCCATGCCCTTGACTACGTAGAAGAGCATGAGCGCGAGCAGGGCCATCACCAGGAATACCTGCGCCCGTCCCGTTCCCCGGACACTCACACAATTCAACAGGGTGAAAAACAGGCACCCGGCGACGGCGATCAGCTTCACCCCCCAATCTCCCATGCCGGGAAAAAGGAGGGTTCCCAGGGCGCCGATGCCGATCAGTGCGAACGCCGCTTTAAGGGAGAGGGACAACCATGTCAGGAGGCCTGCGACGGTGCCGGGGAGGGGGCCCATACTGCGTTCTACGAAGAAATAGGTGCCGCCCGCCTTGGGCATGGCCGTGGAGAGTTCGGCCTTGGCGAGCAGCGCCGGCAGGATGAGAAACGCGGCCAGGAAATAGGCCATGATCACGGCCGGCCCGGCTTTGGCGTAGGCGATGCCCGGCAAGACAAACAGTCCCGAACTGATCATCGCCCCGGATGCGATGCAGAATACATCCAGGAGCCCGAGCCTGCTTTCCAGATCTTTCGAATGCATAATGGTTGCCCTCTACTGTATTTTCGGGGGTACCGTGAAAGGCCGGGAGGCGAGCGCGGCGGCCCTCATCAAACGTCGTTGTTCAAATCATCATCGTTTTCGACAAGCCGTGACCCCTGGTGCGGGAATCCCTCCGGTTCCCCCGGCGGCAAACATCCCGCCTCGACATGCGGCGGACCCTTGCGAAGCGGTACTGTAGGTCCATTCACCGGTTCCCGCCAGTCGCTTTTTTCTTCTTGGGGGCTTTCTTTCTCCGGGGGCCGTCTGCCGCACAGGCGGCCCACACCGCCCCGGACACCCGGGGCGGAGGGAAATAACGGCGCCGTCCGCCCCGCTCGCGGCGAGTTTGCGATTGACCCGCCCAAGGGGCTTTTCTACCGTCTTCCGATGCGGCGTCTCCCAGTTCGGCCACAGGCCGGTGCTTTCGGCTTTCGGTAGGGTACTTCACGGAAAGGAATGCCATGTCCAGTACGGTGTTGATCGGCTCCCAGTGGGGCGATGAAGGAAAAGGCAAGATTATTGATGTCCTGATGGAGCATGCGGATTGCGTGGTTCGCTACCAGGGGGGCAACAATGCCGGTCATACCGTGGAAATCGACGGGGAGAGCCACGTGCTCCACCTCATCCCCTCCGGGATTCTGCGCGCGGGCAAGACCTGTATTATCGGACACGGGACCGTGGTCGACCCGCTGGCCCTGCAGAAGGAAGTGGAAGGGTTGCTGGGCAGGGGAGTCGATCCGGCCGGGCGGCTGTTTGTGAGCGACCGGGCTCACGTGGTGTTTCCGTTTCACCGCCTGATCGATGAGTACCGGGAAAAGGAAAAGCACAAAGACGACAAGATCGGCACGACGAAACGCGGGATCGGGCCGACGTACGGGGATAAGGCCTCGAGGACGGGGCTGCGCATGGCCGATCTGATGGATCCTGACCGGGATGCCCTGGTGCGCAAGCGCGTAGTGGAATACTGCCGGATTCTCGAGGCTCTGGGCTGCGACGAACTCGTGGCGGACGAGGTGGTCCGGGACTACCGGGAGGTATCCGAATTTCTGCGGCCCTATATCGCCGACACCATTCAACTGCTGCACAAGGCGGTGGCCGAGGGCGACCGCATCCTGTGCGAAGGCGCGCAGGGAATCATGCTGGACATCGATTACGGCACCTACCCATTCGTCACCTCTTCCAGCGCTTCGGCCGGCGGCGCCTGCACAGGCGCGGGATTGCCCCCCAGCCAGATTGATGAAGTGGTGGGTGTGCTGAAGGCCTACACCACCCGCGTGGGGGAGGGGCCCTTCCCGACCGAGCTGGGGGATTCGGTGGGAGACCAGCTTCGCAAACACGGGTCGGAGTTCGGAGCGACGACCGGCCGCCCCCGTCGCTGCGGATGGTTCGACGCGGTGGTCGCCCGGTATTCCGCGGCCGTCAACGGGACCGACTGGTGGGCCCTGACCAAGCTCGATGTACTCGATTCGCTGGAGACGATTCGAATCTGCGTGGCCTATGAGTGCGATGGAAAGCGGATCGATCATGTCCCGGCCAATGTTCGCCGCCTCGGGCGGTGTCGCCCGATATACGAGGATCTGCCCGGCTGGCAGGCCTCCACCAAAGAGGCGCGGAGCGTGGAGGATCTGCCGGATGCGGCCCGATCGTATCTGCGCAGGCTCGAAGAGGTCACCGGGGTGCCCATCGGCATCATCTCCGTGGGACCCGGCCGCGAGCGCACCCTGGTGCTGGACCGCGCCCGAAAGGGGCGCGGCATTGTCCGCGAACCCGCAACGTAACCAGAGGAACCGAACGGGACGTATGACCGCACCGCAAACAAAATCGGCCACGCCCCCGGACCTCGCGGGGCGTATTCCGAATCATGTCGCGATTATTATGGACGGCAACGGGCGCTGGGCCCGCAAGCGGGGTCTGCCCCGCATCAAGGGGCATGAACAGGGAGCCGAGTCGGTCCGGGCGGTGATTCGGGCCTGTCGGCAATGGGGGGTCCACTACCTTACGCTGTACGCCTTCAGTTCCGAGAACTGGGTGCGCCCCCGGGATGAAGTCAGCGGGCTCATGCGGCTGCTGGAACACTTTCTGAAAGGGCACGAATACGAGCTGCACGACAACCAGGTACGGCTGCGTGTGATCGGGGAACTCGAAGACCTGCCCGGCACCGTGAAGAAGCAATTGCGCCGGGTCATGGAGGCGACCCGGGACTACCGTGAGGGGACGCTGCTGCTGGCCCTGAGCTACGGGGGGCGGCGCGAAATTGTGCATGCCGTGCAGGACATTGCCCGGGCGGTCCGGGAGGGCCGGATCGCTCCCGAGGACATTCGGGAAGAAACCATCTCCCGGCACCTGTACGCACCGGATGTGCCGGACCCGGATCTCATGATTCGAACCAGCGGCGAGATGCGCCTGAGCAATTTTTTGCTCTGGCAGCTCTCCTACGCGGAGTTGTACATCACCGACACCCTGTGGCCTGACTTCCGGGAAGCCGATTTTGGTGCGGCCATGGAGTCATTTGCCCACCGCAAACGCCGCTACGGCGCCGTGGAAGAAACCTAAGCGGACTCACCTATGCTCAAACACCGTCTTGTCAGCGGCGCCCTGCTCATTGCCTTCCTCACCTTTGCGGCCATTTTCATGCCGCCGCCGGGCCTGCTTCTCATCCTGCTCGCGGTGGTGGGGCTCGGGCTGTGGGAGTTTTTCCGCCTGCTGGAAGAGGCGGATATCGAGCACTTCCGCAAGACGGGCCTGGTCGGCGGGCTTCTCCTGATCCTGTCCACGTGGGTATCGCTGCGGCTTCCCGGCCAGATGACGGGGGTCATCGACTGGTCGGTGCTGGCCGTGATCGTCGCCATTATTTTCCTGCGCCCCTTCCCGGATAAGCAGCTTCGCCGGCCGCTGGAGGCAGTCTCCGTCACCCTGCTCGGCGTCATGTACGTAGCCTTTCTGTTCAGCTTCATCGTCAAGCTCCTGGTGCACGACGGCAACGTAGACGGCAAGTTGATCGTCATCTATCTGATTGCCGTTGTGAAGGTGACCGATATCGGGGCCTTTGGCGTGGGCTGCCTGATCGGCCGGCACAAATTCTTCCCGCGCATATCGCCCAAAAAGACCTGGGAAGGGGTGATCGGGGGCATCCTGGCGGGGTTGGCGGTAAGCGTGGGCTGGTCCGTATGGGCCGGGGGGGCGCTCGGTCCGTTTACACTGGGCCTTCAGGACGCAGTCATCCTGGGAATCTGCCTTCCGGTGATCGGGATTATCGGCGACCTCTCCGAATCTCTCTTCAAGCGCGCGGCCGGGGTTAAGGATTCGGCGAAATGGATCGGCGGCATCGGCGGGGTCCTGGATGTGATCGACAGCTTGTTGTTTGCCGCTCCGGTGCTATATATATACTCCAAATTTGTTCTCGAGGCCGTTCTGTAAAAACGGTCGCCACCTCAACTCTCATCCCCATACGGACGATTTATGCTCGAAATTATTCTAGTCATCCTCGGCGTTGCCATTCTTTTCAGCCTGACGATCTTTGTTCACGAGCTGGGCCATTTCCTGGTGGCCCGATGGTGCGGGCTGAAAATTGAAGCCTTTTCCATCGGATTCGGGCCGGCCCTCTGGAAAAAGACGGTGGACGGGATCGACTACAAGATCGGGGCGCTTCCCTTTGGCGGGTACGTGGCGCTTCCGCAAATGGATCCCACCCTGGGGGCGCAGGACAAGGAGAAGGCGGATTCGCTGGAGAGGGTGTCGCCCGGCCGCAAGATCCTGGTGTCCCTGGCCGGCGTCACCATGAACATGATCTTTGCCTTTCTGCTGGCCCTGCTGGTGTACTGGGTCGGGATGCCGGCCACGCCGGCGGAAATCAGTTCGGAAGTCGGCTATGTCGATCCGGACAGTGCCGCCTACGAGGCCGGGTTCCGGGTCGGCGATGAAATCCTGTCGGTGAATGATGAATCCGTGGAAGACTGGCAGGAATTCATGACCCTGGCCTCTCTGCGGACCCAGGCGGTGATCCGGGTCGAACAGCGGGACGGCGCCGAGGCGACCCGTACGCTGCCCACGAGCGAAGTGGATGTGGGCGGCCTGCGCATGGTGAAAGGCCTGAGCGGCCGGAGCCTGTGCAAGGTGCTGTCCCCGGTCCCGGGCTCGAGCGCGGATGAGGCCGGACTGCAACCGGGCGACCTCCTTACACACTGGAACGGAGAGCGGATTTACAGCCGGGCCCACATGATCGCCCTGGTCCAGGATACCGGCAGCCGGACCTCGACGGTTACGGTCGTCCGCAACGGCGATGAACGGACCCGGCAGGTGAAGCCCCAATACAACGAAGAGGCCGGCCGCTATCTGATCGGCATCCAGTTCAACACCATGTATCGCGACCAGGGGAATGTCATTCACCCGGGCCCGATCGAGCAGATTTCCAACCACAGCTCGCTGATATTCCGGGTGCTCAGGGCGCTCGTGACCCCGTCCGAGAGCAAACAGGCCGCGGGCAGCCTCGGCGGGCCGGTGGCGATCCTCTTCATGATCTTCCTGATGCTGAAGAACAGCTTTATGGTCACCATCTGGTTCATGGGGTTGATCAATGTCAACCTCGCCATTCTCAACCTGCTGCCCATTCCGATTCTGGACGGCGGCCATATCGTGTTTGCCTTGTACGAGGCGGTCTTTCGCCGCCCCCCGCCCCCCCGGGCGGTCCACATCCTGTCGAATCTGTTTGCCGTTCTGCTCCTGGGGGTTTTCCTGCTCCTCACCTATCGCGACACCGTCCGCTTCATCCTCCCGTCGATCATACCGGGCGGGGATGACGCGCCGGTCGAGCAGACAAATGCCCCGCCGCAGTCCGGATCGCCCGCGGGGGAGGGGCCCTGACGAGGTGTCATGCGGGACTACCGGAAACTGCTGCAGAGCGAAGGGGTGCGGGTGCCCCGCTGGGCGCTGCTAACCATCGCGGGCATTCTCATCCTGTGGATCGGCCTGAGTATATTCCGGCCCGATAGCTGGGAGGTGCAGCGGCTGGACTCCCCGGACGGTGAAATAAGCGCGCGGCTCACGCGCACCCGCTATGCCCGCGACCATTTCGTGGTCCATGTGCGGGAGGGGTGGCGGTTTTATACGGCGTACTACTCGCAGGCCTATCCGGCCGACTATACCGTGGATCACTATCCCCATCTATCCTGGCGGGCGGATGGCGAGCGGCTCTATCTCAGTATCCGGGGCAGGTACGTATGGGGCCGTGACTTTGCGCAGGACCGGGACCTCACGCCGGCGGAGCTGCGCGAACGGGCGCGGGAGGAGCCGCCTATCGGCGCTGCCCGTATGAACGGGGACGCAAAAGCAGCAGAATCGTCGCCAGCGGAATAAAGGATGTGCCCGGCACCGTGCAGTAGAGGGCGGCCAAGAGCGCGATGAGGAGGCGTTTGCGCCACGGCCAGCCGGCGGCGGTGCCGATGGCGAGAGCCGAAATCGCGCCGACAATCCAGCCCGTACGAATGCCGATTGCGCCCCATGTCGCCAGATCCACCGCATCGATCAGCAGGGCCGCGATCCAGTTGGGAAGATCTTTTACCGCGGCGCCCGCGGTATGGGATCCCTCAGGGTCCTGCCCGTCGGGGGGAATGACTTCCGGCTCGATCGGATCGGGATCCTGCTCGCGCCGGGCCGAATCTGGGGGCGGGGTCGATGTCATGTCTGCAGTATACCTGGATCGGGCTGGGAGAACATCGTAAATCACGCGCCGGCGGTCCCCGCCGATAGCGCGGCTTCATCTCGTTCGCAGGCGCCTCGCAGAGTAGGGAGTGGGGTCACGTCTCGAGAATCGATAATTGTCGCTCGCATTGCTCATAAACCCGCTGTAGTGATGCGTCCCTGTTCATTTTTTTCTTCAAATGCGTGACTCATGCAAAAACCGTCTTGTAGGCCACGCCTCCTACCT
>CAZCOO010000042.1:0-17208 GCA_964500395.1 uncultured Verrucomicrobiota bacterium
CGGTGGCCGGAAACGGGAAACGGACGGCGAGGCCGCCGTCCCTCCCGGTCCGGATGCGGATAGCTCCGATATCGGGCGAGCCCGCTCCTATGTGGAGGGGTCGATGAGAATCTTGAGGGATTTCACCGCGGGGTCGGCCTGGGCCTGGAAGGCCCGGTTGAAGTCCGCGAGCGGGAAGGTGTGGGTGATGAGGCGCTCGAAGTCTTCCCGGTTCCGGGTGATGAGTTCGATCGATTCGAGGTAATCCCGCCGAACGGAGCTGTTGGCCCCGTGCACGTTGAGTTCCAGGTAATGGATGAGGTTGACGTCGAGGGGCACCACGGGGTCCTGCTTGCTCATCCCGGCAAAGACGGAGAGGTGACCGCCGCGTGCCAGCATGGACAGCCCGGGAGGGACGAGGTGCTTGACCGAGGCGGCCACGACCACGCCGTCGACCCCGCGCCCGCCGGTGTGCTCCCGCACCCACTCGACCGGGTCGTTGTCGCCGGAATTGACCAGCGAGGAAAAGGGGAGGTCCAGCTCCCGGAGGAGGTCGAGACGGGTCTGCTCGATGTCCATGAGGATGACGTCCTCCACGCCGTGCGCTTTGCAGACCAGGCCGTTCATCACCCCGATGATGCCCGCACCGATGATGACGACGCTCTTCATGTCGTCCAGCGGCAGGTAGCGCATTCCGTTGACGCAGCAGCTCAGGGGTTCAATCATGGTGCCCAGGGCGGGGGACACGTCGCCGGGGAGGGGGATGAGGCATCCCTGCTCGACCCCTTCGCGGGGCATGATGATGAATTCGGCAAACGCGCCGTTCCAGGCGTAGCCGAGGGCCTTGAACCCGTTTTCACAGAGGTTTTGCCGGTCCTGGGCGCACATTTCGCATCGGTTGCAGCCGATCACCGTCTGCAGGGCGTAGCGCTCGCCGACCCGGACGCCGTCGACTCCCTCGCCGAGGGCTTCCACGGTGCCGGCCACTTCGTGCCCCACGATATCGACGTCGACGTCCTTTTCGCCTTTCAGCACCCGCTGGTCGGTGCCGCAGAGGGCGGCCGCGTCCACCTTGAGCAGGACTTCCCCCGGCCCCGGGGCGGGGGTGGGGACGTCCTGAACTTCGATTTGGCCGGGGCCGGTGATGACTGCTGCTTTCATGAGGATTCCTTTCCTGGAGTGTTGGGAGGGGAAGACCTGGGTGGTTTATTCGAAGTGGATCATGGCCTTGAGGACGCCGTCCTTGTAGTCGGCGACGATGTCAAAGGCCTCTTTGGTATCGGCGAAGTCGAAGTTGTGGGTGATCATGGGATCGACGTCCACCTTGTCGTTCTCGATCAGATCGAGGGCGCGTTCGACACATCCCTCCTGGCGGCGCACGTTCTGCAGGGTGATTTCGCGGCGGCGCATCTGGTCGATGATGAAGGAGATGCGGTCGACTTCGGGGATGCCGATGAGCATCAGCTTGCCGCCGGGCTTGAGCAGCTCGATGGACTGGTCGATGGCGTCCTGCATGCCGCAACACTCGAACACCACGTCCAGGCCCAGGGGCTCTTCGGCGAGGATGTCCTCGACGATGTCGGTTTGGTCGGGATTGCCGGCGTAGCAGGCGCCGGCCGTGCGGGCATAGTCGCACCGGATGGCCTGGCGATCGGTGGTGTAGACCTTGTCCGCGCCTTCGTGGAGGGCGGGGAGCAGGACGCTGTGCCCGATGGGGCCCATGCCGAGGATGCCGATGCGGGCGCCCGCCATGGGGATGCTGTGTTTGACCGCGTAGACGCCGATGGCCAGGGGCTCGGAAATGGTGGCGTGGGCGAGCGAGGTGCCGTCCCGGACCGGGAAGCAGCAGGCCTCCGGCATGACAATGTATTCCGAGAGGCAGCCTTCGGCCTGGCCGGGGCAGCCGAGAAAGCGATTGTTGCGGCAGGTGTTGGCGCGGCCGGCTTTGCACTGGTCGCAATGCCCGCAGGTCATGGCGGGCTCGAGGGCGATGCGGTCCCCCGCCTTGACGGCGGTGACCTCGGAGCCGACCTCGACCACCGTGCCGGCCCCTTCGTGCCCGACCGTGAAGGGATACTCGACCACCTGGCTGCCGATCTTGCCGGTGGTGTAGTAGTGCACATCGGACCCGCAGACGCCCACGGCGCCCATTCGTATCAGGACATCGGTGGGGCCGGAGAGTTCGGGGTCGGGGACATCGTGCATTTCCATTTCACGGATGCCGGTCAATTTCATGGCTTTCATAGGGCGGCGTCTCCTTATTCGCGAAGCCGGAATGAGGGGTTGAAACGATCTAAAACGATCATAATGATCATTTCCGGTTGATTTGCAATCAAAAATGGGGAAAAATGTGACTTCGGCGGCCGGATATCGATCAGGACGTCCGGCGGGAGCCACGACATGTAGACGGAAAGCCAGGAGATGAAGGCACAGCGGGAAGAGAGCATATTGCGTCATTTGCGTTCCACGGAGCTTTTGACCGTGGAGGAGGCGTCGAGGTTGCTCGGCGCGAGCGAAGTCACCATTCGCCGGGATTTCCGGGAATTGGCCCGGCGCGGCCTGGTGGATCGGGTTCACGGGGGGGTGCGCGGCACCGATGGAGAGTCCATGCCGTCGTTTCGCATCCGGGAGGAGCGGCATTCCATTGACAAGGCCGCGATTGCCCGGCGGGCGGCCGTGTTGATCGAGCCGGGGGATACGCTGATGATCGACGGCGGGACGACGACGTTTCATCTGCACACGCTGTTGCCGGTTGCGCCGCTGCAGGTGATTACGAATTCCCTGCCCCTTGCGGGGGCGCTGGAGGAGCGGCGGGGCCGGCAGATGCAGCCGGAGATTCTCATTACCGGCGGGGTGTTGTATCCGGAGTCCGGCCTGCTGGTGGGGCCCGCGGTGCGCCGCTCGCTGGAGACGTACAACGCCCGGTTGACGTTTTTATCCGTGGGGGGGATCGACGAAACCGGGATTACCAACTCCAATGAACTGGTGGCGGACGTGGAGCGGGCCATGATCGACGGCGGGGACACGGTTGTCGTGCTGGCCGACCGGTCAAAGCTCGGCCGGCGGTCCCTCAGCCGGGTGTGCGGTCTCGACCGGATTGACATTCTGATCACCCGCCCCGCGCCCGGCGATGCGCGATGCCTGGAGCGGATCAAGAATGCGGGCGTCGAGGTGATCCGGGTCTGAAGGCGGGCGACCCCCGCGGCGGCCGGCCTGCATGTGCGGGCGGGGCGGCGTCTTCGGGAGAAGAGGCGGGGGGCGATCCTCAGGAAGCGTAGAGAGCGAGCAGGGCGTTTTCCGCTTCCCCGGTCCAGGCGCCGTCCTTGAGGCGGGCGGCCACGTCCGGGTGTTTCTCGGCGAGGTCCGGCAACGGGGTGAGGCCCAGTCCTTTGCAGGAGGGGTAGACGATGATTTTGCCCGGCAGGAGCTGGTTTTCCACGGCCCGGATCCCTTCGACCGCACCGTCCAACCCGCTGACGGCGGCCACGGAGAGATTGGTGTCCAGCGTGCCTTCGGTGACTTTGCGGAGCACGATCTTCATGTCGTCGATCACAGACCCGCTGGTGCCGATGAAATAGAGTTGCCGGTCGACGACGGTATCCAGGTCGAGCGCATGGTCGACGGTGGCGGGAATGCCGGCAAAGATATTGATGATGCCGCGCGGGTTGGCCCGCTTGATTGCGTCCGCGACCAGGGCCGGGGCGGGGACCATCAGGGCGATGTAGTCGAAGGCGTCCCGGGGGGGATGGGTCTTGGCGTTGTAGGTTTCGAAGGCGACGCCGTTCTGCTCCGCCGGCGGGCGCGCGAGTGTGTTGAGCTGGTCCAATCGCTCGTCGCTCATATCGCCGCCGTATACCGAGACGCCCTCCACGCCCTGGCAGAGGTTGCGGATGACGTGCATGGTGCCCATGGGGCCGCCTGCGCCGACCACATCGATTCGGTTGCCGGGGCGAATTTCCGCGGTTGGAGGGATGCTTTCGTAGGCGTCCCGGGGGTTGGCTCCGGCCGTGCCGGCTATGCGCAGTCCGCCGTAGTGGAGGCGTCCCACGGGGCAGCGCACGTCGCGGCCAAACCGGGCGTCCTGCCGCACGATCGCGGTGAGACCGTTCTTGGCTACCTTGGGCCAGAGTTGCTCCAGGAAGTCGGGGTCCGCGCCAACGAACAGAAGGTCATCGAGGGATTCATCCTCCAGCTCCTCGAGCCGGAGGGTTCCCTGCTCGAGGCGAATGATCTCCGCGGGAGCGGGGTGTTCGGAGAGCAGGGAGTGCACGGCGTCTTCCGGCCAGGACCCGGCATAGGCAACCCCCAGCCGGCCGTCCGCCTTCAGGGTTGTGCGCTCCCGGACCACGTAGGAATCTTCCACGCAGGCCCAGGGCTCCACGAGGGCCACGGCGGAGGCGGGGAGATGTTCTTCGGCGGGGATGAGCATGGATTCGCCCTCCGGCGAGGTGACGACGCGCTCATCCAGGAGCACATACTCCTGGAGGGCGCCTTCAAAGTTGTACCCGAAGGCCCCGTTCGATTGGGCGGTTTTCAGCCACCGGTAATCGGCCTGGACGAGAAATCGATCGCCGGGCTGCATGGAGGTGACGCCTTCGCCCACCTGCTCGACGCGGACAACGGTTTCGTGGCCCGGAACGGCGGGGTGCTCGTTGGGAACGTAACTCGGGACCTCGTCCAGGATGTCGGGGTCGATGCCGGCCACGACATCCGACTTGCGGACGTGTTCGGAGAATTGCTTGAGGAGCTTGAGATCCGAAAAACACAGGCCGACGACTTCCACCCGGGCGAGGACCTGGTGGGGCCCCGGGGGAGAGACCGGCTTTTCCCGGTTCAGGATCAGTTCATCGGGGGCGACAAGTTGGACGGCCGTCTGGGGCATGTCAGGGCTCCTGCTCGGTTTTCGGCGGGTACCCGCGTTAGCGGGATGCGGCGGGATCGGGAGGTTGAAAAATGGTGGCGAGAGACGGAATCGAACCGCCGACACAAGGATTTTCAGTCCTCTGCTCTACCAACTGAGCTATCTCGCCACGGTGTGGAGTTTGCCGACCGGAGCTACTCACTATGCGAAGCGACGGAGATGGAATCAAGAGATTTTTTCCTGCGGAGCCCTCACGATGGAAAGAGGAGGGGCCGAGGACCCCGCGGGGGGGGCAGGGGGCTTCAGGAGGGGCCGGCGTCCTCGGAGGCGGCCGGGAGGGCGGTGCGGGAGAGTTCCTGCTCGCACAAGGCGATGCAGATATCGGTGGCCAGTTTCGTAATGGAGCGGGTTTTCCTGCGGAAGTACCAGTCCACCATCGGCAGGTGGCGGGCCAGGAACCGGGAGACCCCCCGTTCGGGATAGGCGTATACGCGCACGCGATAGCCGGACCGGGTTTTGTCGACCGGATGGGTGTGGACCACCACGAGGGATTGGAACCAGCCAAAAAACCGTTCCCCCCGGGCATGCAGTACGAGGTTGATCCCCCCGGGGGCCCGGGTGCGCAGCAGCTCGGTAATTTCCGATGTGCGGCCCTTCCGGTTGACGTAGGCATAGTGGCCGGGCCGGGTCTGTTCGATGCTGAACTCCGGCGTCTCTCCCTCGGGCAGTTGCCGGCTGTACTCCTGCTGCACGGCCGCGAGCAGGTCGTCCCGGTCAAACGCCCGGCGGGCAAGGCGAAAGTCAATGGCGACGTCTCCCTCCGCCTCGAGCAGAATGTAGCGATTGGTGAGAACGGATTCGGCCAGGGGGTGAGCGCGGACGCGCTCGACGAGCGCGGTGGGCGAGGCGCCGACGGCGCCCGCCAAGGCGGGCAGGAGGAGGAACAGGGTACAGGGAATCCTCATGGGGGCTATCGTGCCCGGCCCCTGTTGCCGCGCCGTTATGGAGGCATGAGAATGGGGTTAGCGCGGTAGGCGGGGGCCGGCGCGCTACTGCTCGAGCGAGCTGAGCCCGTGCCGAACGGCATATTTTGTGAGTTCGGCCGTGCTGTGCACGTTCAGCTTTTCCATGATGTTGCGGCGGTGGCTGTCGGCGGTGCGGGCACTGATCCCGAGGGACTCGGCAATCTCCTTGCTGGTGGCGCCCTCGGCCACGAGTTGCAGGACCTGGCGTTCGCGGTCACTGAGGTCCGCGAAGGCCGTGTTTGTGTCGTCGGGGGCGACGGGGCGGCGAACATACTGGTCCACGATGTTTTCGGTGATGGTGGGGCTCAGGTAGGTCTGTCCGCCCTGGACGGACTCGATGGCGGATCGCAGCTCTTCGTACGCGGCCTGCTTCGGGATGTAGCCGACGGCGCCGGCTTTCAGCATTTCCGCCACGACGGAGTGGTCCTGGTGGTCGGAGAGGCCGATGATCCGGACATGCGGCGCTTTTTGAAGGATTTCGCGGGTGGCCTCGACGCCATTCATGCCGGGCAGGGAAATATCCATAATCACAACATTCGGCGCGGTTGCCGAGGTTTGCTCAATGGCCTCAAAGCCGTTTGCGGCTTCTCCGACGACGGTCATACCCAACTCGTCCTCGATCAGGGAGCGAAGCCCCTGTCGCATCAGTTGTTGATGATCCGCCAGCAGAATTCTTGTTGTCATGGAGAAGGCCGTGTCCCGGTTGCATCGCGTATGCCGCCGAAGAGTAAGCGGATACGGGCGTTTGTCGAGCCCGGAATGCCGGGGTGACGGGCCGGGGGCAAAGCGCCCCGCCCCGTTGCCGGGAATCCGGATACCTGCCGGGATCAATATGCGCGGGCATCGTAGTCCGGCGCAAACGTGACATCCCAGGTGGCGCCGGGCGCATAGTAGCCCGTTTCCTCCAGTTGCCGGTTGGTCCGGACGGTGAGGAGATTGCGAACATCGCGTGCGCCGCCGTCGAAGGCATTTTCGGTCGCGACGTGCTTGTCGTACCAGGTGTCGACCTCTCCGCGGAGGGTCGCCACGCCGTCCTCGACCCTGATGTCGATGTCGAACGACGCGACGCGGGGATCCCGAGTCAGGGCGCTTGCCACCGCGTCCCGGATTTGGTCATCGGCCCAGGTCGTGACTTTCCGGTCCTGCTGCATGCGATCTTTGGGCCAGTACTCCACGTCGAGACCGGTTGCGTCGACCGCCTCCACGCCGGCGACCCGGCCGGCCATCCGGGCGCGCCGCTTTTCCGCGGCGCTGCCGACCGTCCCCGTGAGAAAGACGGTCCCGTCCGTCGCTTCCACGTCGATGAACGCGGAATCGATCCAGATATCGGCGTCCAGGCGCTCTTTGACTTCGGTCTCAATTTCCAGGTCGGATCGTTCCCCGGCAACCCCCCAGTCGATCATGAAGGATGCAGCGTTTTCATGAGGATGACTCCTTTCGTTTATCAGGGATGGGGTGCGGATTCCGGGCTCAGGCGGCGGAGGCGCGGCGAGACCGGCCTTGCCGCTTTTCTTCCTCGAGCATGGTCCGCAGTTTGCGGAGGGCGGCATTCTGAATCTGCCGCACACGCTCCCGGGTGATGTCGAAGCGTTCCCCGATGGTTTCGAGCGTTTGGGCCTCCTTGTTGTGCAGGCCGAACCGCCGCTCCAGAATCTCCTGCTCCCGCGGGTTCAGGTTTTTCTGTAAGCGCTCGACCTCCTGCTTGAGCTGAGTGTCGCGCAGATCTTCAAACGGGGTAGACCCCGTTTCGTCGCCGATGATGTCGCTGAAGTGGCCGCCGTCTTCTTCACTCACGGGGGCGTCCAGCGAAGTGGGGCGGAGGGCCACCGTCTTCCAGTGCTGGATGGCCGCCGGCGTCACATCGAGAGCCGCCGCCAGCTCTTCGTCTGTGGGGTCGCGCCCGAACGTCTCCAGGAGCCTGTGCTCCATGCGACGCATCTTGGAGATCTTCTCGATGATGTGCGACGGGAGCCGGATGGTCTTGGCCTGGTTGGCCAGGGCGCGCCGAATGGACTGTTTGATCCACCAGGCGGCGTAGGTGCTCATTTTGGCCCCCTTTTCCGGGGAGAACCGCCGAACCGCTTTCATGAGGCCGAGATTGCCTTCGGCGACAAGGTCCAGCAGCGAGAGTCCCCGCCCGGTAAAATCCTGGGCGATGCGCACCACGAGGCGGAGGTTGGCCCGGATCATTTCCTGTTCGGCCTCCTCGTCGCCCTGCTGGATTCGATGCGCGAGCGCCACTTCCTCTTCGCGCGTCAGCAGATCGGTCTCTCCGATTTCCTGCAGGTACAGGGCGATGTTTCGATTGTCATAGGATTCGGCCATGTGTGGTGCCTCCTTTGGCTTCTTTGTTCTGTAGCCATAGTAGCCCCGGGAGCCGGGATTTCTCTATCCGTACAAATGCGCAAAAGCGTCTACGGATATTGACGAGGCGGGGCGGGGGTCTGTTCACCCGGAAATCGGGGCGGGAGCGGCCGGATGGGCAAAAAACGGGGGAAATCGCCCCGGATTACTCAAACAGGAGGACCCCGCCGGCCTGCTCCTGCAGGGCCTGGAGGGTGAAGCCGGCCTCCTCGCGGGAGATGATCTCCGCGAGGATGAGGCCGACCATGCGGGAATCGTCCACCGCGCGGTGGAACTGACCGAGATCGATGCCGGCGTGTTCGGCCACGGCCTGGAGCGTGTGGTCTTCGAGGTCCGGATATCGCCGCCGGAAGAGCCGCAGACTGTCCAGGACGGGATTGGGCGGGAGGGGGTTTTCGTACCGGATGGCCTCGTTGCGAACGAAGGTGACGTCGAAATTGGCGTTGTGGGCCACGAGGATCGCGCCCGCGCAGAATCGGGCGAAATCTTTGTACACGCTGTTAAAGTCGGGTTTGTCGGCGATCATCTCCGGCGAAATGCCGTGGATCTCCTGGGACTCGGGGGAGATGGGGTGTTTGGGATTGATGAGCCATTCCACTTCATCCTCGATTTCGCCGCCCCGGATTTTGACCGCCGCAATCTCCACGATGCGGGCATAGTTGGGATTCACCCCGGTGGTCTCCGTATCAAAAACGACAAAGGTGACCTCGGAGGCCGGGGTGTCCGGGGCGGGGAGCGGCGCGGCGAAGGCCTCGGCGACGGCGCTGCGCCGGTTTTCCTCGACGCGACGGGCGTAGGGGGAGGCGAGGAGGATCGCGACCGCCGCGATGGCCGCGGCGATCAGGACCAGAGTGGTATTTGAGGGTTTTTCCAACTTTGCCATATCCAGAACCGAGGCCTCCCGGGCGGAACGGGGTCCGGGCACCGGGCGCCTTCCCTCACAATGGGCCAACGCTATCAGGCGCGCAGCATGTGCACAAGAGAAACCCGTGGCCGCTGCCTTGCCAGTCGGCCTGGCCGGGGGCACAATAAACCCCGGCCTTGATTCGTTCTCAGAACAGAATCATCGGAGGCGGGGTTTGCCATGCTCGAACAACTGTCGCCATATCACTGGACGCCGTTTACGGCGGCTCATCTTTTGCGCCGGGCCGGGTTTGGAGGCTCGCCATCGGAGGTCGAAGCCCTGCACCGGGTCGGTCTGCCCTGGGCCATACGACGGCTGGTCTACTTTGACGGGGCGGGCGAGCCGCCCGGACCGCCCGCCTGGATGGGGGAGCCGGGCGCGGCGGATCTGCTCGGGCCCGACGAGCTGCGCGGCCTCGACGAGACGGAGAAGCGGGAGCGGCGGAGGGAGTGGCGCCGGCAAAACCGCCGCCGCCTCGATCTGCTCCGGGCCTGGTGGGTGCGCCGGATGGTGGAAACGGATCGCCCGCTGGAGGAGCGGCTCACCCTGTTCTGGCACGGGCACTTTGCCACCAGCGAGCGCAAGGTGAAATCCGCTTACATGATGGGGCAGCAGAACATGACCCTGCGGGCGCACGCCCTCGGCAATTGGGAGGACTTCCTCGTGGCCGTCTCGCAGGACCCGGCCATGCTCGTCTACCTCGACAATGCGCGCAGCCGGAAGGAATCGCCCAACGAAAACTACGCCCGGGAGCTGATGGAGCTGTTTACGCTGGGGGAGGGGCACTATACCGAAACGGACATCCGGGAGGCCGCCCGGGCCCTCACCGGCTGGAGTGTCCGGCGGGAGCGGTGCGAATTTATGGTGCGCCCCTACGCGCACGATGGGGGGAGGAAAACCCTGTTCGGACACCGTGGAGATTTCGACGGTCGCGATGTGATTCGGCTCATCGTCGACCGACCCCGCTCGGCGGAATACATCTGCCGCAAACTGTGGGCGTATTTTGCCTACCCCGACCCCGAGCCCGGCATTGTCGACGAGCTGGTCGGTGTGATGCGACGGCATGGGAACGACCTTCGCCCGGTACTGGAGACGATGTTCCGCAGCCGGGCCTTTTATTCCGGCCGGGCCTACCGCACCCAGATCAAGAGTCCGGCGGTGTGGCTGGTCTCGGCCCTGCGGACCCTGGAGGCGCCCCTGGACTATCCCGGCGCGGCGCTGGCCATGCTGCACACGCTGGGCCAGTCCCTGTTTCAGCCCCCGAATGTAAAGGGATGGGACCAGGGGGAGGCCTGGATTACGACCTCCACCCTGCTGCGCCGGTACAATTATGCACACATCATGGCGGAGGGAATCAGCCGGGAGCACCGCCGGCCGGCCGGGACCCTCGCCCAGGGGGTCCGGCGGCTGATGGAGGCCCGCGAGGAGCGGGAGGTGAGCGGGCGGGAGGCCCGGGACCGCCTGCGGGAGATGGGATCCTGGATCGATGCGTCCGCGGTTTTGCCGGCGGAATACCGCGGCAGCATGGTGGAGGCCCTCGAACACCTGCAGTGGCGGGTGTACAATTCATTCCTGAGGAAGAAAGACCGCCGGGCGTTTGTGGAGTATGCCCGGAGCCTGCCGCCGCCCCGCCGGTGGCAGCCCGCCCAGGTACAGAGACTGGTGCGACTGATGATGACCACGCCGCAGTTTCAACTCACATGAACAGGAGCGCCCCATGTCCGATCCCACGCTGAAGACCCGTCGTGAATTTCTGAAGGTATCGCTCGCGGGCGGGGCGTTGAGCTGGACCCTGCCGGGATTTGTCGACGCCACCATCGGGGCGCTGACCGCGGCGGCGGACGGGGCGGAGGTGCAGCCCGTCTCCGGCCGGGACGGGCCCATCCTGGTGGTGGTGCAGTTGTCCGGCGGCAACGACGGTCTCAACACGGTGGTGCCCTATACCAACGACCATTACTACCGGGCGCGTCCCGGGCTCGGCCTGGCCCGCTCGGAGTGCCTTCCCCTGACCGACGACTTCGGGCTGCATCCGGCTCTGGGCGGGGTTGTGGAGCTGTTCGATGAAGGGTTGCTCAACATTGTGCTCGGCGTCGGCTACCCGAACCCGAATCGATCGCATTTCCGGTCCATGGAGATCTGGCATACCGCATCGGAAGCAGAGGAGGTGCGCCGGAACGGCTGGCTGGGCCGATATTTCGACAATGCCTGCAGCGGGGAAGATCCGGGCGTGGGCATTGCGATCGGGGATGCGGACCCGCAGATCTTCCGATCGGAAGAAGGGAAGGCCATCAGCTTTGCCGATCCGGGGGACTACCGCGACTTTGCCATGGATGAAGACGAGGAGCGCAACACGCCGGCCGGCGCGCTGTATCGCAGCGCCAATCGCCCGATGGAGGCCGGCGCCGGGGGCTCCATCGGGGATCTCCGGGGGGCGGCGCCTGCTTCCGGCGGAGGGGCGCCCCTGAAGTTCCTGGAGAAGACCGCACTCGATGCCCAGGTGACCTCGGACCGGATCAACCGCCTCTCCGAGACGGGCCGCAACCGCGTCGACTATCCGAACAGCCGGCTCGCGCGGGATCTGCGCACGGTCGGGCGGCTGATTGGCGGCGGAATGCCCACGCAGGTGTATTACGTCTCCATGGGCGGGTTTGACACGCACACCAACCAGTCGTATGCGCACGAGGCCCGGCTGCGGGAGTGGGGGGATGCCCTGCGCGCCTTCCTGGGGGATATGAAGGCCCAGGGGAACCTCGGCCGGGTCCAGGTGCTGACGTTCAGTGAATTCGGCCGGCGGGTGGCGGAGAATGCCAACCGGGGCACCGATCACGGCGCCGCGGCCCCGCTCTTTCTGGCGGGCGGGGGGATCGCCCCGGGATTCACCGGGGCCTATCCCAGCCTGGCGCCGGAAGCGCTCTACCGCGGCGATTTGAAACACGGGATCGATTTCCGGCAGGTCTATGCGACCCTGCTGGAACGCCGGCTCGGCGTGTCGCACGCGCCGATCCTGGGCGGGCGCTTTGAGCTCCTGGACCTGGTGAATGCGAAACAAACCGGGACCGCGCCCGCGAAGCCTGCGGGCGATCAGAGCAGAAATTCCACGTAGACCTCGTAGGTATCCGGTTCCAGGAGAACGGTGGTCCATTCTTCCCCGTAGACGGGGTCGGCGATGACGATGTGGGCCACGCTGTCCGGGCGGGCGGCCACATCAAAAAGGGCGCGGCCCCGGGCGCCGGTGGTGCCGATGGCGTGGATTTCCGGGGTATCGGAGACGATCAGCTCCACCGCGACGCCGGGCACGGCATAGCCCCATTCATCCGTGACCAGGACTTCGAGACGGTAGTCATAGCGGACGAGCCCCGGTTCGTCGTAGCAACACGCGTCATCGGTGACCACCACCCCGGCCCGGACGTGGCTGTCGTCACAGCCGGACGAAAGCAGCATGCCGAGCAGCAGGGCCGGCAGCAGACATGCAAGAAGCGGGCGTCGAGTGTTCATCATGTACCTCCGGGGAGTGAGACGGAGGGGGCGGCCCGTTTATTCACAAGTGTACCAGGCCGCAGGCGTGGCCGCCGCCGGCCCTTTGCGGGGGGAGCCGATTTCTGAAGTATGGTTGTTGTCGAGCCGGGGGTTCTTACGTGGCCGGGGAGAACCCGAGGGATTCGCCGAGTGAACGCGCCTTCTGGGCAATCAAATCCCACTCGGCTTCGATGCGGCGGAGGATGTTTTCGAGCGCCTCGCGGGAATCCTCTGAAGGCGGCGGCCCGGAATCGAGTTGCCCGTAGAGGCGGAGCAGGCGGGCGGCGCATTCCGCCTTGTCATAGGGGGCGGCGGACTCCCGGGCGGTTTGGGCCCAGTCGTCCCGGGACCCGGACAGGAGTTCCCTCAGCGCCCGGGCCATGTCCGACGGGGTCGCCGTTTCGGGCAAGAGGCGGCCGTTTGTACCGTCGCGCACAATGTCCCGCGCCCCGGGGGCGTCCAGGGCGCACACGGGGACGCCGGCGGCCAGGGCCTCGGCGAGGACCATGCCCTGCGTCTCGGTGTGGGATGCAAAGGCGAACGCGTCCATGGCGGCATAGGCGTCGGCCAGGTCGTCCCCCTGCAAAGCGCCGGTCCAGAAGACCCGGTCCCGGATGCCGGCTTCTTCGAACAGGGCCCGCATACTGTCTTCTTCGGGGCCGCTGCCGACCAGGAGGGCCTGCAGCTCCGGGTCTTCCTTGAGCATGGATGTCAGCGCGCGGGCGATGAAGGAAAGATTCTTTTCCGGGGCAAGGCGCCCTACGTGTCCCACCACCTCCGCGGTGTCCGAAAGGCCGTATTCCCTGCGGGCGCGGGGGCCGTCTCCCCGGCCGAAGAAGGCCGTATCGACGCCGGTGGGAACCACTTCGATCCGCCGGGTGACGCCCCGCTCCCGGATCAGATCGGCGATGCTCCGGCTGGGAGCAATGACCAGTGAACAGAGGTTGGCAAAATGGGTGGAAAGCTCCACCGCCAGGGATTCCATGAGGGGGGAGTCGAGCGGAACGTAATGGGTGTAGCGCTCGTAGAGGGTGTGGTGGGTAAAGACCAGCGGGATCTGAAGCCGCCGGGCGGAGCGCACGGCGGTGTCGCCTAAGAGAAAGGGGTGATGGGTGTGGATCAGCGCCGGGGCGAACCCGTCGAGGCGTTTGCGCAGTTTGTGGGGGGCGGGCAGACTCACCGAGAAATCGCTGCCGTTGAAATTCTGAATGGCGGGCACGCGGATGACATCGCGTTCGCGTTCGGGATCGACTCCTTCGAAGGTCGGGGCCACGACCAGCGTGGGGTGCCCCTGTTCGCGGAAATACTCGGCAAAGCTCTCCACGGAGCGGGCCACACCGCCCACGTGCGGGCGGTAGGTGTTGGTCATCATGACGAGATTCATAAGGCCACCAGGGGGTGTGAGCCCTCGGGCGTGTCTTCGATATCAGCCGGCGCGTGACCGGGGCAGCGAATGCGGACCGCCGGCATGGCGGCGCGCGGGGCAAGCGACCAGGTTACGACCGGGCCCTCCGCTGATTTGTCCACGCGAATCGAGCACGGTCCCCAGCGGGTGGGGGTCGGGCCGAAGGACACGGGGGCCGGGGGGTCCAGCCAGTCCTGTGGTATGCCGGGGACGATCACCAGTCCATCCTCCTCCTCGCGGACAAACAGGGCCCGCATCATGAGTACCCATTCTGCCGCGGCCCAGATGTGTTGTCCATCTCCCATGCAGCCGCCGAAGGTGGCGGGGTGGATGGCTTCCGGCCATTGACCCGTGGAGGAGGCGAGGTCGGCGACGGTGCGGATGAGGTCGAGCGCCCGGACATCGCCGCTGCGCAGCAGGACCTGGGCGATGTGCAGGGTGAGGTAGGCGTTGATCCCGCTGTGGATCATATCCTGGAAAAACCCGCCGTGTTGAAAATGGCGGGTTTGCAGCACGTCGGCCAGGTCGAGCAGCCGGGGGTCGTCGCCGGCGAAGAGCTGAAGGGGATAGCCTGCGCAGACGGAGCCGATGGCGCCGGCATCGTACCGGCGGGCGGGGGCGGCCGGCATGGCCGGGCGCCCGAGTCGATCCTGCGCCAGGCGGAGACTGCGGTCGATCGCGGCGCGCAACGCCTCGGCCTCGGTCTCGGCCTCGGAAGCGGCGGCGGTGTCCCCCGCGGTTTTCAGCATGCGGGCGGCTTCCCGCAGCCCGGCTACACTCCAGAAGTCGTCCCAGTAATAATAGTCGTTCGGGCCCAGGTGCTCGGCGCTGAAGCCCGCGGGGAGAAGGCCGGCGTGCGGGGCCTCGAGGGTATCGGGCAGCCTCTTGCGGGCAATCCACCGTACGCCCTTCCGGATCGCGGGCAGCCAGGGGTCCGGGGCGGGGCGGCCGGTGAGGCGACAGGCCTGTCCCATGGCCCAGAGGGCGGCGCCGTTGGAATCCCACTCGCCGTCCTGGGAATGGAAAAATCCACTCATATGCTGGCGGTGGGGATAGTTCTGCAATACGCGCCACGCGCGGTCGGTGAGCCCGGCGGCGAGCTGGGCATAGACGATGGCGGCCGCATCCCGGAACCAGAAGCGTTTGTAGGTATACGGGCCGGGATAGGTTTCCCCCGGGGTGTGCAGGACCAGGGATCGAATCGCGGAGTCGTAGAGGTGCTGGTACCGTTCATCGGGAACATCCAGAACGGCGGAGCCCTCGAGGGAGCGATCCCAGCCCCGGATCTCCGGAGTGCGGCACGCCTGGGGCTGCTCATCCGCGGATTCCGCGGAGAGGTCGATGTCCACCTGAATGCGACGGGCACGACCCGGGGAGAGGGGATAGAGGAGGGCGGCGGTCACCATGCCCGCTTTGCACTCCATCCGATCGGTGTGAGGCCCCTCCGGAAGCTGTTCGGCCACGTCTCCTCCGTGGTAGTCGGAGGCGAGATGTCGCTCGGCGGCGGTGTCGAGACGGATGATGTCCCTGCCGTTAACCCGCCACAGGGTGTTCGGCGGATCATACCGGACGGACTCGACAAAGCTGACGCCTTCGGGATTGACGGGGCGGAGGGAGAGAGCCAGCCAGGCATCGCTGTCGGATTCGGCCTCCACCGACCAGTGCAGCCGGTTCGGGGAGTCTTCATCCGACATGCCCGCCGCGGTGTCCAGCCGGGCCCCGTCGAGCCGGCACACGGTTTCGACGCCGAGCTCGTGCGGGGTCGAAAATTGAGACTGGTCGGTCCGGTCGCAGCGCGAGGGGATCAGCCAGTCGCGACCGGGGCGCACAATCCACGCATCGAGCGACCACCCGTCGTAGAGCGGGGTAAGCAGGCCGCGCGGATCGACGATCGGCAGGTGGGCTCCGTCCGGCTGTCCTACCGCCGTCCAATTGCGGTGGGTCATGTTGATGTGGGTGGCGGAGAAGGCGCGGGGGATGAAGCTCGGACTGCGGGGGTCGAATTGCTGCTCGATCCAGTAGGGCCAGATCCAGTCCAGGTTGTGCTGGATGGTGCGGGTGTTGAGCAGGCCCCGGGCGTGAAACACCACCCCCGCCCGGACCAGCTCGATGGGCCAGGCCACCTCGGAGGGCTGGGCAAAGTGCTGCATGCGCCCCATCAGGTGGAAGGGATCGATAAAGCCCCGCGCGAGAGCAAACCGTCTGACCACCCAGCGCATGAATTTTATTTTTATGGATTTGATCATAAATGCGACGCAGTACTATAGGACAGGAATGAGCGGGGGCCAAACAGGAGAAATGGCCGATGCAAGCCCGCGGGGCAGAGCTCCCGTGCTTGATATCACCGTTAGCCCTCCGTATTTTAGGGGTATGGAATCTCACGCGGATCAACGTGCCCCCTCCTGGCTGGAAGACGGGGAGTGGCTGGACTGGTACCGTCTGACGCCGGTCCAGAGGTGGCTGGAAACTGAGAAGCTGTGGGTATTCTACAAAGAAACAGGAGGATCCCTTGACCCGGAGCCCGATTCGCAAAGTCCTTTCCGTTCTGCATTCCTTCCGGGTTCGACATCTTCTGATGGGGGGGCAGGCCTGCGTGTTTTACGGCGCAGCCGAATTTAGCCGCGATACGGACATCGTCCTCCTCGCAGATGGGCCCAATTTCTCCCGATTGCAAGACGCGCTTGAGGAATTGCAAGCGGAGTGTATCGCGGTTCCGCCGCTGTCGCTGGAGTATCTGCACAGGGGCCATGCCGTTCACGTTCGTTCTTTTCATCCCGAGGCGGAGCGCATACGCATTGATATCATGTCGGTCCTCCGGAATGTCGCCCCGTTCGCCACGCTGTGGGCCCGGCGAACGAGTGTCGAGCTGCCGAACGGCGACAGCATCGAGCTGATGGCCCTGCCGGACCTGGTGCAGGCGAAGAAAACCCAGCGCGATAAAGACTGGCCGATGGTGCGGCGCCTTGTTGAGGCGCATTATGAGCAGAATCGCGATCGGACCGATCCGGAACCCTTTTTGTTCTGGCTGACGGAATCGCGGACCCCCGGGATGCTTATCGAGCTGGCGGGCCGGGTTCCGGATCTGGCTCAAAACCGGGTCGATGTCCGACCGTTGCTTCGCTTGGCGATGGAAGGCGACGAAGCGGGTTTGCAA
>CAZCOO010000043.1:0-3722 GCA_964500395.1 uncultured Verrucomicrobiota bacterium
CCGGGCCTGTATACAAAATTCCACCCTTTTCTGCAGCCGCGGGATGGGCGGGGCGGGATTTGCCCCGCCGTGGACACCCGGGATCGGGGGCGGTGAAAATCGATGGAGACCTGCCCCCGGGCTCCTTTTTATGGCGCCCTCTGCGAGCGGGACGGCGCCCGGGCTTTCCGCATCCGGAGACACGGCGCCCTTCCGAGCCGGGAGTCGGACGGTTGCGGTGTCGTTCCCCGGGGAAACCGGCGGTGAGGGGAATTGCCGGAGGGTCCGACTCGCATCTTGCGCGGGGCACAGGGGGCTGGTAGGGTCTGGTCTTTGAGTGAGCAGAGGCAAACTCTTTCGCCCCCGCAATCACGGCTCGGCCGGACCCTGTGCGACGGGCGCTGGCCAACCCCGTCAGGACCGGAAGGTAGCAGCGGTACGTCACGCGGCCCGGGTGCCGCAGGTCTATCTGGCCGGCTGTGGGCGCGGGGGTCTTTTCCCGGCAGCGGGAGGGAATGCAAACACTACGATGTCGTACGAAGTCATAGCCCGAAAATGGCGACCGCAGCAGTTTGAGGATGTGGTGGGGCAGGACCATGTCGTCCAGACCCTGAAAAATGCCATCCAGACGGATCGGGTCTCTCACGCGTACATGTTTGTCGGGCCCCGGGGCATCGGCAAGACGACCACGGCGCGTATTCTCGCCAAGGCTCTGAACTGCGAACAGGGCCCGACACTCACGCCGTGCGATACGTGCGATGCCTGCCGCGAGATCATGGCCGGCAACAGCCTGGACGTGCTCGAGATCGACGGGGCGTCGAACAACAGCGTGGACCAGGTCCGCGATCTCCGGGAAAACTGCCGCTACGCCCCCGCCCGCGGGCCGTACAAGATTTACGTGATCGACGAAGTGCACATGCTGAGTGTGTCCGCCTTCAACGCCCTGCTAAAGACGCTGGAGGAGCCGCCGTCGCATGTGAAGTTCATGTTTGCCACAACCGACCCGCAAAAGGTCCCGGCCACGATCCTGTCGCGGTGCCAGCGGTTTGACCTGCGGCGGATCGATACCAAGCTGATCATCGAGCGGTTGCGCGAAATCGCGGAGGCCGAAGACATCGACATCGCCGATGAGGCGCTGCTCGCGGTGGCCCGGGGAGCGGAAGGCGGCCTGCGCGACGCGGAATCCGCGCTGGATCAGCTTATCGCGTTTCGCGGGAAGTCCATCTCTGAAGACGATGTATTGTCGGTATTCGGGCTGGTGGCGTGGCAATCCATGCGGGATCTCTCCGGTGCGATCCTGAGCGGGGACATGGCACAATTGATCGAAGCCATCCACGAATTGGACCGGATGGGCAAGGACCTGCAGCGGTTGGTTATCGAGCTGATCGATTACTTTCGCAACCTGCTGGTGCTGAAACACGCCCCGAACCCGGACGCGCTGCCCGATCTTTCCCAAACACAACTGGCGTCCCTGCAGGACCAGGTTGACTCTGTTTCCACGGAACGGATGCTGGAGATTATCCAGATCCTGGTGGAGGCGGAAGGGCGCCTGCGGTACGCGGTATCCCGCCGGACCCTGTTGGAAACGAGTCTGATCCGCGCGGCGCGCGCGGCGACCGTGGTCTCTATCGACGAGATTCTGGAACGGCTCCAGGCCCTGCAGGCAAACGGGGAGGGAGGCGGATCGGCGGCGGCGGGCCCGGCGGAGGCGCGCGCGGAGTACGGCGCGGCGCCGCGAAAAAAAAAAGCCCTGAGTGAACCTCGCCCTTCGATCCCCGAAGGAACCGGAGGCGGCAATCCCCGGGTGCTGGATGATGTGCTCAGGCACTGGCCGGATATTCTCGACCGGGTGGCAAAAATTGCCCCGATGACCCGCCAGGCCCTCCTGGACGCCAAGCCTCTCGCGATGGAGGAGGAGGGGGTACTCATCGGGATCGACCCCGAATTCCCCGATGCCATGCAGAGGCTGTCGGTCAGCCGGAATCAGCGCGCTATTCAGCGCGTGCTCGAACAGGTCTGCGGCACCCGTCCGGTGCCCGTGCGATTCGAATGGCTGGACGCGGGCTCATCGTCGACGTGGGCCGATCACGGCAACGGTTCCGAGGATCCCGATCGTCGCTCGCAGGCGGACACTCCCCAGGAGGACGCACCTCCTGCCGGCGAGGAGCCCCCGGCGCCCGACCGAGCACAGCCCTCTCCGCACCGAAGCAAGCAGGACTGGCTTGCGGACCCCGTGGTGCGCAAGACCCTCGAGGCCTTTAACGGGGATCTGGCCGATGTGCGCGAATAGAAATTTGATCGATACGTGACCCAGCCAACATCAGGAGGACCCGATTATGGTCAACATGGCAAAGATGATGAAGCAGGCCCAGGAAATGCAGAAGAAGATGGAACAAGTCCAGGAAGAGGCCGGGCAGAAGACGGTGGAGTTTTCCAGCGGCGGCGGCATGGTGACTGTCGTCGCGCGCGGGGATCAGACCGTGGAAAAGATCTCGATCGACCCCAAGGTTGTCGATCCGGAGGACGTCGAGATGCTCGAGGATCTCGTGCAGGCGGCTGTGGACGGCGCGCTGAAGGAAGCCCGCGATATGGTAAGCGAAGAAATGGGCAAGGTCACAAAGGGGTTGGGACTGCCGCCCGGCATGAATCTCCCTTTTTAAAGGAACCCGGCGGGTGCTGGACTCTTTTGAACATCTCATCCGCGTATTAAACCGGTTGCCGAGCATCGGCCGCCGGTCGGCCGAGCGGATGGCCCTGCGCCTGGCGACCGATCGCGGAACCCTGCGCAAGGACGTGCTTGCGGCGCTGCGCGCCGTCGATGAAACCCTGACCCTCTGTTCCCGGTGCGGGTCCCTGACGGAGCGGGAGGCCGATCCCTGCGCGCTGTGCACCAGTCCGCGGCGCCGGGACGGGGTGCTGTGCGTGGTGGAGGATCCCGGGGATGTCCTGATCATGGAGCGGGCGGGCGGCTACGACGGGCGGTATCACTGTCTGGGCGGAAAGCTCTCCCCCATGCGCGGGCAGGGAGCCGCGGACATCACGGTGGAAACCCTGCTGCAGCGCGTGCGCGAGGAAAGCATCAGCGAAGTGATTCTGGCTCTGAACACGGATGTGGAAAGCGATGCGACGGCGCATTACCTTCGGGATGTTTTGCGAAGCCGGGACGTAACGGTTTCGCATCTGGCGTGGGGGCTGCCCGCCGGCAGCGGGATCGCCTACGCCGATCCGCAGACGTTATCGCGGGCCATGGCCGGCCGGCAGGCCATGGATGAATAACAGGACCGGTCGGAATCCAGGAATCCCGTGAAGGCACAAGCGATTCTGAATAGAGCGAGGCACGCGCTGCCCTGGATGGGGGCTGTGCTCAGTGGAGGGGGGCTGGCGGTGGCGTTCCCGCCCTGGGAGCAATCCGAAGCGGCATGGTTTGCCCTCGTGCCGCTTCTGCTCGCCCTGCGGGGGCAGCCCCCCAAGCGGGCGTTTGCCCTCGGGCTGGCGACGGGGGGCGTGGCGCGGGGCTACGGCCGGGTGGTCAACATGGCCTCTTGGCTGGGCAAGAAGGGCGTGGCGTTCTACGGCGCCTACGCGGCATCCAAGTTCGCCGTGATCGGGCTCACCCAGACGCTCGCCGCCGAGGTCGCGGGCACCGGCGTCACGGTCAACGCGGTCTGCCCGGGGCTGATCGTCGAGACCCCGATGCGCCGGCGAAGCGAGGCGGAGGGCGCCCGCCTCGGCCTGCCGTCGAC
>CAZCOO010000043.1:3732-11028 GCA_964500395.1 uncultured Verrucomicrobiota bacterium
GGGCTGGCGACGGGGGGCGTGGCGTGGGTGGCGACGATTTCCTGGCTGTCGAAAGTCACCGTGGCGGGCATGCTGCTGCTTTCGCTGTACTGTGCGCTGTACATCGCCGTCTTCGCCTGGGGGGCGGCGGCCCTGTACGACTGGATCGGCACGGGGCGCCTCAGCCGGAACGGCCTGCTGATGATGGCCCTGCCGGTGCTGTGGGTGGGACTGGAGTTTCTGCGTTCGATCCTGTTCACCGGCTTTGCCTGGAATGCGCTGGGCATCAGTCAGTATCGCAGCATCAGCCTGATTCAGGCGGCCCGCCTCGGCGGGGTGTACCTCGTCTCGGCCCTGTTGATCCTGGTGAACGCGGCCGTCGCGCTGACGATCTTCCGGTACATCGATTTGCGGGGACGCTGGCGGCGTCAGCCGCACGTGGAGTTGATCGCCGCCTTTCTCGTGGTGGGGCTGACGATCCTGGCGGGATTCCGGTCGCTGCGGGCGGATCCGCCGGTGCCCACCACGGCGGTCCGTATCGGCATTGTGCAAACGGCCATTCCCCAGTACCGGAAATGGACCGCCGACTTTGTCGACACGATCTACCGCCGCCTGGAGACGTGGACCCGCCGGGTGCAGCAGGTGGAGGGACTGAACCTGGTGGTATGGCCGGAGACATCCGTGCCGGATTACATCCGGGACAGCCGCGAAAGCTACGACCTCGTTCGCGGACTGGCCACGAACGGCACGCCGATTCTGGTGGGGTCGATGGACTTTCGCTGGCCGGAAGAGGGCGGCGCGGACTATTTTAACAGCTCCCTGCTGTTTGACCGCGAGGGACGTTTGATCGAGGTCTATGACAAACAGCATCTCGTGATGTTCGGCGAGTACATCCCGCTGGAGCCTCTGCTGCCCTTCATGAATGCGTTGACGCCGATCAACGAGAGTTTTACCCCGGGCGGGGAGGCCACCCTGCTGCCGCTGCCGGATACGGAGCAGCACTTCGCCGTCCTCATCTGCTTCGAAGACACCGTGGCCGCCCTCTCGCGGGAGGCGGTCCGAACCGGGGCGCGCCTGCTGATCAACCAGACCAACGATGCCTGGTTCGATGTCTCCAGCGGATCGCGGCAACACATGATGCACTCCGTGTTTCGAAGTGTGGAAAATGGAGTGCCGCTGGTCCGCAGCGCGAACACCGGGGTGAGTTGCGCGATCGATCGCCGCGGCCGCCTCACGGCTGTCCTGGAGGATTCCGAAGGCAACACCATTTTCCCCGGCTTCATCACCCCGAAGGTCTATGTGCCGCCGGACGAGATGCCGCTCACGCCCTACACCCGGTACGGCGATGTCTTCGCCGGCTCCTGTGCAGCGGTGGCGCTGGCATGTCTGGGTCGCTTTTTGCTTTTGCTGAAGCGCCGCCGCGGGTACACAGGACCCGATATACAGAATGCATAACAGACAACGGCTACGGCAGGGAGACGCCCATGACGATCGATGAAATGCGCGAGAAAATGAAAACGATACAAGGCGGCCTGGAAGAGATGCGGGGGTATCTTTGACGTCGATGCCAACGATCAGAAACTGAAGGAACTCGAAGGCCGTGCGGCCGATCCGAACTTCTGGAACGACCAGAACGCGGCGCGAAAAACCATTGGCGAAACCAACGCGGTGCGGGCCGTCGTCGAGCCGTTTCACGAGATCGAGACCCAGGCCGAAGAGGCGGAGGTCATGCTCGAACTGGCCGGCGAAGAAGAGGACGACGCCCAGCGGGAGGGCGCCCTGCGCGAGCTGGAAGCCCGCCTGCGCGACCTGGACAAGGCCATGGACAAGCTCGAGTTCCAGTCGCTGCTGAGCGAGCCCTTCGACCCGAACAATGCCTACCTCAGCCTCCACGCCGGGGCCGGGGGAACCGAATCCTGCGACTGGGCGGATATGCTGTTGCGCATGTACAACCGCTACGCGGAACGGCACGGCTTTGACGTGAGCGTGCTCGATGTCACCCCGGGCGAGGAAGCCGGCATCAAGAGCGCATCGCTCCTGGTCACCGGTCCGTATGCCTACGGCTACCTGAAGGCCGAGCGCGGGGTCCACCGGCTCGTGCGTATCAGCCCGTTTGATTCCGCCAAGCGGCGGCATACGTCCTTTGCCGCGCTTGATGTGGTGGCCGAAGTCGACGACGATATAGAAGTGGATGTGGCGGAAAGCGATTTGCGTGTCGACACCTACCGGTCCAGCGGCGCCGGGGGGCAGCACGTGAACACGACCGACTCGGCCATTCGCATTACGCACCTGCCCACGGGCATTGTCGTACAGTGCCAGGCCGAGCGGTCGCAGCACGCCAATCGCAACAAGGCCATGAAGATGCTGCGGGCCAAGCTCTACGAGTGGGAATTGGACCAGAAGCGGCGGGAGATGGAGAAGTTTTACGGGGACAAAGGGGAAATCGCATGGGGCAGCCAGATCCGCTCCTATGTGATGCAGCCCTACACCATGGCCAAAGATCATCGGACCAATGTCGATATCGGCAATGTCGAAGGCGTGCTGGACGGCGACCTGGATGCCTTCATCGAAGCGTACCTGAAGAAAAAACAGCACGATGAATCTGCTTGAGGAAATCCTGGAGAACAAACGGCGGGAACTTGAGGCCGTGCGGGACCGCCATCCGCTGGAGGAGATCCGGGCGGCCGCCCGCCAGCGTCCCCCGCCGGGCTCGCTGGTCGAGTCCTTGCGGTCGGCGCCCATGGGGCTGATCGCGGAAGTAAAGCATCGGTCCCCGTCCGCCGGGATGATCCGCGTTCCGTTTGACCCGGCCGCTATCGCCCGGGACTACGCCTCGGCGGGGGCCCAGGGGATATCGGTCCTGGTGGATGCGGACTACTTCGGCGGCGGGCCGGATGATCTGCGCGCCGTGTCGAACGCCGTCGGGACGCCGGTTCTGTACAAGGAGTTCGTGGTCTCGCCCTGGCAGATCTGGCATGCGCGCGCGCTGGGCGCCTCCGCCGTTCTGCTCATCGCCGCGGCCCTGGTTGCGGATGAACTCGCCGCCTTCCTCGATACAGCCGCGGAAGCCGGTGTGGAACCTCTGGTGGAAGTGCACAACCGGGATGAGCTGCACACCGCCGTGCACGCGGGGGCGACCTTTCTCGGGATAAACAATCGGGACCTGCGGACGTTCGCCACCACGCTGGATACGACCCGCCACCTGGCGGCGGAGGTGCCGGACTCCGTCACCCTCGTGAGTGAAAGCGGGATCCGCACGTCGGCCGATGTGGCCGAAGTCCGCGAGGCGGGGGCCCATGCAGTCCTGGTCGGCGAACAGCTTTTGCGGCAAAGGGACCTGCCGGGAGCGGTGCGGTCGTTGATGGGGGAGGTATGGGCGTCTTCGTAAAAATATGCGGCGTGGCCCGGGCCGGCGATGCGGAGAGGGTCGCGGAGATGCGGCCGGATGCGATGGGGTTCATTTTCTGGCCGGGATCGCCGAGAGCCGTGACGCCCGGGGATGTCCGTGCCTGGACGCGCCGGGTACCGCCCGGCATTCGCCGGGTGGGCGTATTTGTGGATGCGGATGCCGAAAGCATTCGACGAGCCGTGGACACCGCCGGGCTCGATGTGGTGCAGCTGCACGGCCGGGAGGGAGTCGATATCGCGGAGTCCATTCCGGTCGAGGTGTGGAAAGTGGTCCACCTGGAGAAGCCGCCGGATACGAAACCGTATGCCGGTCGCGTTGACGCCTACCTCATTGACGGCTACAGTACGAAGGCTCCCGGGGGAACGGGCACCGTGGCCGACTGGTCCCGGGCCCGCGCCTTTGTGGATGATTCCCCGATTCCCGTCCTGCTGGCGGGCGGCTTGACGGCCCGGAACGTTCGGGAAGGCATCGCGACCGTCCGTCCCTGGGGCGTGGATGTGAGCAGCGGAGTCGAGCGGAGCCCCGGACAGAAAGATCTATCCAAAGTAGAGGCGTTCATTACCGCATGTCGAAAAAACTCATAACCGATCCCGACCGGCAGGGGCACTACGGACCGTACGGCGGCATCTACGTCCCGGAGACGCTGATGCAGCCGCTGGACGAATTGACGCAGGCCTATTATGCGATTCGCCGGGAAAAGTCGTTCCAAGCCGAGCTGCAGCAGTATCTGCGCGAGTATGTGGGGCGGCCCACGCCCCTGTACTACGCTGCGCGCATGTCGGAAAAAATCGGGGTAAAGACCTACCTCAAACGCGAAGACCTTTGCCACACCGGGGCGCATAAAATCAACAATGCGATGGGGCAGGTCCTGCTCGCCCGGCGCATGGGGAAACAACGCATTATTGCCGAGACCGGGGCCGGGCAGCACGGCGTGGCCACGGCGACCGTGGCGGCCATGTTCGGAATTGAATGCGTGATTTACATGGGGCGCGTGGATATGGAGCGCCAAGCCCTCAACGTTTTTCGTATGCGCAGTCTGGGAGCCGAGGTAGTGCCGGTAACGGCCGGGCAGGAAACCCTCAAAGAGGCGATCAGCGAAGCCATGCGCGACTGGGTGACCAACTGCCGCAACACCTATTATGTGCTGGGGTCCGCCCTCGGAGCCCATCCCTACCCGCTCATGGTGCGCGACTTCCAGAGTGTAATCGGGCGGGAGGCGAGGCGGCAGATCCTGAAGAAGGAGGGGCGATTGCCGACGCTCATCGCCGCCTGTGTCGGAGGCGGCAGCAATGCCATCGGGATCTTCCATCCTTTCCTGAATGATGAAGGCGTGCGAATGATCGGGGTTGAGGCCGGTGGCGAGGGAATCCGAAACGGTCGACACGCAGCCCGCTTTGCCGGCGGCCATGTGGGGGTGTTGCAGGGTACGCGGACCTATCTCCTGCAGGACCGGGAAGGGCAGATCCGCCAGACCCACTCTGTGAGTGCGGGCCTGGACTATGCGGCCATCGGACCGGAGCACAGCTTGCTGCGGGACCTGGGACGGACCGAATACACCTACGTGACGGACAAACAGGCGGTCGATGCCTTCTATGCCACCAGCCGGTGGGAAGGGATTCTGCCGGCGCTGGAGAGTGCGCATGCGGTGGCATGGCTTATGAAGCGCGGGCACGCCTGGACGGACGACGACCTCGTACTGGTCAACATGTCCGGCCGCGGGGACAAGGATGTGCAGGAGGTCGCCGCCTGGAGTGAACAGCATTCCCGAAAGGGGGCCGCGTCGCGATGAGTCTCACCAGCATGACGGGGTTCGGCAGTGCCGAGGCATCGGCAAAGGGCGTGCATGTGATCGTGGAACTCAGTACGGTGAACCGCAAGCAGCTCGACCTGCACGTATCTCTGCCGCGTTCCCTGACCGCGCTGGAATCGCGGATCCACGATGAGATCCGGCACGCCCTGAGCCGCGGACGCGTGACGGGGGCCATACTTGTAACCTGGAGCGAGAGCCATCGGCACCGGGCCGTAGAGGTCGATGCAGAACTCGCCCGCGCCTACCTGCGCGAAATGCGGAAGGCCTCCCGGGCGCTGAAGCTTACGGATGATCTCACCGCGAGCGACATGATGGCCCTGCCGGGGGTGGTGGAACGAAAGCAGCCCGACCAGGACCTCGATGCGATCTGGCCTCTTGTTCAGCGGACCTTGCGGCGCGCCCTCAAGAACCTCGTCTCCATGCGACAGGCCGAAGGCGAACGGCTCGCCGGGGATCTGGCCAAGCGCATCCGGCATCTGCAGACCAAGCGCAACCAGATCGCCCGCCGCGCCCCGCACATTACGCGCCAGTACCGGAAGCAGTTGACGAAGCGCCTCGACGCCGCGGGACTCGATATCGATCCGGACGATGAAAAACTGGTGAAGGAAATAGCCTTGTTTGCGGAGAAAGCGGATATCTCGGAAGAACTGACGCGACTGGACAGCCACCTGCAGCAGGCGGAAGCCCTTTTTGACAGCCGCGAGCCGTGCGGGCGCCCCATGGATTTCATCGCCCAGGAATTGTTTCGGGAAATCAATACCATCGGATCCAAGGCCAATGATGCGACCGTGACCCGGCACGTGGTCGACTTCAAAGCGGAACTGGAACGGTTCCGGGAACAGGTGCAGAACGTCGAATGATCGATCAAAAACCGACCCAGCTTATCTTCCTCGTTTCCGCCCCTTCCGGCGCCGGAAAGACGACTCTCTGCGAACGGTTGATGCAGGAATTCGGCCGGCTGATCTATTCGGTGTCCTGTACCACCCGGGCTCCGCGGGACGGCGAAGAAGATGGACAGCACTACCGCTTTTTGTCGCAGGAGGCCTTTGCAGACCGCATCGAAGCGGGGTGTTTTCTCGAATGGGCCGACGTGCACGGGGAACGCTACGGAACCCTGCAGCAGGATGTGCTCGATGCCCTGCACGAGGGGTTGGATGTCCTCATGGATCTGGATGTGCAGGGGGCGCGGCAGATACGCTCCTTCATGCAGGAAGGGGCGGGCGCCTCCTGGAACTGCGCCTACGTCGATGTATTCATCACGCCGCCATCCCTGGAAAGCCTTCGCCAGCGGCTGCAGGCACGAGGGAAAGACAGCGGCGAAATCATTCAACGTCGCATAGCCGCCGCGGAAGCCGAGTGCGCGCATTGGCAGCAATACCAATACCTGGTGGTGAACGATGAACTCGGCGTATCGTACGATGCATTGCGTGCGATCTACGTTTCCGAGCATCATCGCATTCGCAGGGAACCCCGCCCGTATGCGTAAGCATGAGTGAGCGGTTGGTCTCTTCCCGGTGCGTTTCCCCAATCGTATATACCGGCACGACTGCGATCTGTTTCTTCGATGCTTGATGATGATGTGTAATAGGCGCAGAAAAGATTGGTAAATAGTTTGACGCCACCGTCTGTTGCGTCTAAAGATATGCCCAATACGAAATACCGAGTGCGCGCTCACTTATGAATATCTATATAGTAGAGAGTCCGTCTTTCGATCATTGTCGATACAGACACCCCGCGTTTAGGAAAGCCAAGGAGATCTTGTTCCGCATCATGAACGGAACAGAAAGGCAATCCACACGACCGAAGCGACATGCCGGGCGACCCGCAGGCGGGGGCCTGGAACCGCACGTTGCGTACTTCGTTTGGGCCGTGTGATTCAACCACCGGGCACCGCCCGGACAAACGAAAAGGGGGAACCCGACATGGCAAAGAAGAAAAAGACGGCGAAGAAGGTCGCCAAGAAAGCGCCCGCGAAAAAGAAAACCGCGAAGAAGGCGCCGGCGAAGAAGAAGACGGCCAAGAAGGCACCCGCCAAAAAGAAAACGGCGAAGAAAGCCCCGGCCAAAAAGAAGACCGCCAAAAAGGCCCCGGCCAAGAA
>CAZCOO010000043.1:11128-17096 GCA_964500395.1 uncultured Verrucomicrobiota bacterium
CGGCGAAGAAAGCCCCGGCCAAAAAGAAGACCGCCAAAAAGGCCCCGGCCAAGAAGAAGACGGCCAAGAAGTCGCCCGCCAAGAAGAAGACGGCCAAGAAGGCACCCGCCAAGAAGAAAACGGCGAAGAAAGCCCCGGCCAAAAAGAAGGCGACCAAGAAGAAAACGACGAAGAAGAAAGCGGCTAAGAAGTCGACCGCCAAGAAGTCGACCGCCAAGAAGGCGCCGGCGAAGAAGAAGACCGCCGCGAAAAAGAAACCCGCGAAGAAGGCCCCGGCCAAAAAGAAGACGGCCGCCAAGAAAAAGACCGCCCGAAAGAAAGCGGCCAAGAAGTCTTCTTCGCGCAAATAATGGGTTGATCCACTCAGGCCCCCGCCAGACGGCCTCTACGGGAGGAAGCGCCCATCGGCGCTTCCTCCCGCACGGGGCACGCACGGCGGCTCGGCGACGGCATGACCTCCAGGAGATTTCGGCATGCGATGTCCGAAGTGCGGTCACCTTGACGACAAGGTGATCGATACACGCTCAGTGAAAAACGGATCCGTCATCCGGCGCCGGCGCATGTGCCTGAAGTGCAGCCATCGGTTTACCACCTACGAGGAAGTGTTGAAGTCTCGCCTGAAGGTGTTCAAGCGGGACGGACGGCACGAGGACTTTGACCGAACAAAGCTCCTCGGCGGTATCGACCGGGCCTGTGAAAAACGCCCGATCAGCAGCGCGGAGATCGAAAAACTGGTCGACGGCATTATCGGCGAACTCGAGGCGGAATATGAACGCGAAGTGCCGACAACGGTCATCGGCCAGAAGGTGATGGATCGACTCGAGAAGCTCGATGACATTGCCTATGTCCGCTTTGCTTCGGTGTATCGCCGTTTTCGGGATGTGAACCAGTTCCTGAGCGAAGTCGAAGGGCTGATTGCCAAGACATGAAGACGGCCGTGCGTTCGGAACTCCCCGCCGGCCAGGCGGGGATGGAAGTATACCTGCTGGCCGCTCTCAGCAGTGCATGCGGAGACCACGTTCTGAGTGATGAACAGGTGCGGCATGCGGTGGGCGGCGTCGCCCGGTACTACCGCGATCACGTGGGAGAGCGCGTGGTGGCGGGGCCCTACCCGCGATTGCTGCTGGCCCGGGCCCTGTGGGGAATCGGATGCCGGGCCCATGCGGATTCCATTCTCGACCAGGCTCTCCCGCCCGGCCGCCAACGGGAGAACTGGGGGCGGTTTATCCTGAGCGATGCCCGGTTGCCGACCGCGCTTTGGACGCTCGTCCTGCACGGGGTTGTCCGCGCGGCCGCGTGGACCGGCAGTCACGGCAATGACTGGTTCCTGGACGGGCAGAGACTCCTCGTCGATCCGTCGGAGAACTGCGAGCTGATCGTGGCCCGGGGCATGCGGCACGTCGCGGAGATTCTCCTCCCGCTGTGGGATGCTTCGGCGGGGCAGGGGTCGCTGACTCTCGGCCACATGCCTCCGTCCGCGGGGGAACGCCTCCCCGTCGCACTCGGCATGACCTCCCTCCGAGCGTTTTTCGAGGAGGTCTTCCGCCGGGAATCCGAAAAGCGGCAGTGGCGATCGGCCCCGGCTGTGCTGGATGCCGATCTGCGTGCCGGGTAAGCAAGCATTCCCGTCCGTGACCTGAAGAGACTCGCCGGCGCGACGTCTGCGTTCCGGTGAGGGACCCACCCAGAGCGCGATTCGCTCAATCAAGCACGGTCGCAACGAGACATACGGCCCCGTGTTTTGCAGCCATCGTGGTCCTGAGGGGGGCAGGGTGTCAGTGCGAGTGCGTGCTGTCTGCCGGGCGCGACCTCAGCCGGAGACGTGCGGATCGAGCTTCTCTTTCAGAGCTTCCTTGCCGGCGGCTCCCACCATCTGCTCGGCCACCTTGCCGTCGACAATAAGCAGGAGAGTCGGGATGGAGCGGACACCGAATTCGCCGGCGAGCTCCGGCGTCTCATCCACATTGACCTTGGCCACTTTGAGCTTGCCGTCATAATCGTCCGCCAGTTGATCCAGGACGGGGGCAATGGCTTTACACGGCGCGCACCATTCCGCCCAGAAGTCCACGAGAACGGGGTGGTCGGCCTCCATTACATCGCTCTGCCAGTTACTCTTGTCGACATTCAGTACGTGTTCGCTGTCGGCCATGGGATGTTCCTCCTGTAGGTCAGGGATTTTTGATTGGTTCAACATGCTGCGCCCCGGATCCGGAGACGCCGGTTGGTTGAGTCGGTCACCGGGGCCGGGTCCTTACCGGACCAATTCCGTGTACTCACGCTTCACTGTCTCGAGGACTTCTTTGCGCACATCGGCCGGCACTTCGAAGTGGTGTTTGTGGGTAAGGTCTGCGAAGACCTTTTCTGCGACTGCGTAGGCGAAATCCTCAAGTTTCATGACATGTGTCCATCGGTGGCAGGGTCCGCGCCGAGAAAAGTCACTCCTGGATGATTCGCCCGGAATACGGCCAACTGGGCGTATCCTCATCCTGCCCGATCGACTGAAGCTGGGCGGCGAGAACGTATACCAGCACAGCGGTGATGACGACGGCAAAGCCCGACAGGATGGTGAAAAAGAGGCCCGGGGCGCCGACGGCGGCCGCTTCCGGTTCCTCGGCGGCTTTTTTCTCAGCGGGGCGCGCCACCGGCATGGTTCGGGGGGCGGTGGGGGCTCCGCCATCCGGCCGTTTGATTCGGATTGTCTTCCGCTGAGTCGAAGGTGCCGCTTCCTCTTCCTCCGGCATATCGATGCGGGCTGTCTCCCCCTTGCTGCTTGAGTCCGATTCTTCGCTTTCCGCCTCCTCGTCGGGGCGCTTCATCGCGACGGTAGGAGCGGTTTGCCCCGGACGTTTCAGTCGCACCGTCTTTGGGGGGCCACTGCCGGGTTTGCGCTGGGGTTTTTCTTCTTCCTCGGAGAGAAGCTCACCGAGATCGATTCGAGCGGTTTCACCCTTTTGTTCCGAGGAGGTCGTTTCCTCGGCCGGTTCGGCTTCGGCGGATTCTTGGCCGGATTGATCCGCTTGCGCGGTCTTCCCAGCGACATCATCCTCGTCGAGTTGGATTCGCATGGTGGACTGCCGGGAGGGCCCCATGTCCTCGATTTCATCGGTTGAGTCGCGGGCCTCTTCCGGCTCGTCCTGGTCTTCGGCGGGTTGCTGGGTTTTTGCCGTTTCCCGCAAATCAATCTTCGAGGTGTCTTCCTTTGCCTGGGAGGGAATGCCCTTGGCGACCTCGCCGGTTTCGGACGGCTTTTGCTCGGCTTCCGGCTCTTTCTGCGCCTTTTCTTCGGTCTCGGCGTCCCCGGCCTGAGCCTTGGAAATATCAATGCGCGTCGTATCGGATTTGGGATCTGACGGCTTCCCTTTGGACGGCTGCTTGAAGGAGACCGACTCCGAGGGATCTTCGCTGGAATGGAGTTTGATTTTCGGCGGGGCTTCTTTTTCCTCGCCGGACTTCGAGGGGGGCTCTTCTACCGGGCCGGTTTCCTTCTTCTTGCCGTTCCCGTTTCCATTCCCGAGCTTGATTTTCGGGGGCTGTTTTTTTTGCTGATCGTCGTTTTCCGAGTGTTCCGGGGGCATAAGCAGATACTCCTCCGTAGGGTCTGGTAAACTATAGGTGGGGGTGGGGAACGGGTCAAAGAAAAAGCGTTGGAATCGCGTATCGATGCCGGTATGCTGATCCGCCGATGAAATGTTGCCGGACCACCCTATCCCCGTTGCTCGTCATCGCAGGCCTGGGGGGCTTGTTCCTGCCGGGCTGCAGCCCCGAGACCGAGCAGGAGAGAGAGTATTTTGAGCAACGGGCGGCTGAACGCCAGGAGCGGGAACGCCTGGCCGAGGCCCTGCAGGGGGGGACCCGCCACGCCGAGGCCATCCGGATGGTGCAGGAAAGCAAGTCGACCGAAAGCGGACAGACCGTCTCGTCCTGGATCACCTCGCTGCAGGAGGGGCGCACGGAGGACGTGCTGTTTCCCCGCTGGGATGCCACGGCCCGGGGGGCTAACCGGTTTCGCGTAACGTACACCTTCACCTTGATGGATGATGACTATCGTATCGAGAAGAAGGGCTACAAGTGGGACGTGGATCTGGTGTTGAATATCGTCAGCGGACCGGACCCAATGCCAATCGAGCAGCCGTCCGACCGGAGCGCGACCCGGACCCGTGCCCCGCAAACGGATGGGGAGGCGAAGGGTCAGACGGATGAGGAATTGAGTCTTGAGTAACTCGGACGGGGGCAGGACGGACCGCGACGGATTCAGCCCCACACCGACCCAGCGGCGGGCCGCCCGCCGGCGCCTGTTGCCCTGGTTTCGTCGCATTCGGCGCTCTCTGCCCTGGCGGGAAGACCGTCATCCCTACCGGGTCTGGCTTTCCGAGATTATGCTGCAACAGACCCGGGCGGAAACCGTGGTGGGGTATTTCCATCGCTTCCTGGAAGCCTTTCCGGATGTGGAGGCCCTGGCCCGGGCGCCGTTGGACGATGTTCTGAAGCTGTGGGAGGGGCTGGGGTATTATGCACGGGCCCGGAACCTGCACAAAGCGGCCCGCCTGCTGGCGGAGGACAGGGGGGGGATGTTCCCGGAGACGGCGGCGGAGTGGAAATCGCTGCCGGGGGTGGGGGATTACACCGCGGCCGCGATTGCCAGCCTGGCCTGCCGGGAACCGGTCGCGGTACTGGATGGCAATGTCATCCGCGTCGTGGCCCGGCTGAGCGGGTTCAGTGAAGACGTGGAAAGACCGGCGAACCGACGCTTGCTGCAGGCGTGGGCGCAGGCCTTCCTGGTCCGGGAGGAACCGGGCGACAGCAACGAGGCCATGATGGAGCTGGGGGCGACGATCTGTGTTCCGGCCCGGCCACGATGCGGGCAATGTCCACTGGCCTCGATATGTGTGGCGTACAGCAACGGCGATGCGGAACAGCTTCCCGTTCGCAAGCCGAAAAAGGCGGTCCCGCACAAGCAGGTGGGGGCGGGTGTCGTGATCGATTCCCGGGGTCGTGTTCTGATTGCCCGTCGACTCGAGGGCGCCATGCTCGGCGGGTTGTGGGAATTTCCCGGCGGCGGGCAGGAGGAGGGCGAGAGCATGGAGCAGTGCATTCGCCGGGAACTACAGGAAGAGCTCGGTATTCTGGTAGCCGTGGGGGCTCGACTCCGGACCGTCCGCCACGCCTATTCCCATTTTACTATAGAGCTGCATGTGCACTGGGCCCGGCTGAAGCGCGGACGGCCGCGGCCGATCGGTTGCTCCCGTTGCCGATGGGCGGCCCCGAAGGAGCTGGATACGTTTGCCTTTTCCCGGGCGGACCAGCTCGTTGTGGAACAACTGCGCACGCAGAGCCCGGCCGAACTCCGCCGGGTTCGCGAGCAGATCGGGTGATCATCCGCGGAGGGACCCGGGCTCGTCCTCCGTGCGGCGAAGCCGTCGGGTGGACGGACCTTAGCCTACATCCAGAATTTCACGCTCTTTGGCGGCCAGCATATCATCGATTTTCCGGATGGCGTTGTCGGTGTCCTCCTGGATTTCCTTCAGCGAATCATCCAGGTCGTCCTCGGTGATCGTGCTGTCTTTCTGGAGCTTTTTTGCCGCGTCATTTGCCTCGCGCCGCACGTTGCGGACGGCGACGCGCTGCTCTTCCGCCATTCGCTTGGCGACCTTATTGAGCTCCTGCCGGCGTTCTTCGCTGAGTTCCGGGATGGGGACCCGGATCACTTTGCCGTCATTCACGGGGGTCACGCCGAGATTGGCTCCATGGATGGCCTTTTCGATGGCGTCTACGGAAGAAGGGTCAAAGGGGTTCACGACGATGAGCCGCGGTTCCGGGGTGGATATGTTGGCGATGTCGCGCAGGCGGGTGGCCGTGCCGTAATAATCCACGGTCAGGCAGTCGACCAGGCTGGGCGAGGCCTTTCCGGTGCGGAACCCGTTGAGTTCGTCCTGCAGGTATTCGACGGCCTTATTCATCCGGTCTTTTG
>CAZCOO010000044.1:0-13405 GCA_964500395.1 uncultured Verrucomicrobiota bacterium
CTTTTGGTCGGCATCTTGTGTTGTGTAGACGTGGCTTTGGTTGGGTGTTTTGTTTTGTGTGGTCCGGCCAGACCTGCCCGGCCCGTACCCCGGGACCCTCCGCATCCGCTCCGGGGCCCCGGCACCCTCGGGGAAACCCCTACCCTATACTCGTCCCGCAACCTGATACCCCCGGGACAGAAACATCAGAATAATGCCCGCCCTTTCTGGACCTGCCGCGTCAATTTTGTTTTAACCATCGGGATTCTTTTCAACGCGAATCCGCCTGAACCAAGAGGAACACATCGCCATGAGCTCAACAACGACACCCGACCCCAAACGGGCCGCCATGTTTCGCATGGCCTGGATCGGGCTGGCCCTGGTGGCCTTTCTCATTCCCTGGGTCGTCACCTTTCCCGATCTGTCGCCCGCCGGCCACCGCGTCTTCAGCGTGTTTCTGCTCGCCCTCGTACTCTGGGTGACCGAAGCGATCCCCCTCCACGCCACCGCGGCCATTATTATCTTTCTGGAAATCCTGCTGGTCAGCGATAAGTCGATATTGCCCACGCCGGACGGCTTCACCCCGCCGAGCTACGCCACCTTTTACCAGGACCTGGCCCATCCGGTGCTGATGCTGTTCCTGGGCGGGTTCTTCCTCGCCGATTGCGCGGCAAAATACCGGCTGGACCGCAACCTTGCCCGCATCCTGCTCCGTCCCTTCGGCAAATCTCCGAAAATGATCATGCTCGGCCTGATGATCATCACGGCCATCCTTTCGATGTTCATGAGCAACACCGCCACCACCGCGACCATGATGGCCGTGGTCCTGCCCGTGCTGATGACGTTCCCGGCCACCGACCGCATGCGCACGGCCATCGCCCTTTCCATTCCGGTCGCGGCCAATATCGGCGGCATCGGCACGCCGGTGGGCACCCCGCCCAACGCCATCGCCTTGAGTGCCATGTCGGCCCAGGGAATCGACGTCACCTTCGTCGCCTGGATGGCCATGACCATTCCCTTCGTGATCATCACCCTCCTCTTCGGGTGGCAGCTTCTGGTGATCATGTTTCCCGCCTCTTCGAAGGAAGTGGAGCTGAAAATCGACTCCACCTTCGACCTGTCCTGGCAAGCCAAAGTCTTTTATGCCACGGCCATCCTCACCATCGGGCTCTGGCTGACCGAGCCGTTCCACGGCATCAAATCCACCATCGTCGGGTTCGTCCCGGTGGTGGTGCTCCTCTCCTCGGGGGTCTTCAGCAAGAAGGATATGCAGTCCCTGCAGTGGCCCGTGCTCTGGCTGCTGGCGGGCGGCATCGCCCTGGGCTCGGGGGTCAAGAGCTCCGGGCTGGACGAGTGGCTGATCGGCCTGGTGAGCTGGGAAACCATGCCCATCGCGATCATCCCGTTTATCCTGGCCCTGGCCGCCCTGCTCATGGGCTCGGCCATTTCCCACAGCGCGACGGCCAACCTCCTGGTGCCCATTGGAATGAGCCTGGCCATGTCCGACGCGGTGGCCGTCAGCCCCCTCACCGCCGGGGTCTTTATCGCCATCGGCTCCTCCCTGGCCATGGCGCTGCCCATCAGCACACCGCCCAACGCGATTGCCTACGCCACCGGCACCATCAAGACAAAGGACATGGCCATTTCCGGGATCGTCATCGGGGCCTTCGGCATCATTTTGTTTGTCTTTGTCGCGCCGAAAGTCTGGACGATGCTGGGGCTCTTCCCGCAATGAGCGAACATCCCAACAGATACTACATCCTCGCCGCCATCGGGGACGCGCAACGGCGCGCCACCCTCGAGGAGCAGCTCCGCTTTATCTGGCACGATCCTCTGCAGATCGTCTGCGAGGAAACCGAAGAGGCCCTGCAAAACCGCCTGGCCGCCATGACTCCGCGGGATGATCACGTGGGGCTACCGATCGTCGTCATGGACTTGCACGGCCGTTCCGGCGTGGACCTGCTGAAGGATCTCCATCGCCGTCCCGATCTCCAGCCTGCGGGAAAGCTCCTCATCTCCCACGACGCCGCACTCGAGGACGTGGAAAAGGCGCTCAACGCCGACGCGCTGGACGGCAACATCCCCGCGGACTGGACTCCCAGCCAACTGGCCGATCTCACCCGCACCCGGCTGACCCGGTACTTCATCCAGCACGCGCCGCAGGCCATCGACCCGCTTTCCGATCAACTGGATGTCACCCTCCTCTCCCGCGCGTTTGTCACCGCCGAACACCACCTGCACGCCATGGGCCGGGAGCTCAAGCGGGTGCAGCGCAGCTTCATGACGCTGCGCAGCATGAATGACCGCGAAGTGGAAGACGCCATGATTGCCGAGGTGGACAAGACGCTGAACAATCCGCCTCGGGAAACCCTGTCGGCCGGCACCCTGCTGCTGAAAGAGAATGAACCGGTCGACAACATCTGGATCCTCATCGAAGGCAAGGTCAGCCTGTACCGCGTGGTCAACGGGCGGGAAATCATCTTTCACTCGGCCACCGTGGGCCGGATCGTCGGCCTGCTGGCGCTCGCCCTGGGCGAGACGGCCACCTTCAGTTGCCGGGCCGAAACCTCGGTCACTGTGATGCGCCTCAGCCACGAGCAGGTCGATCGGGCCCTGCAGCAGAGCCCTTCGCTGTCCATCCACTTCGTCACGGTCATCCTTCGCTCCCTCGCCCGCCGCAGCCGCCGCAGCATCCAGCAGCAGGTGGAAATCAACCAGCTCAACGTGACGCTGGCCCGCGAGCGGGACCAGCTCCAGCAGGCCTATCAGCAGCTTCGGTCGGCGCAGACCCGACTGGTGGAGTCGGAAAAAATGGCCACCCTCGGCCAGCTCGCCGCCGGGATCGGGCACGAACTCAACAACCCCGTCGCGGCCATCAAGCGCAATGCGGACTTTCTCAGCCAGGACCTTCTCGGGATCGCCCGCGATCATCCCGACGCCGACGCCTTTGCCGGCCGCCTCGAGGCCGCCCTTGAGCGGCCGCCCATCTCGACCCGCGAACAACGGGCCCGGCGCAAACGGCTGACCGAGATCGTGGGCGACCGTTCGCTGGCCAAACGGCTCGTGAAAATCGGGCTCGACGACCCCGGCGCGGCGGATGAATTTCTCCGCCGGGTGCCCGCGGCCCGGCGCGAAGCGCGCCTCCGGAGCATGGAGCGCTATTATATGCTGGGCACCGCCCTGAAGAACATCCTCGCCTGTGCCGACAGCATCACCTCGCTGGTCACCAGCATCCGGTCCTACGCCCGCAGCGAGCGGGAAATCAACCGGGACGTCGACATCCACGAAGGGATCGAGCAGACGATCCTCCTCTTCGGCCCCAACCTCCGCAACATCGACGTGCTCAAGGAATACGGGGACCTCCCCCGCATCGAAATGCGCACCGGCGAGATCAACCAGGTCTGGACCAATCTCATCTCCAACGCCATCCAGGTCATGCCCGAGGGCGGCAAGCTCCGCGTCGTGACCGACCAGCCGGATGACAACCACGTGCGCGTACGGATCATCGACAACGGGCCGGGAATCCCGGAGGACAATATCGAACGAATTTTTGATGTAAACTTCACCACCCGGCACGGACTGACCGGGTTCGGGCTGGGCATCGGCCTGCCCATCTGCCGGGAAATCGTCGATCGGCACGGCGGCTCCATCAGTGTGGAGTCCCGGCCCGGGCGCACCTGCTTTACGGTGACTCTGCCGCTCACCCCGGCCGACACCCCTTCAACGGCCGACAGCGAATCAAACCAACCCCATGGAGACGCCTCATGAGTCAAATCAGCATTCTCATTGTGGAAGACGAACCCGAAGTGCGGGATGCCGTGGAGCGGGATCTCGCCCCGTTTGCCTCGACCTTTCGCATCGAGACCGCCGAGGACGTCGAAGACGCCCGCCAGGTCATGGCGGATTGTGACGATGACGGCGATGTCGTCGGATTGATCCTGTGCGACCACGTCCTGCCCGGCACAAACGGGGTGGACTTTCTCATCGAGATCAACGAGCAGGAAGCCACTGAGCCCGTGCGCAAGGTTCTCATCACCGGGCAGGCCGGGCTGGAAGATACCATCCGGGCGGTCAACGACGCCGGGCTCGATCACTATATCGCCAAACCCTGGAGCGCCGAAGATCTCCACCAGGTGGTGCGCGATGAGCTCACCGAGTACGTGATCAACCGGGAACTGGACGTGATGCCCTACGTGGAAATCCTCGACGGCAAGCGACTCCTCGAGACCTACCGGACCCGCGCGGCGGACACGTAGGCCCCCTCCCCCCGGGCGCCCGGGGTCTGCAGCGGGACACCCCAAAAGCCTCCGCGCACCTGCGCGGCACGCACGGCAACCGATCAGGATTGCGAGGGGATCCCGTTTTGCAGCTCAACGCGCGGGTGGAGGAGACCCGGGGCAGCGCGGGCCGCACGCGCCGGAGTCCGGCGGCCGGCTCGGGCCGCCTGTTTGCGGGGCGAGCCGGTCCTGTCTTTCGGAAAGGTGGGAAAAAGGGGAAGTGGTGGAGGGTATGGGATTCGAACCCACGACCTTCTGAATGCCATTCAGACGCTCTCCCAACTGAGCTAACCCCCCACACGAGGGCGATTCGGAAGGGGCGATACTAAGAAAATCCGGCCCAATGTCAAGAGCCGGGCGCGAGGCATTCCCGCCTCGGCTATCCGGGCGCCGCGCCGCGGGGCGCCATGCGTTGTATCCGGCATCGGCCCCCCGCCCCTCACAGCGCGGGCAGGGTAACGCCGAGACGCTTTTCCAGCCGCTCTTTGAACGCCGGAAACCTCGCGTGTCCGCGGATGGTCTTCAGATAATCGCTGTCCCCTTCCAGGAACTGGACCAGCTCTGCCGGACTGTCCTGCAGCAACTCGTCCAGCATCTGCCAGGCCGCATCCGGTTGATCCAACTGCAACAGGGCTGCGGCCAGTCCAAACCGGGCATCCGGACTCACCTCCGGTTGCGACAATTCGATAGACCGCTCGAAGGCATCGGCGGCGCCTTCATAGGCGCCCAGTTTGAGGGATACCAGCCCCCGGTTGTACCAGGCCGCGGGATTGCCGGGAAACGTGCGCGTCATGTCTTCCAGGGCCCGCGCTGCTTTTTCCTGCTCCTCTTCCATATAGTGGAGCCTCGCCTCCGTCATGGACACCCCCAGTCCGTCCACGCCCAGCGACCCCAGCTCGTTCAACGCGGCTTTGGCCTCCTGCACGGCCTCCGCTTTCAGCGCGGTAAACAGGGTCTGGATCGCAACCCGGACCTGCCGGACCTGCTCCGCTCCCTGATCCACGCCGAGAATGATCCGCGCGAGCTGATCGTATTGCCGGTCCGTCAACACAAGGCCCAGGTCCTGCCGGTCGGCTTCCAGCCAGTGAGCCAAAAGCAATTGCTCCTCGAGCGTGGTGCTGTCCCAGTCAAACGCCGGGGAGAGGGGGTCGCCCAGGAGAATCCCGATGATCGTGTGATTGAACCGGGCCAGGAGGTGATTCGGATTCTCTTGCAACACGCGGGCGGTTTCGCGGCGCGCCCGCTCCAGCTCTCCCAGGCGAATCAACACACCGGCCCAGACCGCCCGGTATTGGGGTTCGTCCGGATTGGCCTCGACATAGCGGCGATAATACAGATCGGCGACGGCGTATTGCCCGGCCATGGACGAATAGAGGCCGGCCAGACGCAGCAACTGGTCCGAATTGGGATTGGTGGCGAGCGCCTGCTCGATCTGCCGTTTGGCCCCCTCCCAATCCTTATCCTCCGCCAGCCGGCGGGCCGCCCGGATGGAATCCCACTCCCGGGCGGACGCCTCGGCGGGGTCGGTGGGCGGCAGGCGGCGTTCCCGGGCCTCCTGCCGGGTACGCCTCCGGTCCGGCGCCAATCGCATCGCCGGACTTTCAAAATTGAAGGAACTCCTTGCTTCTTCCGACCGTTCGAGCGGATCGACCGCCATGTTGTCGATATAGTAATACTGATCCGCCCGGTCCGCCGAGGACGGCGAAACCGCGAAAAGACCGGCCATGAGCATCCCGGCCCACCTGCTGAGCCCGCGGGGCGTCCTCATCATTCGTCCTCCACCAGGGTTCCCAGGGAATGGGGGGTGACTCCCTCCAGCGTCTGCACCACCGTATCGGAGTAATGAACAAGCGCGGGCGGAGGTTCGGGATGCACGCCCAGCACGCGCAGACCGGCATCCCGGGCCGATTGCGCCCCGGAGGCGGTGTCCTCAATCGCCACGGTCCGCTGCGGCGCCAGGGCGCCCCGGCCGGCCCGTTCTTCGACACGTGTCAACGCCAGGCGGTAGGAGGCCGGATGCGGCTTGCTGCGGTCGACGTGATCCGCACTCACGCGCGCGAGAAAAAAGCGGCCCAGGTCCCACCGCTCCCACACCGGGTCGATGTCCGACGCCAGCGCTCCGCTGCAAAGACCCATGGGGACCTCGCGCGCGTGCAGGTCCTCCAGCAACCGCACAACCCCCGCATTCAACTCCAGTGCACTGTTGTGCAGAAGTTCGAGAAAGATCCGGGCCTTTCGCTCGATCGCCGCGGGCAAGTCGAACTCGGATATGGACAGGCCGTACCGGCGGGCGATATCCCGCAGTGCGTCCCGGTCATCCGATCCCATCATGTGCTGCTGGTAGTCCTCCCATGTAATGTCGGCGCCATCGCCCGCACAGAGTTCACGGAAGGCCTTGAAATGCAGCGGCTCGGTGTCGATGATAACTCCGTCAAAGTCAAAAATTACCGCGTCCGGGATCATAGGACATCTCCTGTATGAAAAAATCGTAGTCAGGATTCATCGCGAACACAACCGCAGAGTTCGCCGTGCAAAGGAGCGACAGCATGAAGCAGACAACCGTGGAAATCGAAGGCAAACAGGCCGAGGGGTTTGTGTACCCCATGGGACCTTTCAACCTGGTCTGCCTGAAAACCGATGCCGGCATGGTCGGCTGCGCGGCCTTTCATGCCGCAGCCCTGGACGGCTTCGGATATCCCGTGGCGACCATGTCCGGCGTCTCCGAAATCGAAGACCTGCTCGACGGAACCGTCCAGCAGGTCAATGAGTCGGCTCGCGCCCGGGGGATCACCGAAGGGATGAGCGGCCGGGAGGCTGTCGCCCGCCTGTAGGCAGCGATTTTCGCCCGCCGGGAGTCACCCCATCGCCCCGGCGTTCGCCGCGCAGCCCCCTCCTCCATCCGGGTCAGGACCGCAGCGCTCCCGCGGACTCCGCGAAATGCTGCTGGAACAGATCGGCCAGGGGTTCGCGCAAATTGATGGGGACGTGCTGCCCGATGAGGAAATAGGCCCCCACCGCTGCCAGCTTTTCGGGCGGATAGGTCTGCGGAGCGCCGCGGGACCAGATAAAATCGAGCCGGTGGCCGTCCTGCCGGGCAATCCAGAGTTTCGCGCCCTGGTCGCTGAGAATCGCCGCCACTTGCTCTTCAAATTCATCTATGCACATACCCGGCAGAATACCCACCTTTCTAAAGTTTGTAAAATTAATAGGTCGCCCCCTGAAAACAGCGTCGAAAAGACCCCTGCCGGGCGAAGCGGAACACCCGATCCCCCGTGATCCCAATCCCAATCTAAATCCCAATCCTAATCCTAATCCTAATCCTAATCATAATCCTAATCTTCCTAATCGGATCCATAAACGCCTGGGCGGCACGGTCTGCGCAGGCAAGCGCGGTATTTGATCATGATTACGAGTACGAACACGGCCGGGCGGGGGGCGGCGAGCTCTCAGCGCCGACCTTCCAACTGCCGCTCCAGTTCTTCGATGCGCTCCAGCAGGTCCAGCACCATGGGCATCGAGGACCAACTGATGCCCAGATCTGCATGCAGCCGGAGCAGTCGGCGGATATACGGCACCACCTCGGGGGGAAACTGCCACTCCCGGTCCGCCGGCTCCACGAGGTCGAACGAGACCATGCGCTCGATCACGCGTTCCCGCGCGCCGGTCAGGTAGGCTACCTCGCGAAGGGTCAGCCGTTTTTCTCGAAAGTCGGGCGATCGTCCGGCATTCATGACGTCGTCTCCCTCGGGCGGAAGGTCGCTTCACGCGAAAGCTGCTCGAACAACTCCCGCTCCCGGGCGGAGAGGCTCGTCGGGACTTTCACCCGGATAATCGCGTACAGGTCTCCGTCCCCGTGCTTCCCCTGCCCCGGCATGCCCTTCCCGCGCAGGCGGAACCGCTGGCCGGACTGGGATCCGGCCGGAAGGTTCAGCGTAGCGGACCCGGCCAGCGTCGGCACGCGCACCGGCGCGCCCAGGGCGGCCTCCCACGGGGCCACCGGCACATCGACTTCCAGATTCCGCCCCACGACCCGAAACGCGGGATGGGGCGCGATTTTCACCAGCAGGTATAAGTCCCCGGCCGCCCCCCCGGCATGGCCCGGCCCGCCCTGTCCGGCCAGACGAATCCGTGAACCGTGGGTCGTACCCGGCGGAATCGTTACATCATATCGCTTGGTCGCGCGCTGGACCTGCCCGCCGGATCCGATCTCCGCCGTTTCCAGTGCGATATTCTTCCGCGCCCCGCGGGCCGCTTCCTCCAGGCCGATGGTGATCTCCGCCTCCCGGTCCTCGCCGCGCCGTGCTCGAGGCGGACGGGTCCGCCGGCCCGGACCGCCCCCTCCGAAAATCGACTCGAAGAAATCGCTGAAGCCGCCCAGGTCCTCGAAACCAAACCCGGCCCCGCCCCCGGGTGCTCCGTGAAACTCCCAATGGACATCCCGGCCCCCGCCCCCGGGCGGCGGGGTGAAATCCTGGCCGGGACGGTATTGCCGGCCCACCTGATCGTACCGCGCGCGCTTCTCCGGATCTCCCAAAGCCTCGTAGGCCTCGGATATCTCTTTGAACTTCTCTTCCGACTCCGAATCCTTATTGATATCGGGGTGGTACTTCCGGGCGAGCTTGCGGTAGGCCTTCTTGATCTCCCCCTGCGAGGCCGACCGGTCCACTCCGAGAATCTTGTAGTAATCCTTAAACTTCATAACACCATAAAATTGTATCGCAATCTTGCGACAACAGCCAGAGGGAGGAGCGTTCAAAATTCGGGCGATGAAAGCCCGACGAGACCGGGGTCCGCCCGCCGTGTGGCCGTGCGCAGACGGCACCGTTCGCGGCCACGAGTTCAAGCCGCTCTACCGATGCGTTCCGGCTGCCGCTCGTGAAGACGCCAGCCTATATGAACTTCTCGTGTTGGTGGATGCGGTGCGCGGGGGGAGAGCACGGGAAAGAAGACTGGCGGAGCAAGAACTCAAGAAGAGGTTGGAGTCAAGAGGTCTGCCGCTCCTTGCTCCGTGCGAACTTGTGTGAGAGGGGAGGCTTTGAAGGTGATGAGGTTGACCGACGCAGGCGTGTTCGGCGGGGGCATACCGGCTGTGCGCGTTCAGCGTTCTGATTCCTCGCCTTTTTTGTTGTTCTATTCGCGATTCGCGAATATAGTATGCGCATGAACTTGAAACCACAGGATATCGTCGTCGTGCTCAAGCTGCTTTTGACGGACAGGGAAACGAGCTACTCCGCCCTTGCCTATCAGCTCTCCATGAGCCCGTCCGAGGTGCATGCAGCCGTCAAGCGTGCCGCCGTGGCGGGCCTGATAGACGCTTCCACGAAGGAGGTCAAACGGAAGCCGCTATTGGAGTTCCTCATTCATGGCCTCAAGTACGCTTTCCCTCCAACGAGAGGAACGATAACGAGAGGATTACCCACGGCACATGCAGCGCCCCCCCTTTCAGATCGGCTGTCCGGCAAGGACGACCTGCCCCCCGTGTGGCCGTGCGCAGACGGCACCGTTCGCGGCCACGAGTTCAAGCCGCTCTACCGATGCGTTCCGGCTGCCGCTCGTGAAGACGCCAGCCTATATGAACTTCTCGTGTTGGTGGATGCGGTGCGCGGGGGGAGAGCACGGGAAAGAAGACTGGCGGAGCAAGAACTCAAGAAGAGGTTGGAGTCAAGATGAGGGTGGTAAATGTCGAATCAGTGGCGCACATTGCCGAGAAGTTGCAGGCGCTCGACGAGCACTTTGCTTTCCTCGGCGGCGCAGTCCTTCCTTTGCTTCTTTCGACCTTGGTCTCTGAACCAGACTTCATCCAATGCCTTCCCGGCCATCTCTCACCGGATTCCGCGAGCCAGGAACGCGTGCCCATCTTGCTGCACACGATCCACCAAATCACGCAGATGCAGGAGGGAAAGCCATGAAGTTCTTCATCTATGCCCGGAAGTCAACGGACGATGAGGCCCGACATGTTCTATCCACCCGCCTGCAGCGTCTACGCAGTCATCAATGAGAGAGGCCGGATCGAAATCCGGCCTCGAACTTTCGGATGGCGGATGCGCCTTCGTCAAAGCACTACGGCGGCACAAGGAGGGAGGGATTGCGGCGTCCCGCGATGCGGGACTTGGCCCTCCGGGCTCTTTCCGCACGGCGGAAAGACTGTTGCGGCCTGCGGCCGCTGCTCAAACCCCGGTCCCCTCGGGTTCTCATCCCTTCTCGGATGGCGGAGAGGGAGGGATTCGAACCCTCGGTACCCGTTTCGGGGCACACTCGCTTTCCAGGCGAGCCCGTTCGACCGCTCCGGCACCTCTCCGATTCTGTGGGCCGCGGATACGAGAAGGATGCGCATGCTACCGGGCCCGAGGCGGTTTGGCAAGGGCGGGTTCCCCCGCTACACCAGTTTGTCGACCAGATCCGGCAGCCCCCGGCCGGTGCGGGCATGGATCTTGACGGCGGCCTCCCCATCTCCCCGGGTAGGCCCGAGGTTCAGGATGACCACCGGCATCCCTGCTTCGGCCGATTTCCGGACAAATTGATAGCCCGACCAGACCTGGAGCGATGAACCGGCCACCAGCAAAGCATCCGCCCCGTTCCAGAGCTCCCAGGCCTCCCGCGTCGTCGCTCGCGGCAGGTTTTCCCCGAAAAAGACGATGCTCGGCTTCAGGGTCCCTCCACAATGCAGACAGGCAGGGGAGCGGAAGGTGTCCGGGACGTCCTTGTCCAGGATCACATCGCCATCCGGCGCGAGGTGGGCGACCTGCCGCTGCCAGTCCGGGTTGAGCTTGCCCAGTCGTTTCTGCAGCGCCCACCGGTTCTCCTCCCGCCGGCAGTCGAGGCAGTGCACCGCCTCGATCGAGCCGTGCAGCTCGAGAACGGCACGGCTCCCGGCCGCCTGGTGCAGCCGGTCCACATTCTGGGTGATCAGCGCCGCCATGCGGCCGGCCCGCTCCAGCTCTGCCAAGGCCTCGTGCCCCCGGTTCGGCCGGGCCCGGATGAACTGCGGCCATCCCAGCATGGATCTCGCCCAGTACAGCCGGCGGGCGGAGGCCGACCCGGTAAATTCCCGGTACTGGATCGAGCCGGCGTCCCGCTCTTTCTGCTTCGGCCCCCGGTAGTCCGGAATGCCCGATTCGGTGCTGCATCCCGCCCCGGTGAGGACCAGCAGGCGGCGGCCCCGCAACACGTCAGCCGCCCGGCTCACGAGAGACAGGTCGGACGGGAGGCGGGGAACCCAGGATGCCGGGGCAGAGGGGACCTGTGAGTCTGCTGCGCGGGGCGTGACCATAACGGGACACTATAGCACGTCGCGCGGCGGGCGCCAGCGGGCTAGGATTTCTTCGCGGTGGGCTGGGGAATCGTAAGCATGGACGAACAGCCCGGGCAGCAGATGCGACTCCCGGCCCAACTCTTGAGCGCCAGGCTGCGGGTGCCGCAGAACTGGCAGAAGAACTGAAAGGTCTCTTCCTTTTTGGCGGATCCGGCCTGGTCGTCCTTCGAGACGGGCATGGGAATGACGATCCGGTTCGAGCAGGTGGGGCATATGGTCTGTTTCCCCGCCATGTTTTCCGTGGCGGAGAGCTTCTGCGCACAGTAGGTGCAGTAGAACTTGAATTCGCGGGATGGGGATGCCGCCTGATTTTTAACGGGGGCGGCGGCGGCCTGCTCGTCCGAGGTATCCAGCGTTTCCATGTTGGGTTCGGGCACGGTTACATGGCGATCGCAGACCGAACACTGCACCCGGTCCCCGGCGCGGTCCGTGCGGGTGGTCACTTCGTGCCCGCAGTACGCACAGTAGAATTTAAAGACGTGGACGGACTTCTTGGAAGGCGGCGCGGGGATATCCGATCCGCCCGCGGGCGTGCCGGATTCTGCCTTTTTGTCGGCCTCGCGCTTCACCGTGCGGATCTTGGTGGGCCGCTTGACGACGATTTTCGTCTTTGGCTTTTGTTTGGAATCGGCCATTTGAATCGATTATAGGCCTCCCGCGCCGGGCGTACAATGAAAACTTAATCCGCACGTCCGCACGCCGGCGCGGATTACTCGATGTGCCCGGGCCCTGAACCGTTTGCGTTTGCGCTGGAAATGCGGCATAGAAGGGTGTGATGAATCATCTTCTTTCGGATATTGGCGTGGTGGTCGCCGCCGCGGCATTGCTCGCGTGGGGCGCGGCCATGCTCCGGCAGCCGATTATCCTCGCCTATCTCCTCTGCGGATTTGCGGTCGGGCCGTCCGGCCTGGGCTGGGTCACGGAAGTCGAGGTGCTGGACGTCATGTCCATGCTCGGCATCACGGTGCTGTTGTTCCTGGCCGGGATGGTGCTGCACCCGCAGCGGCTGATCCAGATGTTCCGGAACACCATGGCGGTCACCCTGGCGACCTGCGCCATCTTCTTTGGGGTCACGGCCGCGCTGCTGGTGGCCCTGGGCCAGCCTCTCGACCAGAGCCTGTACGCCGGCGCGGCCCTCATGTTTTCCAGCACGATCCTCGTCATCAAGCTGCTGCCCACCACGACCCTACACCAGCAACACCTCGGATCGGTCTGTATCGCGGTCCTGATTGCCCAGGACCTGATCGCCATCGCCCTGCTGGTCTTCTTTACCGCCCCGGCGGATCTTCCGCCGTGGGTCCTGGCCATCGGCCTGCCGATCAAAACAATCCTCCTCATCGCCGCCGCCATGCTGCTGGAGGTCTTTGTGCTGCAGCGGATGATGCGCCTCAGCGACCGCTACCACGAGGTGCTGTACATGCTCGCCCTCGGGTGGTGCCTGGGATTTTCCGTGCTCGCGAACACCATCGGCCTCTCCTACGAAGTGGGCGCGTTTATCGCGGGGGTGGCCATTGCCCGCAGCCCGATTTCGGGGTTTCTCACCGGCCAGCTTCAGCCGTTCCGCGACTTTTTCCTGATGCTCTTCTTCTTCGTCCTGGGCGCCCGGATCGACCTGGAACTGGCGCGCAGCCTGTGGCTTCCGGCCCTGGTCACCAGTGCGGTTCTGCTGCTCCTCAAGCCGCTTGCCTTTCGGGCCCTGCTCCGCCGGTTCGGGGAAAGCGCCGGCTTTGCGCGGGAAACCGGCTGGCGCCTGGGTCAATCCAGTGAATTTGCCCTCATCCTGGCGGTCGCGCTGCACAACGTGAGCCTAGTCATCGTCAAGCTGCTTCTCTTCCAA
>CAZCOO010000044.1:13415-16935 GCA_964500395.1 uncultured Verrucomicrobiota bacterium
GCACAACGTGGGCCATATCACAGACTCGACCGTGCAGCTCATCAAGCTAATCGTGATCATGACCCTGTTCGTATCCTCGTACGTGACGATCCTGCGCTTTCCCACCCCGCTGGCCGTCAGCGCGGGCCTGAAACAGGATTAACGGGATTCTCACCTTTATATTTAGGGCATTCCCTGATAGCAAAAGGGGGATGCAAGGCTTACAAGGACAGTTTTCAACCGAGGGCACTGCCCAGCGATAACCCCAACGGAGGACACCGGAGTCATGGACGATTCGTCAACGCAAACGGCAAAACAAACATCAGATTCTGCAGCCCCCGAGCCGTCCGCTTCATCCACGCCCGGCGCCCTGGCCGGCACATCCTACCATCCCCTATATATTCCGCCTCCCTACCAGGAGGCCGCCGACCACGGCCGCGTGATCCTGAAAGACGGCACCACGGCCGGCATCCGGACCGCGGAACCCGGGGATATAAAAGAGATGGACTTCTTTTTCCAGAGCCTCTCCCCCGACTCTCTCCTCAAGCGGTTCTTCTCCGAGCAGGGCCCGGATGCAAAGAGCCTGGAAGAAATGTGCGACTCCTCGGACCCCACCCGGCATCTCACGCTGGTCGTGACCCGCATCGAAGGAGGCACGACCCACATCGTCGCCACCGCTTCCTATATCCGGAGCGGGGAAAAGAGCGCCGAATTCGCCGTCTCCGTCATGGACAAGTATCAAAACCGCGGCCTGGGCCAGATGCTTTTGGAGCGTCTGTGCGTGATCGCGGCCATGCACGGGTTCACAAAATTCGAGGCCCTGACCCGGTACACAAACAAGCCCATGCTGGAGGTCTTCCGCAAATCCGGGTTCGAGATCAACGAAACCTCGGAAGAAGGGTATGTCACGGTCGACCTCTCCGTGCGCCCCAGCGCCGAAAGCGTGAAGAAGTTCGAGCTGCGCGACCGCATCTATACGGCCTCCTCCATGAGGCCCTTCTTCAAGCCCACCGGCGTAGCGGTGGTCGGCGCCTCCCGCAAGGAGAGCAGTATCGGCAACCGCATCATGAACGCGCTGATCGATGACGGCTATACAGGCGAGATCTTCCCCATCAACCCCAAGGCCGACGAGATCTGCGGCAAGAAGGCCTACAAGCGGGTGCAGGACGTCCCCGAGACCTGCGAACTCGCCGTGATCGCCGTCCCCCGGACGCTGGTCCTGGACGTGATCGACGATTGCGCGGCCGGGGGGGTGCGGGTGGTCGTGGTCATTTCCGCCGGGTTTTCCGAATCGGACGCCGAGGGCAAGGATCTGCAGGCCAAGCTGGTGGATAAAGTGCGCGGCCACGGCATGCGCATGGTCGGCCCCAACTGCCTGGGCCTGCTCAACGCCGACCCGGAGGTGAAGCTCAATGCCTCCTTCTCCCCGCTCTTCCCCCCCGCGGGGCGCATCGCGATGTCATCGCAGAGCGGGGCGCTCGGGCTGTCCATTCTCGCGCTGGCCCGCCGGATGGAACTCGGACTCTCCACCTTCGTCAGCATGGGCAACAAGGCGGATGTCTCCGGCAACGACCTGCTGCAATACTGGGAGACCGATGCCAACACCGACGTCATCCTCCTGTACCTGGAATCCTTCAAAAACCCGCGCCGGTTTGCCCGGATCGCCCGGCGGGTGGCCCGAAGCAAGCCCATCATCTGCGTAAAGAGCGGCCGCACCAGCGCCGGTCAGCGCGCCGCGGGTTCGCACACCGCGGCGCTCGCCGGCAGTGACGTCCCGGTGGAGGCCCTGTTCCAGCAGACCGGAGTCATCCGGGCCGAAACCCTCGAAGACATGTTCGACCTGGCCATTGCCCTGGCCAACCAGCCCCTGCCGCAGGGGAAGCGGGTCGGGATCGTGACCAATGCCGGCGGCCCCGGGATTCTCTGCACCGACGCCTGCGAAGGGCGCGGTATGCTCGTGCCGGAGATGTCCGACGAGGCCAAGGCCGCCATGCGGGAATTCCTGCCCCCCGCCGCCAGCGTGACCAATCCCGTGGATATGATCGCCTCGGCCACGCCCGAGCAGTTCGCCAAAACCATCGAAACCGTTCTCTGCGCCGAGGAGGTCGATGCGGTGATCACCATCTACATCCCGGTCGGCACCTCCGATGACAACGACATCCTGCAGGGCATCTGTGACGGCGTCGAGGCCGGGCGGAAAGCCGGCGGCGCGGGCAAGCCCGTACTCGTGGTCCCGATGCTTGAAGAGGGCCAGGCCCCGAAACTGCGCGCCGGGGAGGAAGTCCTGCCCACCTACCCCTTCCCGGAGGCCACCGCCAAGGTCCTGAACCGCATGGCCACCTACTCCGAATGGCGCAATGCCCCGGTGGGGATGATCCCCGCCTTCGAGGACTGCGACCAGCAGCGCGGCCGCAGTATCTGCCGCAATGCCGTTGCCAATCGCGGGGACGGATGGCTCAGCGCCGTCGAAACCCGGGACGTGCTGACGTCCTTCGGGCTCCCGGTCCCGCCCGGCGGCGTCGCCAAAACGGCGGACGAGGCCGTCGCCATCGCAGAGGAAGTCGGCTTCCCCGTGGCCGTCAAACTCGCCTCCCACACCATCGTGCACAAAACGGAAATGCAGGGCGTCCGCCTGAACCTCAAGAACAGCGAAGCCGTGCGCAATGCCTTTGAAGGCATGCGCAGCCGCCTCGCCCAGGATGGGCGGGAAGAGGAGATGGAGGGGGTTCTCATCCAACCGATGGTAAGCGGCGGCGTCGAGGTCATGATCGGGGTCACCGAGGATCCCCTGTTCGGCCCCCTCATCGGATTCGGACTCGGCGGCGTGTTCGTCGAAATCCTCAAAGATGTCCGCTTCCGGGTGACACCGCTGACCGACCAGGACGCGCACAACATGGTGCGGGAAATCCGCGGCTTCCGCCTGTTGGAAGGGTATCGGGGCCACCCCCCGGCCGACATCGACATGATCGAACAGATCCTCCTGCGCATCTCGCTCATGGTCGAGGAACTGCCGGAGATCGAAGAACTGGATCTCAACCCGATCTTCGCCATGGAGCCGGGCAAGGGAGCCGCCATCGTGGATGCCCGGATCCGGGTCCGTCCCACCGGGGACGACGCCCCGACCCGCATCCCCATCAGCGGCGGCTGATCCCGCAAGGAACCCCTTTCGCCACGCTAGCCGGAAGCGCGGGGACCTTCTTCACCGGCCGGGCGAGCCGGCCGGGGTCGGTCCCTAGCGCACCAGGCCGCCCTGCCCGGAGGTCGGCTCACACTGTTATGAGGGTCGATCGCGCACCTCCCTGTAGCCACGCCGTTGCACGGCGTGCGTCCCCCGGCCGGGGTCGTCCGGCGGGAAGCTGTCCTGCAATGCGGCCAACAAAATGTTGTAGGACACGCTTCCCTCGAAGAGGGAGCGTGTGGGGATCCGGCGGGCACAGGCTCCCCGGAGAACCGGGGAAGCCTGTCCTACAACGGCTGCCGGGCAAGCCGGCCGGTGAAGGAGTTTCTCATGCTTCTGGGCAGCCGCGTCCGAAGAGCACGC
>CAZCOO010000045.1:0-16720 GCA_964500395.1 uncultured Verrucomicrobiota bacterium
GAGGTGCACGTGCGTCGGCACCACGTAGCGCAGCCGGTCGCGCTCGATGCCGAGGTCTACGTTGTCCAGGCTCAGGGCCTGCTTCTTTTTGCGCTTTTTGACGTAGTTGATCGTCCGATTCACCGCGATCCGGTAGAGCCACGTGTAAAAGGAGGATTTCCCCTGGAATCGATCCAGGGCGCTGTAGGCCTTCACGAAGATCTCCTGCAGCAGGTCCTCCGTGTCGTGGTTGTTGGAGGTCATGTTGTAGACCAGGCCGTAAATCTTGTCCTGGTACCTCGTCACGAGCTGGTCGTAGGCAGACGCGTCCCCCTGCCGGGCGCGTTCCACCAGAACATCATCCGACAACTCCTGATCCGCCGGCCCCTCCGGCGACGCTGAACGGTCCGCTGACATGTGGGCGGTTGGTACCCTCCTTTTCCGGCGGGATGATACGGACAGGACCCGGTTATTGGCCAGACTCGAAATCAGGAGGCGGATCGAGCGTGATCCGCACGCCGGCCAGGGGCGTGTCCTGCGGACCGGTCAGCCGGGCCAGGAGCCCCCACGACCCCCATTCGTCGCTCACCTTGAACAGGAGGGTGTTCACCCCCTTCCGGAGATGGATGGGGACGACATCCTCGTCAAAGGAAACCCCCCGGTTGACGTTGCGGGAGAGGGCGGGTTCGCCGTTGACGAAGAGCTTGATGGAGTCATCGCTGCCCAGGCGGATTTCCGCGGGGCGCGCCCGGTCGCTCACCGCGTAGGTGAGGGCGTACGCGGTCGCCCGGTCGGTTTCCACAAAGTACGGCTCAAAGTCCAATCGCCCCCCCCGCAGGTCCTGCTGCACGCGATACCAGCGAAGCGTGCGGACGCCGGTCGAGACCGGTTGGCGGGGCCTTGCATTGGTTTCCGGCGGCCAGACGGCCTGGTGGCCGGAGCCGTAGCGATTGGGGAAGGTGCCCAGCAGCCAGTACCGCCGAATGACCCCGAGCCGGTCGTACGTCGCGTCGGCTTCCTCCTGCATGCCGCGATGTTCCAGCAGCCGGGCCTTGCTGTATGCGACCCGCCCCCGGTCCAGCCCCATCGCCTCGAGCGCTTCGTGTGCGCGGATCTGTTCGGTGTAGGTCATGGCGCTGCGGCGGATCCGCTCCACGGCCGCATCGGCGATGGCCCGGACCGCCGCCAGGGCGGCCTCCCGCAGCGGTTCCGGCTCGGCATCGCGCAGCGGGAGCAGGGCCGGGAGCGCCTCCTCGGTGCCGATCAACCCCAGCGCCTCCGCTGCGGCAACCCGAAGCGACACAGGGTGACCCGGCTGGAGGTGCTCGATCAGCGTCTCCACCCCGGTTTGCTCCCGCGCGGGCCGGCGGGCCAGGATATCGCCGAGGACGCGCGCGGCCTCGCGCCGGACCCGCGTCGGCCGGCCGGAATCGCCGATGACCTCCGCCAGCACCGGGGCCGGATCTTCACTGCTGAGTTTCAGTTCCATGGCGGCCCGCCGCCGCTCCGATTCCGAGCCGCCCAGACCTTCGATGGCCCGGCCCATGGGGCCGCCGCCGCCGCACCCGGCCAGAAGCCAGAGCACAAGCGCCGTCGCGGCAGGGCCTGTTGGCAGGGGCGGCCGTCTCATTCGGTCAAGTCCATGACGAAAACCCGGACCGCCGCCGCCAGAAAAAAGACCACGCTGCCCGCTGCCAGCAGGATCCACTCCGGGAGGCGCTCCATGAAGCGCGTGCCCAGCGGCGGCGGTTCGTAGCGGAATACCGGAATGCGCTCGGGTTCAAACGGCCAGTCCTCGGACATGCCGGTGGTCACCACCGTGCGCAGGTCGTCTTCGTACCGGCGCAACTGCCGGCGCCAATCCCGTTCGAAAGAAAGCCCCGTCCAGGCCAGGTGAGAGGTGATGCGGGTGTAGAGGACAAAGGGGGACACCCGCCCCAGGATGCCGGCCCACTCCTCCTGGGAGGCGAGCTGAGCGTATCGCGTATCGGCAATTTCGCGGGTCTGCCTCCGAATCGTATCGTGATACTGCGCGGTGAGGTCCAGCCCCTCTTCCCGGGCATCGGGATGCTGCCACCAGCGGCGGGCGTCATAGTTCCGGGCAATGGCCCGGAGCTGTTGCCGTTCTTCGTCTCGCAGGCGTTCTGTGGTCTCCATGGTCTTGAATTCCACCGAACTCCGCGATTCCGCCGGGGATATCGCCGCCGCCGCAAACGGAACCAGGTTGGGCACCACGAGCACCAGCAACACCCATGCCAGCAGCAGGAGGCACATCGAGGAAGCCGACTGACGGCATACGCTCGAGATCAGCAGCGAGGCCGAAAACATCCAACTGATGAACAGCAGCGAGGCCAGCCCGATAAAGAAAAAGGCCCACCAGTCCGACTGCCGGAGCCCGATCTCGGGCGACACCAGCAGCCAGAGCGCGACCCCCAGATAGGCGACCGAAAAGGCCAGGGCAAGTGTCAGAACCCCTCCAATCCATTTGGCGAACATGAACGTGGCCCGGGGCACCGGGTAGGACAAAAGAAGCTTCAGGGTCCCCTCTTCCCGCTCCCCGCTCACCGAATCAAAGCTGAGCACCAGGACCAGCAGACTCATCACCACCCCGGTGATGTACATGAAGTCGACCGGCTGAAACAGACGCAGGAGCGGATTCTGGTCCAGCGTGCCCCGCAACCGGATGAGCGGTTCCCGCTTGGAAAATATCTGGGCCCGGGTCTCCGCCCCGCTCTCCGCCCCCGCCACCACGACCTGGAGAGGTTGCACCGGCCGCTGCACCACGGTGCCGAACTGCTGGAACCGCCACCACCGCCGATCCTGCAGGCCCTCCTCCCAGGCGCTCTGGTTGGCGTGGTAGTCGGCCAGGCTCTGGGCGTAGTCATCGATCCGGATCGAGGCGCTGAGCAGGGCCAGCCCCGTCACGACCAGCAGCGTGAAGAGAAAGCGGAATCCCAGCACGTAATTCTGCAGTTCTTTGATGACGAGGGCGTTCAGCATGGCGGATCAGGTGACGTCGTAGCGGTGAAAGGCAACCGTGGCGCCCAGAAAAAAGATCAGGTTGAACAGGGCCAGCAGGCCGGCATCCGGCAGGGCCTCGTACAGACTCTGTTCAAAACGGACCGGCTTCGGTCGAAAATCCGGTATGGTCTGCAGGTCCTCCGCTTCCAGGGCATACCACCCCCACCACCGGCCGTCGCGGGAGCCCTGCCGCCGGTACTTGTCCTCCACCCGCTGCCGCCCGAGATGGAGGAGTTCGCGGTACCAGTTGGCGTACCGCTGCATCTGTTCGAAACTGCCGATGCCGGTGCGGCCGATCTCCGTGGCGGCAAAGACATACCCGGCCGAGGGAGACAACCGGGCCAGGTTCCGCGCCAGTACCATTTGCTCCCGGACCCGGTTGCGCCGGAACTGGTCAATGCCCTGCAACTCCCGGGCGATCAGTCGATTCAAGGTCTCGCGATATTCGTCGTCGTCCTCGATCTCCGGCCGAAGTGCCTTCTGTGCCCACTCCCTCACCTCCTGGCGCTTATGCCGCTTTTCCATTTCCACCTTCCCCAGCGTGGGAACAGGGCGGACCACCCTCGCCATCATCGGCATCAGGTTGGGCATCGCCAGCACCAGCATCACCCAGCACAGCAGACAGATCATCAGCGAGTGCACGGGATGGCGGGCCACGGCCGATATGAAGAGCCCCAGGGTAAAAAAGGCCGACAGGTACAGCAGGCTGAACAGGAACAGCAACCCGAACCGCAGCAGGGACTCCGTATCCCAGACCACCGCAGACGAAAACGACAGGGCCACCCCGATGGCCGTCGTCACCAGGAACAGAGGAACGCCCAGGCTGAGAAGCCCCGCCAGCCACTTGGCCAGGAGAACCCGGTCGCGGGGTACGGGATGGGTCAGCATCAGCCGGAGCGTGCCCTGCCGCTTTTCTCCACAGATCGCATCGTACACGAAGATCAACGCCAACAGACTCCCCACTACATTGAGGATGTAGACGTAGTCCGGCACCGCATACAGACGAAACAGGCGGGAGAAAAGCGAGGGCGGACCCACCTCCACCTCATTCCACCCCGCATACGTGACCGGCCGCGTCAGGTCCGGGTCCAGGCCGCGAACCAGCCGGGCCAGAGGTTCCGGCCGTTTGACCCGGGTGAACTCCGCGTGCATCAGGTGCCAGACCCGCTCCGCCTCCAGGGAGTCTTCTTCGTATTGCTGTTGCGCCTCGGAAAAACGGTCCAGCTCGATGCGCTGGGCCCGGTCCAGGGTCCATACGCTGATGCCCAGCAGCGTCACCAGCAGGATGAGCGTGATGACGTACCGCTGGTTGTAGAGATTGCTCAGCAGTTCTTTACGGATCAGCGCGGAGAGCATGGCAGGTTCGATTCGGCTTCAGGCCGCCTCTCCTTCTTTCATGGCCTGCATGTACAGGGCCCCGAGGTCCACAGAGGGAATTTCGTCGCGGGTGAGGGTGCGCAACAGACGACCCTGGACCATGATGCCGACCCGGTCCGCGATCTCGCGGGCACGGAAAATATCGTGGGTCGTCATGAACACCGCCCGCCCCTCCGAGCGGAGGGCCCGCAGAAGATCCAGAAATTCATGGCCGCCTTTGGGGTCCAGTCCGGAGGTGGGCTCGTCCAGGAGAATGATCTCCGCGTCCCGCAGAATGGCAATGGCGATGCCCAGTCGCTGGCGCATCCCCTTGGAAAACCCGCCCACCCGCCGGCTGTGGGCCTCGGTCACCAGCCCCACCCGGTGCAATACCCCCGTCAGTTCCGCGTCCGAATGACGCCGCCCGAGAAGCTCGTCAAAAAAACGCATGTTCTGCATCGCCGTGAAGTGCCCGTAGAGCTGTACGTTCTCCGATACATACGCCAGGTGGGCCTTGGCCCGCAGGGGATCCTTGACGATGTCATGCCCCGCAATGCGAACCGTCCCCCCAGTGGGCGGCGTAAAGCCGAGACTGATCATCAGCGTGGTCGTCTTCCCCGCTCCGTTGGCCCCCAGCATGCAGAAGATCTGCCCCCGATCGACCTGCAGGCAGAGATCGTCTACCGCCAGCGGGCCGTTCTCGTACTTCTTGGAAAGGTGATCAATTTCATACGGAACAGACATGCCTGTACCTTACCACAGGATGTCAACGCCGCGCCCGGAAAGAATGCGCATTCGGTAGGGACCGCTCGCCGAGCCGTCCGCATGGAATCAGACCTCTCCGCAGGCATCACTCGCCGGGCGATTCAACGCCTCCCCGCGAATACCCTGAAACACGGCGCTCGGCGCGAGCAGGCAGTCAGAACCCCCACTGCGCGCAGACATCAGTTCGCCGGGGGAAGAACGGCTCGCACCCGGTAGAATCTCGATGGCCCGGGCGCCCCGATGACGGTCCTGGACGTGTTGGTCCCCGCATCCGGGGCTACCACCCCCAGCCCGCTGTCTACCCAGGTCGCATTGTTGGACAACACCGTCATGCGCTCCAGGCGGTACAGACGCGTGGGAACACTGGCCCAGGTCACCAGCGAATTGGTCGAAGGCCCTTCGTCCACATCGTGCCGGGTGATCTGTAGCAGGCTGTTCATGTCGCCCGGATCCGTATCCGACACGTATTCGCCCAGGTCGGAGACGCCGTCCAGATCGTCGTCCCCCGGGCCATAGGTGGCCAGGTCCCCCGCCTTCGCGTATTCCCAGGCATCCGGAATGCCGTCCCCGTCCGTATCCGGCCCGGCCTCGAACGAGGTGGCCTCCACGTGTGCCGAGGTGTTGCTGAGGCTGATCCATCCGGCATTGGCCGCATAGGCATAGCCGGACATCTTGCCCGTCAATAAGTCAATCCGGGGGTTGCCGTTGGTCTCGAAGGCAATCCACCCCACATTCGGACTGTACGCATAGCCGCGCAACAGACCCGCACCATCGTGGTTGACTCCGAAATCCGCGGCCGACGCATTCCCGTACTCATACCCGTTGCCGGGCGTGCCGTCGCCAAAATCAATCCAGCCGATATTGCCGCCGTACGCGTACCCGGAGCAGTAGAATTGACCGACCACAACCCCATTTGTCGCATCCGCCCGGCAATCGATCCAGCCCGTGTTTGCGCTGTAAGCGTGCCGATGAACCACGTCGATGTTGGAATCAGCCTTGATTGAAACCGCCCCCGATACCACAATCGCGCAGAGCATCCCATAGACCATAGTGCTTTTCATGAATAACCCCCTTCTCACTCCCTCGCAGTATAAACCCCATGCCCTCATCTGTAAATCATGCAGATCCCCCTATTTTTATGGGGACGTTCGCTCATATTACTATGCAATAAAGAAGTTTACATATATATGTTCAACTAAAAACAGCCTTAAACGCTTATTATGCATATAAAAACATCATTTGATGAAAATGCGATTTCTTTGCTCGCCCATGAGATATGGCTCGAGCATTTCTCCCCCCTGCTCGGTATAGAACGCGTGAAGTCCATTCTGTCCGAAATCCAATCTCCCGAGGCGATTCGCGACCAGATCCGGAGCGGGATGGAATATTTCACTCTCATCGAACACAACGAACCGATTGGATATCTCGCCTTTCGTCCGGACCCGGCGAATGCGGAATTGTTTCTGAGCAAGCTCTACATTAAAAGGGAGTGGCGGGGGCGGGGCTTTGCCCGGGAGGCAATCTCGTTTCTGGAAAGGCGATCGGCTCTGTGCGGCATCACCCGGATCACGCTGACCGTCTATCCCGGCAACAGCTCGGCCATCGCCGCGTATGAACGGATGGGCTTTGTGCAAACCGGAACCGTCTACCGGGAGATCGGCGATTTTAAGGTCCACGATATCTTTATGCAAAAGACACTTCGTGGAGAATCGGAACACCCCGGATAAAGTGCCGAAGCCACCCCCGCGGTCCCGTGGCCGCATAAGAAAAGAGACGCACGATGTTCACCAAAAAGAAAGCCGCGATATTGGCCGGGATGGAGCCGCTTATCATCCTGGGTCGGGGGCACTCCGGCACCAGGCTCTATACCCAGTTCTGTGAAGTCCTCGGATACCGCATGGGCAGCGATCCGTCCCGGCCCAGTTATGATCCGCACCGCAAAGCCTTTTCCAATTGTATAAAGAAAACCGCAGACGCATACCTGCAGGGGAATCGACAGCCGAAATATTGCATAAATAATTTGATAGGAAGTGTTTACAAATACTGGAAGTGGATCGGAAAGCCTGTTCAGCACTGGGGGTGGAAGTTCCCGGAAACCTATCTCATCGTTCCTCTCGTGGCTGAGATTTTCCCGCGTGCGCGATATCTGCATGTCGTTCGGGATGGTCGGGACATTGCCTTCAAACGACACCTGACCGACCGGGTGGATCGCTCCCTCGGGCGATGGATCCTGATGCAGTGCCGCGCTCTCGATGACCCTCATCCGGTGCAGGCCGCAAAGTCATGGGCGTTCCAGATCAAGAATTTTGAATCCGTTAGATCCTGCATCCCCCCGACCCGGCTGCTGGACCTCCATTTCGAGGATATGGTGTCCCGCCCGGTTGAATCCGCCCGCACCATCGCCGAGTTCCTGGGGGTCCAGGCCGACGAGACACAACTCCGCTTCCTGGCCGATCATGTGGATCCCGCAAAGCAGGCGCAGTACAAGAAAGAAGATCCAGCCATGGTCGCCCGGGTGGAAGCCGCCGTGCAGGACCCCCTGATCAAATACGGATACCTGCCCGCAACCGGCACAGACGGCCGTCCGGATGCCCAGCCTCAAGGGGCTGTGCGTCCAACCACATAGGCCAGCCAACTGGGTTCATTCACAAAATCCGTGACCCGTTGATACTCATCGTTGGATACTCCGCCCTGTGTCCACCCGTGGGTGTAGACCTCCACGTCTTCAAACTCGCTTTCCCACAAGAGCTCTACAATCTCCGGAAGCATCCAGTAGCGCCAGGGGTAGCGAAAGGCGTGCCGCTTGGCAGACCCGTCGCCGAATTCAAAATGGATGGAGCAATCCAGACCATGCGTGACGGCATTGAACCGGCGCTGCTCCCACACGTACGTGAAGGCCGGCATGCGCTGACCCTGCCAGGTCCGCGCCTTTTTCACTCGGCGCACCTCCCGGCAGGTATCCATTGCAGCGGTACCGCCAAAGTGGTCCAGGATATACACACCGCCAGGGCTCAGTCTGCGCCGGACATGCTCAAAATAGGCCTTGAGCTGAGAGCGGGCATGAAAAATGAAGTAGGAAAAATTCGTGGCCAGGACGATATCGGCCGGAGGCATTTGGGCTTTGCATACATCAGCCTCAACCAGGTGCAGGCGATCCATTGCCTCCCCGAGCTGCCGGGTGCGTGCGCGCCGCCCCCAGCGCAATGTGGGCCCGTGCAGATCAATGCCCCACGCCTCATTTCTGCGGTTCCATTCAACCCAGCTACCGGACAGAAGACCGGTCCCGCAGAAATCTTCATGTAAACGTTCCGGTCTTCGGTCATTCCGATCGAGATACCGAAGCTGGGCAAACATCAGGGTCTGGTCCGGCGCCTGCACGGAGGCCTCGTAGAGATCGTGACGGTTCCAACGCTGAGATTGCGGGACAGGGCGGCTCATGGAAACAAAACAAGTGTGCTCGGTTTGCGGATGATCCAAGTCGGAAGCATAGTATCGCGTTGAGCAAATGTGTAAATATCGCAGGTAAGGAATCTTGATCCTATGAAAATTCGCCTTTGGACTCGGATCATGCCGCTGCTGGCGGCAGGAGGAGTTATTATGTCTCAGTCCGGTTGCTCTTCGACAGGCCATTCGCAGACAGAGTACACGCAAGGCTACCAGGAAGCTCTCGCAGCAACGGATCCGGCGTCAACCCCCTCGCTGGAAATCGGGAGTGATGCCGAAGAAGCCGCCATTCAGCGCGTTATCGATCTGTGGAAGTCCTATACCGTGGAAAACCTCGAGGCACACTTCGAAGAGGTGTACGCTACGAATTTCTACTTTCGCGACGCCTTTCACACCATGTCCGACCGAAACGAGTTAAAGGCATACCTCCTCGAGAGCGCGCGAAACGTCCGCGAGTGTACATTCGAATTTCAGGACGTCGGCCGCCACGAGGGAAATTACTATTTCCGCTGGATCATGAAGGTCTCCCTCAAACGCGACCCCGAAGGCCACGTCACCCAGTCACTGGGAATGAGCCACATGCGCTTCAATGCCGACGGAAAGGTGATATTTCACCAGGACTACTGGGACCCGACCGACGTCGTGTACCGGCACATTCCCGTAGCAAACTGGTTGATCAAAAAGGTCAAAGATCGAATGTGAGCCAAGCCCTACGCGGGGGCGTCCGGCGACCCGGCACGCCTGCGGTGTCGTTTCAGCCAGACCGACAGAATCCCAATGTCGCTTGGATTCACCCCGCTGATGCGGGAGGCCTGGCCGAGACTCTCCGGACGGACCTCTTTGAGCTTCTGACGCGACTCCGTCCGCAGGCTGGTGATCCCATCATAATCGAAATCTTCCGGGATCGATTGGTGTTCCAGTCGGGCAGCCTTTTCTAAGTGCTTCTGCTCCCGATCGATATACCCCTCATATTTGCACTGAATCTCGATCTGCTCACGCACGTGCCCCGGCAATTCGAGACGTGCTGTTGGGAGTGAGTCATAGACCTCTTCAGGGCGTCGAAGTCGCTGTGCCTCCGATACGCCGTCGCGATATGTCGTCCGCAGACGACCGATTTCCGACTCGATCAGGAGGGCCTCCCGCGCCACGGCCCGCCGCTCCTCCAGAGGCAGGATCTGCAGGGCCTCCGCATGGTGACGCAAACGATATCGAGCATTGTCCTGGCGAAGGATCAGCCGGTGCTCGGCGCGACTGGTAAACATACGGTAGGGCTCGTTGGTCCCCTTGGTCACCAAATCGTCGATCAGCACCCCCAGATAGGCCTCATGGCGACTGAGGTGGAGGCCGGGGGTCCCAGTCGCGGACGCGGCAGCGTTGACCCCGGCCACAAACCCTTGCCCAGCGGCCTCTTCATACCCCGTCGTGCCGTTGATCTGTCCAGCCAGGTACAGTCCCTCCACATGACGGGTTTCCAGGGAATGGGATAACTGGCGCGGGTCGCAAAAATCATATTCGATCGCATACCCCGGACGAATAAACTCCGCCCGCTCCAGCCCGGGAATAGAGTGGATCATCTCATGCTGGACATCCTCGGGAAGGCTGTTCGAGGTTCCGTTCGGATACATCTCCAACAGAAACCGTCCTTCTGGCTCTATAAACACATGGTGTGAAGCCTTGTCCCGGAACTTCACAATCTTGTCCTCAATCGAGGGGCAATACCGCACTCCCGTGCCCTCAATGTGGCCGCTGTACATGGCGGAATGCTTCAAATTCGCCTCAATGATCGAATGCGTTCGCTCATTCGTTTCCGACAAAAAACAATCCATCTGCCCCCATCCGACCGGCCAGGGACGAATCGGATCATCGAAATGTTCCATGTGGAACATGGACCCGTCTGATCCCAGGACACCGTTGTTTTGTTCTACGTGGAACATGTCCCACTCAGACCGAGCTTGTCTGGAGAAAAATGGCGGGGGATCAAAGCCCGGTTGCCGCCGGGTGAGGTCATAATCCAGACTGTCTTTGTGCAGCCGCGGTGGCGTTCCTGTCTTGAGGCGCTCCAATCGGAACCCCAGGGAGAGAAACGATTCGCTCAATTCGTTTGCGGCGTCTTCGCCGGCTCGTCCGCCCGCGATGACTCTATCGCCGATAAAGATTCTTCCCCGAAGGAAGGTGCCCGTCGCAATGACCACTGCGCGCCCTTGGATTTCTGCTCCGCCAGCCAGTGAGACCCCGCGAATGCGACCGCTTTGGGTGAGAATTTCGATCACCCGGTCTTCGACAATCGTAAGCATGGGCGTTTGTTCACAAACAGCCTGCATGCGAAGCGGATACAACGCCTTGTCGCACTGAGCCCGGTGGGCCTGGACCGCCGGGCCCTTGCGGGTATTCAGAGTGCGGAACTGAATTCCCGTGTAGTCAGAATTGCGAGCCATTTCGCCCCCCAGGGCATCCAACTCGCAGACGATGTGCGACTTGGCTGTCCCCCCAATAGAGGGATTGCAGGACATCCGGCCGATGGCATGGCGATCCAGTGTCACGAGGGCGGTGCGCGCCCCCAGCCTCGCCGAAGCAAGGGCGGCCTCTGTGCCGGCGTGGCCCGCCCCGACCACGATTACATCCTGTTGCAGTTCTTTATTCATTCCAATCCATCCGACACCTTGCACAGATCCAAGTCCCCCTGGAAAAGTGCGTTATGTGTTTGTAAACATTGAACGCCGGGCCTGCATTTCGCGTGCCCTTCTATTCCGATCGCAGCGCGAGTGTACATAACACGTCTGTCAACGGATACGAGCGTTCTTTGCGTAGATAATAGTGGCAGTGACCGCACTGGCCGACAATGCCTCTGACTTCTAATTTCTTCAGGTGTCTTTTGCAGGCGTCTTCCGTAATGCCTGTCTTGGACGAAAGAAGCTGGAGCGCGGTGACTCGGTCTCCAAGCGCCTGCACAAGGGAAATGCGCCGTGGATGGGTAAATGCCGTTATCTGTTGAAAGATAACTTCATCGGACAGTCCGGTTGTAATGACCGCGGTATGGAGAGCCTCTAAAAGTTCCGTAGAGTCTGAAATATGTGGATTCGGATGGGGGGAATACAGGACGCGCCTTCCCGTTCGTTTCGCTTGAATCAGTCCGCGAGAATTGAGAAGCCGGAGATGCTTGCTGGCTGTACTTTCCGGCCATTCGAGCTCACGCGCCACCTCGGAGACACTCATGGAAGGGGATTTGAACAGGATCCGAAGCAACTCCAGCCTTCGCAGGTTGGCGAGGGCTCTGCACGTTCGCCAGAGCGAGGGGCGTAAATCCGGAGTTTCCATGCGCATATCAAAGCTCCATCACATTCCCAATCCGAACACCACCTGTATAGACACTTTCGAAAGTGTTGAAAAGTGAAAACCGTGTAGAAGCGGGGTAGATGTCATTATTTGGAGGATCTTGTGAAAATTATCGGGTTAAAGCGTTTTTACAGTCTCGGCCTCGGAGGGTATGCTGTCGACCGTCGGTACAGTGCGCGTCGACAGTCAGGAGATTTCATGTGCTTTTTGCGTCCAGCATTCTTACTCATGCCGGTATACCTTTTGCTCCCGGGGTTCCTATTGCCGGGTCGTGCCGCCATTGAGTCCGCCGGAAGCGTCACCGGGTTGGTGACTCAAGCGGGGGCCAACGGCACGACCAACTACATTTTTCAACTCGAAGGAGCAGAGGTGCTCGGGATCTACCTGCATGCGGATGATGTTGTCCGGGTCCGGTGGCACTGGGACGGGATCTTGCAAAAGGACGATATTTCCATCGCAAGGCCCTTATCTGAATGGCCCCAGGTGTTCTCATCGGTCACGAATCACGCGGGATTCTATCGGATTCACACAGACAGCCTGTGGATCGACGTCGAGAAAACGCCCTCGGCCCGGGTCCATTTTCGGGACCCCGCCGGGCACACCCTGTTACAAGATTCTGCGATCGAATACGATACAAACTATTCCCCGCAGGCCGACAGCAGTTACGACAGTTTGCGCTATACAGGGGCGGAACCGAACGGCTTTAAGGTTCGGAATACGAAAGTAGCGCCTCCCAACGAGGCATATTTCGGTCTCGGCGAGTATTCCGGGCCCCTGAACCGGCGGGGGGAGACCGTGCAGAACTGGAACTCGGATGCCTTCGGCTGGGACGAGGGGCACAGCCCGATGTACAAGTCCTTTCCGTTCTTTTACGGCGTCCGGCCGGCCGAATCCAACCACAGCGGGTTTGTGTACGGTCTGTTCTTCAACAACTCGTCCCGGACCGTTTTTCGAATGGCGTCCGATGATCCGGGTGAACTGTCATTTGAAGGAGGAGATGCTCCCGTAGATTACTTCTTCTTCGGAGGGGGCTCCAATCGAACCATGGAGGGAGTGCTGCGCCAGTATACAGCTCTTACCGGCCCCGCGCCGATGCTTCCACGGTGGGCCTACGGATATCACATGTCCAAGTTTTCCTACAGCGAATCGGAGGTGCGGGATGTGGTGCACCGGTTCCGCACCAACGAGATCCCCCTGGATTCCATCTATCTTGATATCGACTATTTCGACACGGATGCGGACGACGAATATTATGATGACCTGCATCAACTCACCTGGAACAGCCGCTTCCCGGACCCTCAGGGCATGACGGCCTATTGTCACACCCAGGGCGTGCGGGTGGTGGCCATGGTGGAGCCGTGGTTGGTCCCGAGTGACCCCAAGTACACCGAAGCCGATTCTCTCGGCCTGTTTGTAGAGGACAACAGCGGGGTGACCCAGCTCACCGAAATCTGGATGGGCCCCTGTGCGTGGATGGATTTTACCGACGGCTTTCTCCGGTCCTGGTGGCAACAGAAGGTGGCCGGCTTTTTTGCCACAAATCAACTCGACGGCATCTGGAATGACCTGAACGAAACGGCGGACGACGGGAAAATCCCCCTGGACGGACTGTACGAACTCGACGGGCAATTCGGTTCCAATACCACGAATTCCGTTCGCTGGCATCAAAACGTCAAAAACACCCATGCCATTTACGAAACGTCCGTTTCGTACGGCGCGCTGATCGATGCCTACACCAATCGACGCCCCTTTGTCCTGAGCCGCGGCGGCTTTCCCGGCATCCAGCGCTACGCCGCGGGGTGGAGCGGGGACAACACCGCCAGTTACGATCATCTGCGACACAACATCCGCGCGGGGTTGAGTGCCATGATGTCCGGCATGGTGAATTACGGACACGACATCGGCGGGTTCGTCAACAACAGCACCGCCGAGCTCCTGACCCGCTGGCATGAATGGGGTGTTCTGAACCCGTTCTGCCGCAACCACTACAGTAAATTTGACCCGGCGAAAGAGCCCTATCTGTACAGCGGAATATACCGGGAGACGATGGTCGAGAGCATCCGGTTCCGGTACAGATTGATGCCGTACCTCTACACCCTGGCCCACGAGTCCACAGTCAGCGGAGTTCCGATGAACGCCCCGACGGTCCTCTATTTCGGCCACGACACGAATACCTTTTCCCGGAACGACAACGACTTCATGGTGGGCCCCTCGCTTCTTGCCGCGCCCGTAGTGTCCCAGGGGGCCGTGTCCCGAACCGCCTATCTGCCTGCAGGCGATACCTGGTATGACTGGCACGACGATACGCGCTATGACGGCGGGATGCACCATACCGTGTCCGCCCCCATGGGCCGCCTGCCCCTGTTCGTGCGGGACGGAAGCATCATTCCGATGGGCCCCGACACCAATACCCTCTACGACTACAAGCCGGCCGCCCTCGACATCCACATCTGGCCGGATGAAGAGACGACGGCGTTCACCCTGTACGAAGACGACGGCCTCTCCTTCGACCACCTCAGCAACGGCTTCGCCAGGGCCCCGATGACGGCGGCCCAATCGGTGACCGGCCTCGTTTTCCGGCTGGCGGCCCGCCAGGGGCAGTACGATCCCGGCGCGCGCGACCTCGCCCTTGTATTCCACGACGTCGACATCTGGCCCGGCGACTCCGTCACCCTCAACGGAACCACGCTGACCAATCTTTCGCACAATCCCGCCGCCCTCACAAACCAGTCCGCCGGCTGGGTCTACGAACTCGCCTCCCGCCGGTTACACGTGAAGATCCCGGACAGCCCGACCGGCGCAGTGGTCTCGGCCAATCTGCGCGACGCGACCGACTCGGACCAGGACGGCATGCCCGACTGGTGGGAAACCACGCACAATCTGGCCCTCGCCGACCCCTCCGATGCCGGCGACGACCCCGACGGCGACACCCTGACCAACCTGGCGGAGTACCGCGGCCACACCGACCCCAACGTCTTCAACAAAACCTCCTTCACCACGGCGTATGACGACATGACCGTTGTCGGCACCTTCAACGACTGGGATCTCAACGCCACCAACATGCATCTCGTGGACGACTACACCTGGGTCTTCGACGTCTCCCTCACCAACGAAACCTCGTTCCGATTCAAATTTGTCGCCAACCAATCCTGGGCGAACAACTGGGGCGAGCAGAACCAGGTCGATCAGGACCTCCCCCTGGACGGCGTCGCCGAGAGCGGCACCCCGCCGGATATTCTGGTCAACGGCACGCTCGACGGGGCGTACCGCTTCACCTTCCATGAGCAGACCACCGTCTACAGCCTGGCCGCCAAGCCCGGCGCGGATTCAGACGGCGACGGCTTGCCCGATCAATGGGAAACCGGCAACGGCCTCGATCCCAAAGACCCCGCGGACGCGGATGCGGACCCCGACGGCGACGGCTACACCTCCTGGCGCGAATACCGGCTCGGCACCGATCCCCAAATCGCCGATCCCCGCCGGACGGCCTACGGCGGCATGACGGTCGCCGGCACCTTTAACGGCTGGGACCAGGCGGCCTCCAACATGGTGCTGGTCGGCGACTACCTCTGGCGCTACGACACCACCTTCAGCAGCGCGGCCGGTCCCGCCTTCAAATTCGTAGCCGACGGGACCTGGGCCTCCAACTGGGGCGATGCCGATCAGATACAGTTCCTCCCGCCGCTCAACGGAACCACCGACAGTGGCAGCAGCAACATCCTCGCCTCCGGAACCCTCTCCGGGGCCTACCGCTTCACATGGAACGAGCAGACCGGCGCCTACACCCTGAACCCCGTCGGCTTCGTCGACAGCGATGCGGACGGCATGGCCGACGACTGGGAGCTTGCCCACGGGTATGACCCGCGGGACGACGGCGACGCCGCCGGCGATGCCGACGGAGACGGCCTCAGCGCCCGTCTGGAATACCGCGTCGGCGGCGACCCCGCCCGTGCCGATACGGATGCCGACGGCATGGTTGACGGAGACGAACTGATCGCGGGCACCGCGATTGACGACGCCTCCTCCCTCCTGGCCGGCTCGCTCACCTCCCGGTCCGGCAACGGCCGCTTCACCCTCCGCTGGCCGAGCCGGACCGGCCGCACCTACACCGTCTACTTCGCCGAAAGCCTGCTCGACCCCTGGACCCCGGTCCCGGGGCAGGTCGACCTGCCGGGTTCCGGCACCGAGGCATCGGTGACCGTGACCAATCTGCAAGGCAAAGGGGTGTACAGAATTGGCGTAACCCCATAAATAACAATGGAATAAACCGGACGTGTCCGCGTAACTACTTCCAACGGTTGGAATAGCATAAAAAATTCCTGTCCAACAGTTGGATAAATGAACTGAATCCCGCTCCAAGGGTTGGAACCGGAGGCGGAAATTCGGTCCAAGCGTTGGAGTCGAGGAGGAAAAGCGGGTCCAAGCGTTGGACTGACCGCCCGACTCTGTTCGCCTCCTCAGGCGTATGTGCGCGCGCAGCAACTCAGGCATTGGAACCAGCGGCGCAAGCCAGACGCACTGCCGAGAGTGCGGAACAGCGATTGTTCGTTTCTGTCTCCCCCAGTAAGAGCTGGCGTCTATTGTCTGCCCTGCGGGTCCCGCTCGTCCTGTTCTCCCCGCCCCTCCATCAACGACCGCAGAGCCGGATAGGACCGCGGATTATCCTTTGCCGGAGGCAGTCCGAGGACCAGCTCCGCCAGCCGCCGTCCACCCTCCCCGTCGTACGACTCGCGAAACGCCCGGAAATCTTCCGAGGCCTTCTCGTCCGCGCGATCACTCACCACCCGCAGGTGAAACCCCGGGATCCCCCCCGCCTCATCCA
>CAZCOO010000046.1:0-16714 GCA_964500395.1 uncultured Verrucomicrobiota bacterium
CCTCCCTGTAGCCACGCCGTTGTACGGCGTGCGTCCCCCGGCGGGAAGCTGTCCTGCAATGCGGCCAACCAGATGTTGTAGGACACGCTTCCCTCGCAGAGGGAGCGTGTGCATCTCCGGCGGGCACAGGCTCCCCGGAGAACCGGGGAAGCCTGTCCTACAAAGGCTGCCGGGGTCTGTTTCGGGGTCCCTGATTCGGTGCGCTCACCCCGCAAAAGACCGGCGGGGGCTTGTGCCAGAGCGCACACTACAACGCCCGATACGGGGCGCCGGGCCGGGCCCAGGCCCCTACCAGGTTTTCCTCCATCCGTGTCCATCCGCGTTCATCCGTGGTTCTCCCCCTCCGGCCGCATGGACCCGCCTCACTCCACCCGAAACGGGGGGATGCCCTCGAGTTCCTTCTGCAGGTTGGCCCGGATGCGGTGCCGGTAGGATTCGAGGAACCGGGGCGCCATCGATTTGCTGATGGCGGGGGGCGGCTCCAGCCAGGTGTACATCGGCGCCAGGGTGTCCCACGAGGTCGTCACCGAGGTTCGCCCCGCCCGCTGAAAGTACAGCTCGATGCCGAGGGGAAGCGTGGGCGGGGTCCAGTCCTCCTCGCTGAAAGACGTGTCTTTCTGCACCCGGAAGTCGGCCGTCTGCACCGTCGTGGTGATCACCAGGGTCTGCCAGGTCGCCTCTTTTTCCGCCAGTGAGAGGGGGCCGCCGAAGACCAGCTCGCGATCCGTTTCCGGGGGGCGCCATTTATCCCGAAAGGCATCCTCCACCACGTGCGGCACCCATTCGTATCCCGGATGGCCCGAGATCATGACGCGAAACCAGTTCGAGGCCCGCGTCGTCCGGGCCGCCATGATGTCTTCTTTCTGCGCCTCGTAGCGGTCCCGCAACGAGGGGGCAAAATCGAAGCTCGCCAGGAACCGCCGGATGTCCCGCGGGCTCTCCCGCCCTTTCGCCAATTCCTTGAGGGCCTCGGTAAATACCGCGGTGAGTTCCCTCCGGTAGGCCTCCGCCACCCGCTGGATGTGCTGCTGCAGAGACACCCCGTTGGTGATCTCCTCGCCCGGATAGGCCTGCAGCCACGGGTCGATCAGCCGGTCCGAGTCCGCGTACAACCGCCGGGCGCGGTCGATCCGTCCGGCCCGCAGCGCCTCCAGGGAGTCGGTCCAGAGGTCCCGGGCCCGGTCGAGCACCTCGCGGGCCCGCCCGGCATCCCACGTTTCTTTCGGACGCCACTTCTCGGCCGGGTCGGGCGGTTCGGGCTGGAGCCGCCCCACGCTCAACACCAGCAGCACCACCACCGCCCCGGTCAAGGCCGCCACCATGAGAAGCAGGCGCCGGTTACTCACGGCTGTTCTCCCGGGGGGCCGCCGCCCAGTTTCCGGGACGGGTAGTACTGATGGATGTTGTCCCGGAAGTAGCCTCCCTTCCCGGGGGCATCGACAAAGTACCGGTAGGTTTTCTCATCGACATCAAAGTACTCATACGCCAACCCATTGCTGAACCGGACCTCCAGAATGTCCTCCTCTCGATCGTAACGCAACCGTTCAATCAGCATGGAGTCCGTGGTCAACACATCGGCCGGCGGGGCGGGCGGCGGGGCGGTACAGGAAAAAACCATTGCCGCGGCTGGGATCACCAGGCTTGTCTGTGATACCCTGCGGGTCCACCGTTGGGATTGCATCCATTGCATAAGTCGAGCCCCTCGCTCTGCGCCGGCTGGATCCGGCACCCGGACGTCTGGTACACTGTACCAGTGCGGGGCACACGGGTAAAACCCGTTACGAAAAACAGAACAGCCGATTCGGAAAAATGGCACATGTAGCACTCGTCAGCCATCCCGATTTCCGGGATCACCATACCGGCCTTCATCATCCGGAATGTGTCGACCGTTATGACGCGGTCCTGGAGGGCCTCTATCGAGCCGGCCTCATGGAGCACATGACCCACCTGGAGCCCAAGCCCGCCTCCCTGGACACCCTGCGCCTCGCCCATGCCCGCCTGTACGTCCGCATGGTGGAGGAGCAGATCCTCGCCGGGCAACTCGAACTCAGCACCGGCGACACCGCCGTCTGTCCGGCCTCCTGGCATGTGGGCCGGCTGGCCGCGGGCGGCGCGGTCCGGGCCGTCCGCGCCGTGCTGGACGGCCGCGTCGACCGGGCCTTTGTCGCCGCGCGGCCGCCCGGCCACCACGCGGGACCCGCGACCGGCATGGGGTTCTGCATCTTTAACAACGTCGCCGTAGCCGCCCGCTACGCCCGGCGCGTACACGGGCTCGACCGCGTCCTCATCGTGGATTGGGACGTCCACCACGGCAACGGGACCCAGGATATCTTTTACGATGACGATTCCGTCTTTTATTTCAGCGTCCACCAGTCCCCCTGGTACCCGGGCACCGGCCACCGCACCCAGCGCGGCCACGGCAAGGGCGTGGGGACCACCCTGAATTGCCCCCTGCCGGAGGGGACGGGCGGCGCGGAGATCCTCTCCGTGCTGGAGCGGGAATTGAAGCCCGCCGCCGAAGAGTTCCGCCCTCAGCTCATTCTCCTCTCGGCCGGATTCGATTCCCGGGCCGGCGATCCCCTCGGCATGTTTCGCTGTACCGACGAAGACTTTGCCGAACTCACCCGGTTCTGCTGCGCCCTCGCCCGCGAACACGCCGGGGGCCGGGTGGTGTCCATCCTGGAAGGCGGCTATGATCTCGACGGCCTCGGGGCCGCGGCGGCGGCCCACGTTCGCGGATTGATGGAGGGAGCATGAGCGCCTTTTTCCGCGCCCTCCTCAAGACGCTGAAAGCCGCCCTGCTCGTGCTGGGCCTGGGGGCGCTGGGGTCCCTTCTGCTGCTCATAACGGGCCTGCAGAAGGACCTCTACCACTGGCTCGCCGCCCCGGAATGGGCCCTGACCGGCACCCCCGATACCATCGTGATGCTGGGCGGCGGCGGCATCCCCAGCGAGTCCGGCCTCATCCGCAGCTATGCCACCGCCGAATTCGCCCGGGCGTACACCAATGCGGTGTGCATCATCGCCAGTCCCGAAGACCCCGGCACCCGAACCCAGTCGGACAGCGATCGCATGGCGCAGGAGCTGATCATGCGGGGCGTGGCCCCCGACCGCATTCGCCGTGAGACGGAGGGCTGGAATACTTGGCAGCAGGCCGAAGGCGTCGCCGATATGCTGGGCCCGGGCGCCCGCACCCAGACGGTCCTGCTGGTGACCAATCCCTACCACCTGCGCCGGGCCCTGGCCTGCTTTCACCACGCCGGCATCCCCGGCGCCCGGGGCGGCCCGACCCGCAGCGTGGGGATCGACGCCGAAACCGGCGAACATCACTGGCTGCGCTACGGCATCTGGCAGGCCTTCGCCATACAGCCCGTCCTCGTGCGGGAATGCGTAGCGCTGGCCGTCTACAAGCTCCAGGGGTATTTGTAAGAGGGCCATCGGAGTGGGAATACGAGTGATCGGGTGTCCCGCGGCCGGCCGCATGGGCCATCCCGCTCGTCCTCATAAAGAATCACGGCCTTGATATCTCCCCTCCACAGCAGCCCCTTCCGGGTCGAGAAAAGCCGGATTCTGTCCGCTCACCTTGACACCACCCCCCGATACTGTTAATTATTTGACAAATGATCGCTAAAGCCCTTTTAATGCAGCGTTTCCGAAGCACAACGCCGATCAGGCCACGAACCCCCATCGCAACTTTGAGGTGATGACATGAGCAAGCAGACGGAGTTGGGCAGTCTTCTCGGCTGGGTCCAGCAGATGACGAACCGGGTCCGGGAACTGGCCCACGAGTGGGAAGATCGGGAAGGCAACCTCATCATGGCCCTGCATGCCATCCAGGACGAGTTCGGCTACGTGCCGCGCTCGGCGGCCAACGAACTCTCCAAGATCCTCGGCATCCGCATGGCCCGGATTTATGAAGTCATCACCTTCTACCACTACTTCCGGCTGACTCCGCCGGGCAGCCATACCGTCCAGGTTTGCATGGGCACCGCCTGCTATTTGAAAGGGGCGGAATCGCTCCACCAGGAACTGGAGCACCAGATCAAGCAGATGGAGGCGAGCGGCGGCCGGGCCGATGATTTCCACCTCGAGACGGTCCGGTGCATTGGGTGCTGCGGCATGGCCCCGGCGGTGGTGGTGGACTCCGAAACCCACGGGCGTCTAGCCCCGGATACGGTGGGCAAAGTTCTCAACCAGAAGAAGGGCACCTGATGCAAGACAAGCCATTGACTGTCGACGAACTCGAGTCCAGGTGGCGGCACCCCCCGTCCCCCGGGATCTGGATCCGGGTGGGCCTGGACACCGGCGGCATCGCCGCGGGGGGGCGGGATGTGCTCCAGGCCCTGGAGGATATCCGCGAAGAACAGGGTCTGGATCTCGATATCCAGCAGGCCGGTTCCCTGGGGCTGTCCTACGCCGACCCGGTGGTCATGATTGGCGAAGGCGACCGCACCGCCCTCGTCCTGGGGGATATGGACCCGGACTCCGCGCGCCGCCTCGTCGAGGGGTTCTTCCACGGCGGGAGCCTTCCCGAAGACCGGGTCATCGCCTCCCGCGAGCGCGGGCAGGACCTCGCGGATCAGGACCAAACGATCGTCCTGGTCAAGGACACCGGGACCGGCCGGAGCCGGGACCGGACCGCGTTTGCCGAGGAACTGTTCCGCGAAGAGCTTGCCGTGCGCGGGCTCGAGGACAAGGTTCAGGTCGTCCGGGCCCTGGATATCGGCTTGGATGACCAGGGGATTTGCGTCCAGCTCCTGCCGTCCCGGGTCACCTACACCCACGTGAACGGCCCGGGGGTCCGGCATATCATCCAGGAGAGTCTGATCGGGGGGCGGGCGATCAAGAGCCAGATCGCGGCGCCGGCCGATCCCCAGGAACGGATCGTCCTTCGCCGTTGCGGGTATATCGATCCCGCGGAGCTGGACTCCTGCCTGCAGGCGGGGGGGTACCGGGGCCTGAAACGGGCGCTGTTCGAGATGGACCCCGATGAGGTGATTGAGGAAATGAAAACCAGCGGCCTGCGCGGCCGCGGCGGAGCCGGCTTTCCCGTGTGGATGAAGTGGCGGAATACCCGGACTCCGGAGGCGTCCCGCAAGATCGTGATCTGCAACGGGGATGAGGGCGATCCCGGGGCCTTCATGGACCGGAGTGTGCTGGAAGGCGATCCCCACGCGGTGCTCGAGGGGTTGATGATCGCCGCCTATGCCATCGGGGCGAACAAGGGGTTCTTTTACATCCGGGCCGAGTATCCGCTGGCCGTGGAACGGGTGCAGCGGGCCATCGACCAGGCCCGGGCGTGCGGCCTGTTGGGCGAAGATATTCTGGGCTCCGGGTTCGCGTTCGACGCCGAGGTGCGGCTGGGGGCGGGCGCCTTTGTCTGCGGGGAGGAAACCGCGCTCATCGCCTCCATTGAAGGCCGGCGGGGCAGCCCCGAGCCGCGCCCGCCCTATCCATCGGAGCGAGGCCTCTGGGGCTACCCGACATCCATCAACAACGTGGAAACCCTGGCCGCCGTGTCCGCCATCCTGGACCGGGGCGGGACCTGGTACGCCGGCTTCGGCACGGAGCGCTCCCGGGGCACCAAGGTGTTCGCCGTGACCGGCAAGGTGCGGAAACCGCAGTTGGTCGAGGTGCCCATGGGCATCCCCATCCGCACCGTGATCGAGGACATTTGCGGCGGGGCAGGCGGGGACTCCCCGATCAAGGCGGTGCAGACGGGCGGACCCTCGGGCGGGGTGATCCCGATTGAAAAACTCGACACGCCGGTCTCCTACGAAAGCCTCCTGGAACTCGGCTCCATCATGGGGTCGGGCGGGATGCTGGTCATGGACGAAGCCGATTCCATGGTCGATGTGGCCAGGTTCTACCTCGGCTTCTGCGTCGAGGAATCCTGCGGCAAGTGCGCCCCGTGCCGGGTGGGCGGCTTCCAGATGCTGGAGCTGTTGGAGAAGATCCACCACGGGAAGGGGACCCCGGACGACCTGGGCACCATCCGGGATATCTGCCACTGCATGCAGACCGCTTCTCTCTGCGGCCTGGGCCAGACCGCACCCAACCCGGTGCTGTCCACCCTGCAGTTCTTTGAACAGGAATACCTCGACCTAGTGAAAACCCAACCTGCAACCGAGACCGGATCGGCGCGCCGCGCCGCGGGCATCCCGGGCGAATAGGAGAGCGACAGATTATGATCAAGCAGGCGACAACGGTGAAGGCGAAGATCAACGGCGTGGAGGTGGAGGCACCGCCCGGGACCAGCATTCTGGACGCGGCCCGGCAGGCCGGCATCCGGATCACAACCCTGTGCAAGCACCCCGACCTCGTGCCCACCGCCGCGTGCGGCCTGTGCATCGTCAAGATCGCAGGCCAGAACCGGATGCCGCGCGCCTGCGCCACCGACCTCCAGGAGGGGATGGAGATCACCACTCACGACGGGGACCTCACCCGGATCCGCCGCATGATCCTGGAACTGATCCTGTCCAACCACCCCAACTCCTGCCTGACCTGCGGCCGGAACGGTGACTGCGAACTGCAGACCCTGGCCGCCGAGTTCGGGATTCGGGACGAACGGCTGGAGAAGTACATCCCGGAGATCCCGATCGACCATTCCAACGGGTCCATCACCATCGACTTCACCAAGTGCATCAAGTGCGGGCGTTGCGTGCAGGTCTGCCAGGATGTGCAGAACGTATGGGCGCTCTCCCTGCTCAACCGGGGCATCCACACCCGGATGGCCCCCGCGGGGGACATTTCGCTGGCCGACTCACCGTGCATCAAGTGCGGCCAGTGCGCGGCCCATTGCCCAACCGGGGCCATCGTCGAGCACGATGAAACCGGTCCGGTGTGGGAGGCGCTGCGCGATCCGGACACGTTCTGCTCGGTGCAGATCGCCCCCAGTGTGCGGGTGGCCCTGGGCGAGGAGTTCGGCTACCCGCCGGGAACCAATTTCACCCGGAAGATCTACGCGGTCTTGCGGCGGCTGGGGTTCAAGGCGGTCTTCGACACCAATTTCTCCGCCGACCTCACCATCATGGAAGAGGCGAGCGAATTCGTGCAGCGGTTTGTCCACGGCAAGGGGTCCCTGCCTCTCATTACCTCCTGTTGCCCGGCGTGGACCGACTATATGGAGAAGTACCACCAGGACTTCCTCCCGAACTTCTCTACCGCCAAGAGCCCCCAGCAGATGCTGGGCGTGATGGCCAAGACCTACTTTTCGGAAAAGCAGGGGATCGACCCGGCCAAGCACATTCAGGTGTCCATCATGCCCTGCACGGCCAAGAAGTACGAACTGGAGCGAACCGACGAAATGTTTGCCTCCGGCTACCAGGATGTGGACATCACCCTCACCACCCGCGAACTGGCCCGCATGATCAAGCAGGCCGGCCTGGTCTTGAACGACATGCCGGACGAGGACGCGGATTCCGTTCTCGGCGAGTACAGCGGATCGGGGACCATCTTCGGCGTCACCGGCGGCGTCATGGAGGCCGCCCTGCGCACCGGATACTTCTTCGTCACGGGAGAAAACCTCGCCCCCGACGCCATCGAAATCCTGCCTGTCCGCGGGCTCGACGGCGTGAAAGAGGCCGAAATCGACATCCAGGGCGCCAAGGTCCGGGTGGCCATTGCCCATGGCATGGCCAACGTGGACCACGTGCTGGAGCGGGTCCGGCAGGCCCGGGAGAAAGGGGAGGAGCCCCTATACCACTTTATCGAGGTCATGGCCTGCCCCGGGGGATGCATTGGAGGCGGCGGCCAGCCGTACGGCGTAAGTAACGAGGTCCGCCGGCTGCGGATTGAGGGGCTCTACCAGGACGACCGCGACCGTGCTCACCGGTGTTCTCACGAGAACCCCTACATTCAGCGAATCTACAAGGAGTTCCTGGGCGACCCCCTCGGGGAGAAGGCCGAGCATCTGCTGCACACCCGGTACCAGGCCCGGCGCACATACCTTCGCTAGGCCGGCATTCCTCAGAGGCGTATGAGTTCGCACCCTTCGGGCTCATGCGCGGCTCATCCATCCCCCTGCCTTGGCGCCCATGACCCCTCTTGACCTTTTCGCGTTCCTGGCCTACCTGGTCGGCATCACCGTGCTCGGCCTGGTTCTGCCCCGGCGGCGGCCGGGGGCCGATGTCTTCCTGGCCGGGCGGGTGATGGGGTGGTTCCCGATCGGTCTCTCGGTGATGATCACCCTGTTCAGCGCGGTCAATCTCGTGGCCTTCCCGACCGAAGTCATGGAGCACGGGCTCTACGTTCTCGCCTCGCTCCCCGTGTTTATCCTGGTCGCGATCCCCATCACCCGGGTGTTCATCCCGTTTTTCCACCGGATGAACCTGACCAGCCTGTACGCCTACCTCGAACAGCGATTTGACCGGCGGGTGTGCCGCCTGGCCGGGGGGTTGTTCATCCTCTGGCGGCTGTTCTGGATGGCCATTGCACTCCACGCCTCGGCCCGCATCCTCGGCCCCATAGCCGGTCTCCCCTATCCGGCCCTCATTCTTGGCGCCGGCGCCATCGCCGCACTGTACACGGCCCTGGGGGGGATCCGCACCGTCATGTGGACGGACGTTCTCCAGGCCCTGGTCCTCCTCGCCGGGATCCTCGGGGCCCTCGGCGTGGCCTGGGCGGCCCAGGACCAGGGATGGGCCGGCCTGTGGGCCCAGGCGGAGGCGGGCGGGCAGTTGCGCCCCTTCCGGCCCTTCGATCCGGAGTTCCTTTCCTGGAATCCGACCATACGCATCACCCTGTGGAGCGGTCTCATCGGAACGTTCGTCGCGTTCCTCGCCCGGTACGGGGCGGACCAGATGGTGGTGCAGCGATACTTCACCGCCCGCAGCCTGGGCGATGCCGTGGCCGGCTTCTGGTGGAATGTCCTGGCCGCCCTGGCCGCCCTGGTCCTGCTGACCCTCCTGGGCCTGGCCCTGGCCGTCACCCCCGCTCCCGAGGGAACCCCGGCCATGGTTCGATTTGCGGGGTTTGCGCAGGCCCTGCCCCTGGGGCTCACCGGGGTCCTGGCCGGCGGCCTCCTTGCGGCCACCATGTCCAGCGTGGATTCCGGCCTCAACTCCTGCCTGGCTGTCTGGATGACCGACTTCGCCCCCCGCCGCCCCCCTCGGGACCCCGATCGCGCTCCTCGGCAGACGGGGTCCCTTCGCCCTCCCGCCGCCGGGGCGCCGCAATCGCGGCGAAGCTACCGCACGGGCATCGGACTCCTTCTCTCCGTCACCATCGCCCTGGCCTTTGTCCTGGGCCGAACGGGGGATCTGTTTGCCGTGGTGAACCGGGTGGTCAACGGCGTGGGCTCCCCGTTGCTGGCGCTGGTCCTGCTGGGCATGTTCAGCCGAGGCTGCAACGCCACCGGCGCCTGGGTGGGAGGCGCCCTCGGGACGGCGGCCTCCCTGGCCATCAGCTTCGGCTGGGACGGCCTCGCCCTCCACTACTACGCCGTGGTCAACCTGCTCGCGACCCTGCTGGTTTCGCTCCTCGCCTCCGCCCTCACCGCCCGCCGCGATCCCGTGACCGCGGATCAACGGAAATGGACATGGCGTGGACGGGCAGCCGCAAAACGCTGACCGTTCTGCCGCGAACCGCAGGCGCCGCGCTCCGGGCGACGCGTTTTGGGTTTTCACGGGAGACGCGCTCGTGTAGGCTTCCTCCTTTCCTGAGGCGAGGAGATCCGTCTGACCCAAGGGGACTCACCGCGCGCCCGTTCCGAGGCGCCGCTGCTTTCGGTCCGTCCTCGCCTCTCGTGAATAACGTGAGAGGAGAAACAGATGGAACGCCGCCTGGGATTCGTGGGCATCATGATCGAGGACCGCGCCGAAAGCGCTGCCCCTGTAAATCGCATCCTGTCCGAACACGGGGACCGCATTACAGGCCGCATGGGCCTTCCCATGCGCAACCAGCCTCTGTCCGTGATCACGCTCATCGTCGAAGCCTCGACCGACGAACTCGGAGCGCTGACCGGACAGCTCGGCACCCTTCCGGGCGTTTCCGTAAAATCCATGTTGAGCAAAAGAGAAAGCGTATAGCCCATGAAGACCTCCTGCATCTCGTTCGCATTCGTTCTCGGGTTCCTTTCCGTGTGTTACGGGACAGACCCCACCCGCGACCCCCTCGTCCTCGACCCGCTGATCGTGACGGCGCGGGGACAAGAAACTCCTGTTTCGCAAATCCCCGGCGGGGTGTCTCTCCTGTCGTCGAGCCTCTACGAGGAGCAGCTACCGGCCAGCCTTCCGGACGTGCTGCAGTGGACGCCCGGGGTCAGCAAATCCTCGGACAGCGCCTGGGGGTCCTCTGTCAATATCCGCGGACTCAGCCGCGATTCCGTCGTCTTCCTCATCGACGGGGCCCGTGTAAACACCGCCACCGACATCAACGCGCGGTTCGGGCTGTTGCACCCGCTCGAGATCGAACGCGTGGAAGTGCTCAAGGGCCCCATCTCCTCCCAATACGGATCCGGCTCCATCGGCGGCGTGGTCAACGCCGTGACGCGCACGGGCCGCTTTCGCGAACGCGAGGCCGTCTCGGGCGGGTGGTCCTTCTCCATGCGGGACAACCCCGAGGGGTTCGACTGGTTCGGATTCGCCCGCTACGAAGGCCCTTCGGCATACGTGTACGGCAGCCAGTCCTACCGCGACTTCGATTCGTACGAGGATGGCGACGGGCAGGAGATGCGCAACAGCCAGTTTAGCGACGCCCAGTCCAAGGTTCGCGTGGGCTTCCGCCTCAGTGACGAGCACACGCTGGAAGGACAGATCCAGTACGTGGAAGGGGAAGAAATCGGCATTCCCGGCACCGGGACCGCCCCGCTGCCCGGCGCGGCAGACGTGACCTATCCCAAGGTGCGGCGCGAACTCTACCAGGGGCTGTACACGTTCGCACAGGATGCCGGCGCGCTGCGCCGCTCCCACCTCAACCTCTACTTCCAGTCGATTGCCCGGCGGGCGCGCCTGGACAATTTCCCGCCGGCCTCGCCCGTTGTAAAGATCGAGCCCGAGGCCGATCACGAGACGGTGGGGGGGCGCTGGCACAACAACCTGGTGCTGGGAAACCATGAATTGACGCTCGGACTCGACGTCTGGGAGCGCGACCTGACCTCCGACCGCACGCGGCAGTTCGCCTCGGGAGCCACCTTGAGCGACACGCCCCTGCCCGATGCGACGTACGAGTCCAGCGGACTCTTCCTGGAGGACACGTGGTTTCTCGACGCCCTCTCCCTCAGCCTGGGCGCTCGCGTGGATGCCATCCGCGTGGAGAATGAGGCGACGCCGCAATGGGAGCCCCGCGAGGAAAACGAGACGAGCTGGAATGCGCATCTCGGCGCTACGCTGGAGCTCGGCGGAAACCTGCTTGCCAAAGGCCTGGTGGCTCGCGGGTACCGGGCCGCCGGCCTGGAAGAGCGCTACGCGTACCTGGAACTGGGCGGGGGACGCGTGAAACGCGGGGACCCGGATCTGAAACCGGAGGAGTCCCTCTTCACGGAGTGGGGGCTCCACTGGGTGGATGAGGGCCTCTCGGGCGGTGTCAGCGTCTACTACAACGACCTGGATCAACTGATCTCCGAGCGCGTCGTGGACGAAGCCACCCTGGTCAACGCCAACTTCGATGAAGCCGAGATATACGGGGTAGAAGCCGAACTGCGCTGGCTCATCACGCCGGACTGGACCCTGTACGCCAACGCGGCCTACGCCGAAGGGCGAGACACGCGGAGCAACGATCCCCTGCCCGGCATCCCCCCTCTCAACGGCATGACGGGCCTTCGTTACGATCCAGACGCGGGCTTCTGGGCCGCCGCCGAATACGGGTTTGCCGCCCGGCAGGACGACGTCCCGCCGGAGGTTGACCCCGTGGCCGGCCGGCAGACCGTCGACGCGAAGGCCGGGTACGCCTTCGGGGGCACCGGGCTTCCCCAGCAGATCCTCCTCGGGGTCGACAACCTCTTCGATGAAACCTACAGCGACTACCTGACGACCTCGCGCGGGTTCACGTTCAACGAGCCGGGTCGCTCGTTCTACCTCGCGTACCAGGCGGGGTGGTAGACGGCATTCCCGAGAGCCGAGGATGCCGATCCCCGGCGGGTGTTTCCCCCTGCCGATGCGCGCGTCGCGGCAGGGTCCGTCGGCTACAGGTCGAAGTCCCCCACCAGGTAGGTATGGTCCGATGCCTTCGGCTTTTTGCGCTGGGCCACATCGATCCACGTCTCCCGGCATGTTGACGCCAGGGGCTTGGTGGCCAGCAGGTAGTCGATGCGCCAGCCGATCCCCTTGTCCACCGCGTCCCGGGTGCGATAGTCGTAGAAGGTGTAGAGTTCGTCGTCCGGATGCTGGTCCCGGTATACGTCGACAAACCCCCAGTCCTTGGTTGCCTGGAAAGCGGCGCGAACATCGTCGTGATAGCACACATGCTTCTTCTTGGTCTCCGGCTTGTAGACGTCGATGGGCTGATGCGCCACGTTGATGTCGCCCGTCCACAGCAGCCGCTTCCGCGCCGTGAAGTGCCGGTCAAAATAATCCCGCAGCCGCTGAAACCACTCCAGCTTGTAGGCGTACATCTCGTGATCCAGCGACCGCCCCTGGGGCACGTAGGTATTCACCACCACCAGTCCGCCGAAATCCGCCCGGATCAGGCGGGACTCATCCGCCGGGCCCCCGTCGTCCAACCCGAAGGCAACCTCTTTGGGTTGCTGTTTGGAGAGGATCGCCGTCCCGTTGTAACTCTTCTCCCCGCGGTATGTCGCCGCGTAGCCAAGCTCGCGGAAGGCCATCTCGGGAAACTGGTCATCCTGGACCTTGGTCTCCTGCACACACAGGATGTCCGGCTGATTGTCCTGCATCCAGGCCAGCATGGCCTCCAGCCGGGAGCGAATGGAATTGGCGTTGTAGGTCGCAATGCGCATAGGGGCTCCTCGAAGGGTCGGGGGTTGTTCCGTGTGCGCACAGCCTAATCCGCCCCGCCTCCAAGTCAAGAAGACCCTCGCGGGAGCCCGCGTGCGCCCGGCATCGATAAAGCGCCAGGCCTTCCGCATCCGGCACGGACTCGCTCGCCTTTCTTGACATCCCCCAGCGGCTGGGCAAGCTTGCACGCTTATGACCGACGTCCCCCTCAAGCCGTACCTGCGCCCGCACCGCCGCCGCATTGTCCTCGGGATTCTCCTCGTCCTGGTGAGTGTGGCCGTCACCGTCTCGGTCCCGTTTCTCCTCCGATTCGCCATCGATGAGCTGGAGAGCGGCGAGACCACCCCCCTCCGCATGACCGGCTACGCCGTCTCCTTCTTTGTTGCCTCGCTCGCCTCCGGCGGCTTCTCCCTCCTGATGCGCCGCGTCCTCCTGCACGTCGGCTACCGCGTGGAGGATGACATCCGCCGGGACGTCTTCGCCCACCTCACCCGGCTGGGGCAGGATTTCTACCGCCGGCACAGCACCGGGGACCTCATGACCCGGATGTCCTCCGACCTCATGGCGGTCCGCGAATACGTGGGCAACGGGCTCCTGCAGGTCACGCGGGTGGCGGCGACCTTCCTCTTCGTCTTTGCCGTCATCCTCAGCATCCACGTGCGCCTCACGCTCGTCCTGCTCGTGCTCATCCCGCTCACCACCGCGGTGTTTTTTGTCCTCATCCGTCTCATCCGATCCCGCTACGAGGCCTCCCAGGAGCAGTTCTCCCTCTTGACGGCGTTCACCCAGGAGTCCTTTGCCGGGCTTCGCACGGTCAAGGGCTACGGCCTGGAGCAACGGCGGCGGGCGGGGTTTCGCGGGCTCAACCGCTCTTTCATCCGCCGCAACCTCGCCCTCAGCCTGGTGGAGCGGCCCCTGTGGCCCCTCATGGGGTTTCTCTTCGGGGTGGGCGTCGTACTCCTCATGGTGGTGGGCGGCCCCCTCGTGGTCCGCGGCGAACTCACCCTCGGGGAGTTTGTCCAGTTCTACAGCTACCTCATGATCCTCCAATGGCCGATGGTGGCCATGGGCTGGACCCTGAACCTCGTCCAGCGCGGCCGGACGAGCTGGCAGCGCATGGCCGCCATCCTCGGCGCCACCCCGGCCATCCGCGAGAGCGAACGCACCGACCCCGGCCTGTCCCGCCTCGCCGGCCCCTACGCCTTTGAGCAGGTCACCCTCGAGATCGACGGCCGCCCCATCCTCCACGACATCACCCTCGATATTCCCGACGGCGGCACCCTCGGCCTCACCGGCCCCACCGGCAGCGGCAAGACCCAGCTCGTCTGCCTCCTCGCCCGGCTCATCGACCCCACCACCGGCCGGGTCACCGCCAACGGGCGCGACCTCCGCGACTACCCCCTCTCCGTCCTCCGCCGCCGGATCGGCGTCGCGCCCCAGGAGCCGTTTCTCTTTTCCGACACGCTCGCCGCCAACCTCGGGTTCGGCCTCTCCGATCCCGGCGAGGAAAAGATCCTCTGGGCCGCTGAAATCGCCCACCTGGCCGGCGACGTGGCCGACTTTCCCGGCGGGTTCGACACCGTGGTCGGCGAGCGCGGCGTCACGCTTTCCGGCGGCCAGCGCCAGCGCACCGCCATCGGGCGGGCCATCGCCGGCCATCCTCAACTGCTTCTGCTCGACGACGTCTTCTCCGCCATCGACACCCAGACCGAGGCGGAGATCCTGCGCCAGCTCCTGCCGGTCCTGGCCGAGCGCACCGCCGTGGTGGTCAGCCACCGCGTCGCCACCCTGAAGCACTGCGACACCGTGGCCGTGTTGGAAGGGGGGCGCATCACCCAGCTCGGCCCCCCGGACGACCTTCTCCGGCAACCGGGCTACCTGCGCGAGCAGGAGGAAATCCAGCGCCTCGAAGCCCGCCTCGAGGGGGTGTCCTCATGATCGCCCCCCGCGAGCCCGAGACCGCCACCGGCCGGCTGTTCGACCGCCGCATGGTGGGGCGTCTCCTCCGCTACGCCCGCCCCTACTGGAAGCCGGCCGTCCTCGCCGTCTGCATTCTCGTCATCATGGCCGGCTCCGCCAGCTATCTCCCCGTCATTATCCGCAACGCCATCGACCGCTACCTCACCGCCGGCGACCTCCCCGACGGGGAACGCCTCGGCGGGCTCTGGCGCGCCACGGCCCTCTTCTTCGGGCTCAGCACCCTCTCCTTCGCCGCCCGCTACGGGGAGGGCATGCTCGTCTCTTACATGGGCCAGCGCATCCTCTACGACATCCGGGCGGAGCTCTTCGCCAAAATCCTCCGCCTCCCCCTCCGCTTCGTCGACCGCACCGCCGTGGGCCGGCTGATGACCCGCCTCACCTCGGATGTCGACGCCATCCAGCGCTTCGTCACCGACGGCCTCGTCGGCCTCATCGCCGATCTCTTCATGCTGGCGGGCATCATCGTCTTCATGGTCATCCTCTCTCCTCTTCTCGCCGGCGTCATGCTGCTCATGATGCCCGTCCTCTTCATTGCCATCGGCACCATCAACCGCCGCATCCGCGACACCCAGCGCGCCGTCCGCCGCGAACAGTCCGCCCTCAACGGCACCCTTCAGGAGATGATCACCGGCATGGCCACCATCCAGCTCTTTCACCGGGAGGCCTCCGTCCGCGAGGATTTCGGCGGGCGCAGCGGCACCCTGCGCGACGCGGGGGTCCGGGCCGTCAATGCCTTCAGCCTCTTCTTCCCCACCATGGAAGTGCTCAATGCCGCCTCGTTCGCCCTCGTCCTCGCCCTCGGCGGCCTCGCCCTGGCCAACGACGTCGGGCAGGTCACCCTCGGCGTCCTCGTGGCCTTCCTCATCTACGTGCGCGACTTCTTCCGCCCCCTCGAACACCTCTCGGACAAATCCAACATCCTCCAGTCCGCCATGGCCGCCGCCGAACGCATCTTCGGCCTGCTCGACACACCGGAGGAAATCGAGGATCCCGAGCGCCCCGTCTCCCTCGGTCGCATCCGCGGCGAAATCGCCTTCGACCGCGTCTGGTTTGCCTACGAAGACGAAGACTGGGTTCTGCGCGACCTCGACATCACCATTCCCCCCGGTCAGTCCGTCGCCCTCGTCGGGGCCACCGGCGCCGGCAAGACCTCTGTCATCAGCCTGATCTCCCGCTTCTATGACGTCCAGCGGGGGGCGGTCCGCGTCGACGGGGCGGATGTGCGTCACATCCGTCAGCGGGAACTCCGGCGCAGCCTCGGCATCGTATTGCAGGACCCCTTCATCTTCTCCGGCACCGTCGCCGACAACATCGCCCTGTGGAATCCCCGCCTCTCGCGGGAGGAGATCCGGGACGCCGCCGCATACGTCAATGCGGACGGATTTATCCGGGCCCTGTCCAACGGGTACGACACCCATCTCGAAGAACGCGGCACCTCGCTCAGCACCGGCCAGAAGCAACTCCTCGCCCTCGCCCGGGCCCTCGTCCAGGACCCCGACATCCTGCTCATCCTCGACGAGGCCACCGCCAGCGTCGACACCGAGACCGAGCAGCTCATCCAGGACGCCCTGCACAAACTCATGCAGAACCGCACCACCATCGTCATCGCCCACCGGCTCTCCACCATTCGCGACGTGGACCGCATCCTTGTCATGAAAAAGGGAGAGGTCATCGAAGACGGCTCCCACGACGACCTCGTCGCCGCCAACGGACACTACCGCCAACTCGTCGACCTCCTCCAGGCCGGCACACCTCAATAACCCGGCATCCCCCTTCCCCGGTCACCACCTCCCGGTTGCACAGTTTATAAAAACTGCAACGATTCGGGGCGAATCCCTTTCC
>CAZCOO010000047.1:0-14629 GCA_964500395.1 uncultured Verrucomicrobiota bacterium
CTCGCCGTCCGTTTCCCGTTTCCGGCAACCGGCCTTTCCTGCCTGGCCAAGCCGTACTCTGAGCCAAGGGCGAATACCCCCGCCCCTGCCGCCTCCCACCCCAACCGTCCTGAACCCGTCATTTCGAGCGGAGTCGAGGAATCTCCCGAACCGGACTGCGGCACCTCACCGGCCCCCGTCAGGCAGGAATGCCTGACATACCCGCCGAGGGCGGGCTCTCTCCATCGATCCGGCGGCAGAAACAAGCAATCCTCCCCCATCCTACTCGCACTCTCCCCCTCGCCGCTTCCGCCGGGAGCGGGGGCAAAGAGAGTGCGATCAGGATTCCGGGAGCGCCAGGCCGAGCGGGCCCGCTCGGCAGGGTCGGAGGATGTCTCGACAGGCTCGACATGACACGCTCTTGCCGCCATTCCCCGGCACTGCCGACAGGGGAGCCAGGCGCACAGCGCGGTTGAACTTTGTCACCTCCGGCACGAGGCCGGGGGTCAATTGCGCATGAAGATCAGCGAGGAGATACCGGGGATTCGCACCCCGGTCTGAACCGGCCCCGAGACCTGCTGACGATCGTCGAGACCGGCGGGATCGATTTCCCGGCCATTCCCGATCAGCCTCCATTCGCCGCGGGGAAACGGCACGTTCATTCGCTGCTCGTCTCCGTCCGCATTGACCAGGACAATGAAGCTAGCGCCTTCATGAATGCGCGGGGCATTGACAATGTATCCCAGCAAATCCTCATTTTCCGGTTCCAGCCAGCGGTAGTAGCCTTCGGGGGCTCGCTCCGCCACGCGGAATGCGGCTCCGGGGTCGGATTGCCGGAGGTGAATCAGCCCCCGGTAATACTCCATGGCTTCCCGGGCCAGCGGCCGGTCCCGGTCGTTCCAATTCAGGGAGTTGATCTCATCCCCCTGATCGAAGGTGTTGCTGATGCCGTGCTTGCTCCGCAGAAACTCCTGCCCCTCGGCGATCATGGGAATGCCGAGGGAGGTAAAGAGCAACGTGGCGGTGATCCGATTGGCAGCGACATCCATCTCCTGGAGGGGACGGCCGTCGCGGTCGGGCCGGGTCGAAAGCTCGTCCGCCAGGGACATATCATCGTGGCTTTCCACATAGTTCACGGCCTGGACGGGATTGGCCGTCCAGTTATCCACGGACCCCACGATGGCTCGCTTGAGCCCTTCCCGGTTGCCTTTGCCCATGGCATAATCTTTGGCTGCGTAGCGGAAGTCATTGTTCCAGGCAGACCAGCCGGTGCCGGTCAACTCATCTTTGTGATGCCCGCGAAAGCTCCATGGCTCGGAGATAAGAAGCACATTCGGATTGATTTCCCGGGCCCGGTCGCGGAGTTCCATGAGTGTCTCCGTATCGATCAATTCGGCGAGGTCGAACCGGAAGCCGTCGACCTTAAACTCCGTCATCCAGTAGAGCACACTTTCGATGATGAGCCGGCGCATCATGGGAGCCTCGGTCCGCACGTCGTTGCCGCACCCGCTGTAGTTGCTGTGGGTGAAGTCCGGATTCAACCGGAAGTAGTACTTGCGGTCGAGCTGGGCAAAGATATTCGGCCAGCCGACATGGTTGTACACCACGTCCACGAGCACGCCAAAGCCCTGCCTGTGCAGTTCATTCACCATTTTTTTGAATTCGTAGACCTGGGAGCCTTGGAGGGGAGCGGTAGCGTAGGAGGCCTCCGGGGCAAAGTAGTACACCGGCGTGTAGCCCCAGTCGTGCTCGTCCGGACCGTTATTGAATTCCTGGAGCGGAAGGAATTCGATCATGTTGAAGCCCATGTCCTTGATGTGGTCCAGCCCGGTGCCGGTGCCCAGGGACGCCAGGACCCCCTCATAGGTCCCCTGCAGATGCGGGGGGACCCCCGAGGAGGGGTGCTTGGTCAAATGCCGGACGTGGGTCTCGTAGATCACCACGTCTTCGGGCGGCGGGGTCTTCCAGTCGTCGTCCGTCCAGCCGTCAAACCACTGATTGGTCGCATCCGGATCCATAACAATCGTGGTATGTTCCGCATGCGCCGCGGCCAGGCCGTACGGGTCTCCGAACGGCGTGGGGAAATAGAATCCCTCTCCGTCGCCCTCGGGCCCGTCCACCTGGTAGGCGAAGTATTTGCCGGTATCCAGCCCCAGCAGGGTAATTTCCCACACGCCGTCGGCCGGATCTTTCCACATGTCGTAGGACTCGGCCGGCTCCACGATTTCGGGTTGCTTGAGCGGATCGTCGGATTCGATCTGGTAGCGGTGCCCCTCGTAGAGATTGAGGACTACGCGGGTGGCCCGGGGCGAAAAGACGCGATAGGTCGTGACCCCCTGCTCCTTGTTCAGCACGGCGCCCAGCGGTTTCTCGGAATACAGCGTATCGAGATAGGGAAGCGGGGTCAGCGCCTTCCGCAGGGGCCGTTTCCACAGCCCCTCGACCACCACCTCGGTGGCCTGGTCCAGCGGCACAGGGTTCTCCGTGCGCACCACCAGGGCGCGGCCGCCGCCCTGCTGCGGGTCCAGGCGCAGGTTGACATTGCCCTTTCCGTCGGGGGTGGCATTGAAGGCGTTGGCGGGCGGCGACAACCACTGGCTGCCGTTGACCACGAATTTGAACAGGATGTCCTCTTCCCCGCCCGGCGGGCGCAGTCCGCCGACCTGGGTGGTCAGGCTCCAGAGCCCGCTGTCATTGGGATCGCGCAGCACAAAGCGCCCCCCGCCTCCATCCGCGTTCCACCCGTTGAAATTTCCGGCAATCGTCACCCGGTCCTGTCGCGGATCCAGGTTCATCCCATAGACCGCTTCGTCAAAATAGAAGGTCACCAGCCCGCCCTTGAGCTGGTAGCCGGGGGCGTACTGATCTTTTCCGGTACTGACCAGGCGGGTGGAGGCGATGGGTTGCGCCGGCTGGAGGGAGAGGTTCAAGTCGGCCAGATTGCCGATGGGCTTGAGAAAAATGACCGATACTTCGTTGCTGTCGATCAGCCGCGCACTGTGGATCATCTCCGGCTGCGGCTCCAGGACGCCGTCCGGATTGATGTAGAGCAACCGATCCGACCCCTCTTCCCATTCTTTATCGACAATGAATTTGTACACATAGCGGCCGGGTTCGAGATCCATGCTCCGCACATCGATCTGCCAGAGGTCGCCTTTCCGATTGAGGGGGATTTTCTCTGTCCAGCGGTCCCATGAACCCGCGATGCGCACATCCTCGGCCCCGGGGTGCCGGTAGCGCAGATGCGGGGTCGGACCCGACCGGCCGGGAACAGCCTTCGTTTCGGGACCGAGTATCACCGCGTCCCCGTCTTCGCCGGCGCCGGCATCCAGGACAACGCCGCCCAGCAGGGCGAGGGCAAAGCTGATGAGGCAAATTGTTTTCATGGCTGATCTCCTTCGGGGCAACGGTCCGCCGCGGCCCATAGTCCGGTTCTGTTTCCCGGTTGCGTTACTTGATTATGTGCATCACGGATTTCATATCCGACAAATCCTTCAACACCCAGGACGCCCCCGCTTCCCGAAGCCGGGCTTCGTCCCAGGCACCGGTGCAGACCCCCACCGGCGTGGCCCCTACAGATTGCGCTGCGTGTATATCCGCAGGCGTATCCCCGATCAATACCGATTTTGCAATCCGCCTGTCCGGCCCCACATGCCGCCGGGCGCGCTCGATCGCCATCGCCGCAATGCGGACCCGGTCCGCATCCTCGTGCCCGTAGGCCCCGAGCACGAAATGCCCGTGTAGATCAAACTGGCGCAGTTTAATGCGGGCACAGCGGGCAATGTTGCCGGTGACAATTCCCGGGACGATGTCGGGATCGGCCTCCAGGACCTGCAACAGCTCGCGCACCCCCGGGAACAGGGTCTTTTTTGCCCGGGCAACCGTTCGCTCCAGTTCCACGGGCAATGCCTGGAAAAAGGAGCGGCATGCTTCGTCCGTGAGAGCAAACCCCTGTACGTCGGCGATGCGGCGCAGGACGGCGAGATCGGTATTCCCGGAAAACGTGATGTACTCGATGGCATCCCGTTTCCCGAAGACCCGTTCCACACACGCCGCGAAGGCCTCGCGACCCGCGCCGTGCACCTGCAGCAGGGTCCCGTCGATATCAAACAGGACCAGCGTGGTGTCCCGCGCGTTCTCTCTCTCCGGACTGCTCTGACTCACCATCTGTCTCCATCGGTTCCAACACCCACCGTTTGTTGTACCAGAAATACTGCTCCGGCGTGGCGCGGACCTCCCGCTCGAACACCGCCATCAACTGCTCCATCATCCGCGCAATATCTTCATCCTTTGGCTGCGAAGGATCCGGCCAAATCGGTTCATAAATGTCCCACTGGTGCTGCATCCACCCCGCCCGCCGGGCGATCACCGGGTAAATCGGCACACCGGTCTGGCGGGCAAACACCGCCGATCCGCCCGCCAGGTTGGCCCGCTTTCCCAGGTAGGGAACCGACAGAGCCGGTGTCCGCGCCCGGACATCGGGCAAAATCGCCAATATGCGCCCCTTTTTCAACCGGCGGATGACGTTTCGTAAAAGATTCTTCTCATCGCTCAGAATCGTATCCACCCCCGTGACACCCCGTTGTTGATTCAAAAAGGCATCGGTCAGCGGATTTTTCTGTCGCCGGGCGATAAAGAAAATCGGCACGCCCAGCAGATGGGCCCCGATGCCGGACAGATCCCAATTGCCCATATGGAAGGTCGCCAACACGGCCCCTTCGCCCTGGGACTGCCTCTGCAAAACCGGCTCCAGCCCCCGCACCTGAACGTGTCGATCCACCCATGCCCGGTCCACCTTCGGCATGCGCAGGATTTCCACAACGTTGAAGCACAGGTTCCGCCAGGACAGCCAGGCGATCCGCCGGACCTCCCCCGCCGGGAGATCATCGCCCAGGACCTCCCGGATCCGGGCCCGCGCCGCCGACACTCGGAAGCGAAGCCCCCAATGGCTGAGAGCGGCCAGGCCGTACCCGACACACATCGCCATGCGCCCCGGCAAGGCCTGCAGGAGGCTCGCAAGCGCCCGGAGCGCGGCGTATTCTAGGCGGTGTTGGAGGCGGATCGGCTGGCTCACATCGTTCTCTTTTGCTGTTGTTCCCCTCAGCAGGGTGGTGCAGACTACCGCGCGTGATCCCGCGGGTCACGCGCAAAGACAACCGCAGAACGAAACCGAATCTCATGCATGCCTCCTACGAGCCGAGAAGCGATCCCAACCGGAAGCGAAGCCGGCTGCCGGGCTGCGCCCTCGGCTGTCTGTTCATCCTTCTGACCCTTGTCATTCTGGGCTACGGGGGATACCGCTTCATCCGAAACCAGATCGACACCGTCGTCGACCGGTTTGAGCGGGAAGGATACAGCCAGAGGACGGGCCAGTTCCTCGATGTCAAAGACACCCTACTCAACCCGACCGTCTTCCTGGCCCAGGAGGTCACCATCCGCAACGGCAGCGACCGCGGCATCGCCATCCTCGCGCAGAAAGCCGATTTGCACGGCCCCATCGAAGGCAATGTCCACTTCATCGGACAGATCGTCACCGTTCATGAGGACGCCGTCCTCAAACGGGATCTGGATGTCAAAGCCCAGGTGGTGAACGTGTTCGGAACCGTCGAGGGAAAAATCACCGGCGCGTACCGGACGCTGAAGAGGGATTCCGGCGATTGATCCAGGGCTCGCGGGCGGAAGCCCCCGGCACCTGCGGCAGCCCCGGACCTTCAGCCGCTCCTGCGCGGCGGACAGCACAGCGGTAAACCCCCGGAGGATATGTGACACCCGCCGCGACCGTGTCCCGCCCGGCTGCGCCACCCTGTCACACCCGTCTCACGCCGCCCGTCTTCCCGGAAACATTCAAATTTATATAATTTATTTGTATTGAACATGTTGTGATTCTTAAGCTCGGGTCGACAACAAAGTTGGCACATCCCCTGCTTTGTTTTGTGGCGACTCGAATATGGAAAATCGCAAATCGTTCATTCAACGGGGAGGAACCCCATGTCAAAAGTTTTAGGAATCGATCTGGGTACGACCAATTCATGTATGGCCGTCATGGAGGGCGGCGAACCGACGGTCATCCCGAACGCCGAGGGCGGACGGACCACGCCATCCATCGTCGCATTTACCAAGAGCGGCGAACGCCTCGTCGGGCAGGCTGCCAAGCGCCAGGCCGTCACCAACCCCCATAACACGGTCTTCTCCATCAAGCGCTTCATGGGGCGCAAATTCGAAGAGGTCAAACACGAAGCAGAGCTGGTGCCCTACGAAGTGGTCAAGGCCGACAACGGCGACGCGCATGTCAAAATCGGCGACAAGGTGTACTCGCCCCCCGAGATTTCCTCCATGATCCTGCAGAAACTCAAAACGGACGCGGAGGCCTACGTCGGGGACACTATTTCCCAGGCCGTGATTACAGTCCCGGCCTATTTCAACGACAGCCAGCGCCAGGCGACCAAGGATGCCGGACGCATCGCGGGCCTGGAGGTGATGCGCATCATCAATGAGCCGACGGCCGCATCCCTGGCCTACGGCCTCGACAAGAAGAAAGACGAAAAGATCGCGGTCTACGACCTCGGGGGCGGAACCTTCGATATCTCCATCCTCGAAATCGGCGAAGGGGTCTTTGAAGTCAAGGCCACCAACGGCGATACCCACCTGGGCGGCGATGATTTCGACCAGGCCGTCATCGACTGGCTGGTCGACGAATTCAAGCGCGACAACGGCATCGACCTTTCCCAGGACCCCATGGCCCTGCAGCGGCTGAAGGAAGCCGCGGAAAAGGCCAAGTGCGAACTCTCCAGCTCCCAGGAAACGGAGATCAACCTGCCGTTTATCACGGCGGATGCCGGCGGGCCCAAGCACCTGAACATCACCCTCAGCCGGTCCAAGCTCGAACAGCTTGTGGACACTCTCGTCCAGCGTACGCTCGAGCCGGTCAAGGCCTGCGTCCGCGATGCCGGGCTGGGCGAAGGCGGGGTCGATGAAATCATTCTCGTGGGGGGCTCCACCCGCATGCCCAAGGTCCAGGAGCTGGTGCGCAACATCATCGGCAAGGATCCCCACAAGGGGGTGAACCCCGACGAAGTGGTCGCCGTCGGCGCCGGGATCCAGGGCGGCGTCCTGAAGGGCGACGTCAAAGACGTTCTCCTGCTCGACGTAACCCCGCTCACCCTGGGGATTGAAACGCTGGGCGGCGTCTGCACGCCGCTGATCGAGCGCAATACGACGATCCCCTGCCGCAAGAGTGAGATTTTCAGCACCGCCGCGGACAATCAGTCCACGGTGGAAGTGCACGTCCTTCAGGGCGAGCGCAAGATGGCCGCCGACAACAAGACCATCGGGCGGTTCCACCTCGACGGCATCCCCCCCGCGCCGCGCGGCGTGCCCCAGGTCGAAGTGACCTTCGACATCGACGCCAACGGCATTCTCCATGTGAGCGCCAAGGACCTCGGAACGGGCAAGGAGCAGAAGATCACCATCACCGCCTCCAGCGGCCTCGACGAGAACGAAGTCGACCAGATGGTGAAGGACGCCGAAGCCCACCAGGCCGAGGACGAAAAGAAAAAGGAACGCGTCGAGGTCAAGAACCGGGCCGATATGACGGCGTACGAGACAGAAAAGTTTCTCAATGAAAACGGCGACAAGATCGGCGAAGCGCAGAAAGGCGAGATTCAGTCACAGGTCGATGCCCTGCGCGAGGCGATCAAGTCAGAGGATGTGGACCGGATGAAGTCCGCGCTCGAGAGCGTCAATGCCGCCATGCAGAAGGCCTCCGCCGAGCTCTATCAGCAGGCGCAGGCCCAACAGCAGGCCCAGGGCGGAGCGGAGTCCGGAGCCGGCGGCGAGCCGGCCTCCGGCGGAGACTCCGGCGAGGGCCGGCAGAGTGGCGACGGCGATGTAATCGATGCCGACTTCGAGATGGTCGACGACGATAAGAAAAGCGAATAACGACCTGATTCGACCGCATCGGCGCCCCCGCATGGGCGGGGAGCCGGTGCGGCCCAGCTGGTCTCGTAACAAACAAACCAACCCCGCAAGGAGGAACAAGCGAGATGAAGATCAAACCGCTTGGCGAACGCGTCCTGGTCGAGCCTCTGAAGGAAGATGAGACCGTCAAGGGCGGCATCATCATTCCCGACACGGCAAAAGAAAAGCCCCAGCAGGGCAAAGTCATTGCCGTGGGCACCGGCAAGCTCGACGACGACGGAAAGAAGATTCCCTTCAACGTCAAAAAGGGCGACACCGTGCTCATGCCGAAATACGGCGGAACGGAAGTGAAAATCGACGACAAGGAGTACCAGATCATGCGTGAGGACGACATCCTCGCGGTGTTCGAGTAACCCACGCCTGTCCAGAGACCTCAACGACGAAGTATTGAACGACAACCCGTAATCAGGGAGGAAACGAAACCATGCCAGCCAAACAGCTGCTATTCGACTCGGAAGCGCGCCAGGCCGTGCTTCGGGGTGTGGAAAAACTCAGCCAGGCCGTAAAGGTCACGCTGGGCCCCAAAGGACGCAACGTCGTCCTCGACAAGAAATTCGGATCGCCGACCGTCACGAAGGACGGCGTCTCCGTGGCCAAGGAAATTGAACTGGAAGACCCGTTCGAAAACATGGGCGCCCAGATGGTGCGCGAGGTGGCCAGCAAGACCAGCGACGTCGCCGGCGACGGCACCACCACCGCGACCGTCCTGGCCGAATCCATCTATCGCGAAGGCCTGAAGAACGTCACCGCCGGCGTCAATCCCATGGGCCTGAAGCGCGGTATCGACAAGGCCACCGACGTGGCCGTGTCCGAGCTCGCCCGCCTGAGCAAGAAGGTGAAAGACCGGGAGGAAATCTCGCAGGTCGCCACCATCTCCGCCAACGGCGACACCACCATCGGCGACATCATCGCCGAGGCCATGGACAAAGTCGGCAAAGACGGCACCATCACCGTCGAAGAAGCCAAGGGCATCGAAACCTCGCTCGACGTGGTCGAGGGGATGCAGTTCGACAAGGGCTACCTCTCCCCGTACTTCGTGACCAACTCCGAGACCATGGAGTCGGTCCTGGAGAACCCCTACATCCTGATCTTCGAGAAAAAGATCTCGAACCTGCAGGATCTGCTGCCTCTGCTGCAGAGCGTGTCCAAGACCAACCGGCCCCTGCTGATCGTAGCCGAGGACGTCGAGGGCGAAGCCCTGGCCACCCTCGTGGTCAACAAGCTGCGCGGAACGCTGAACGCCGTGGCCGTGAAGGCGCCCGGATTCGGTGACCGCCGCAAGGCCATGCTCGAGGACATCGCGGTGCTCACCGGCGGCCGGTGCATCTCCGAGGATCTCGGCATCAAGCTCGAGAACGTCCAGATGGATGACCTCGGCGAAGCCAAGCGCGTGACCATCGACAAAGAGAGCACCACCATTGTCGAGGGCGGCGGCAAGGCCACCGATATCAAGTCCCGCATCGAGCAGATCCGCCGTCAGATCGAGGAGACCTCCTCGGACTACGACCGCGAGAAGCTGCAGGAGCGGCTGGCGAAGCTCGCCGGCGGCGTGGCCGTCATCAATGTCGGCGCGGCGACCGAAACCGAAATGAAAGAGCGCAAAGCCCGCGTCGAAGACGCCCTGCACGCCACGCGCGCAGCCGTGGAAGAAGGGATCGTCGCCGGTGGCGGCGTGGCCCTCATCCGGGCCCAGAAAGCCCTGGAGAAGGCCGCGGCCGAGAACGAGCTCGAAGACGAGCGCATCGGCTTCAGCATCGTGCTCAAGGCCTGCGAATCCCCGCTGCGCCAGCTCGTGAACAACGCCGGCCTGGAAGGCTCCATCGTCGTCCAGGAAGTCAAGAAGGCGAAGCAGAGCAACGGCTACGATGTCGCCACCGACCAGTACACGGATATGGTCAAGGCCGGCATCATCGACCCGACCAAGGTGACCCGCTCGGCCGTGCAGAATGCGGCCAGCATCGCCTCGCTGCTGCTCACCACCGAGTGCATGATCACCGAGATTCCCGAGAAGGAAGAAGGCGGTGGCGGCGCGCCCGACATGGGCGGCATGGGAGGCATGGGCGGCATGATGTAAGCCGTTCGGCCAAAATGCCATTTGACAAAAAGAGAGCGGGGCGCCTATAGTGCGCCCCGCTCGATTTTTCACCCCATTGTGTAACCCGGACGTTACTTCTATGAATACCGATTACTTGGAAAAAGCCAGAGAACGCATTCCCAACGTGCCGCTGCTGATCAACGTGGTGGCCAAGCGCGTCCGCCAGCTCAACGCCGGGCAGCGTCCCATGTACAAGCCGGAGCGGCGCGATGTACAGCCCATGGATATCGCCCTGCGGGAGATCGCGGAAGGCAAACTGACCGCGGAAATCAACTACACCCCGCCGCCGGCCGAAGACGAAAACAAGGTCATCAACCTCTAACAGGTGTCTCCATGGCTGCCGCACGCTCCAGGCAGCCCGACCGGGCCACCGCGGCAACCAATCGGAAAGCCCGGCGGCGCTACCACGTTATCGAAACCCTCGAGGCCGGCATTGAACTGCGCGGCACGGAGGTTAAATCCATCCGCCAGGGCCGGATCAGTCTCGACGAGGGGTATGCCCGCATCGACGATGGGGAGGTCGTGCTGGAGGGCGTCAACATCATGCCCTACGAACACGGCAACGTTCACAACCACGAGCCGACGCGCACCCGCCGTCTCCTCTTGCACCGCCACGAAATTAAGCGACTCATCGGCCAGACCGCGGAGAAAGGGCAAACCCTTGTCCCCCTCCGGGTCTACTTCAAACGCGGACGCGCCAAGATCGAACTCGGGGTCTGCAAAGGCAAAGACGTGGCGGATCGACGGGAAGACATCAAGCGTCGCACCGCCGACCGGGAAGCCGCCCGCGCCATCGCCGAACAGGCCCGGCGGTAGACAAAGAGGCCGACCGGATTTCACCTCATGTCAATGGACGCCCGTTCTTCCGCATTTGACCTCTCCGTCCGTTCTCCCTAGCATGCGGGTCGATGAAACTACGGCCCACCATCCCCTTTCTCCTGGCCGCGGCGGTCTTCTTCGCCGCCTGCACAACCGACCGCCCCGCCCCCCCCGCGTCCGCGCTTTCCGGGCGCACACTGAAACCGGTGGTGGCCGTTACGGATTTCGAAAACAAGGCGGGATTTACCGGGAAGTGGAAACTGGGCGAAGGCATGGCCGAGCTCCTCATCACCCAGCTCATGGAACGGGAAGACGTGATCGTGCTGGAACGTCAACACCTGCAGGATGTAATCGGCGAGATCCTGCTCCAGGGAAAGGAACTCTTCCGGCCCGAGGGGAAGGTCAAAAAAGGCCGGCTCAAGAATGCCCGCTACCTCATTCGCGGCTCCGTGACGGACTTCACGGTGGGGGCGGATGCCTCCGGCTGGTTCAACTCCCCCTCGGTGAGCATCTGGGGAGGCGGCAACCGGGCCCGGGTGACCATCAATGCCTACATCACCGACGTGGAAAGCGGTGAAATCATTGATTCCGTGGAAGCGGACGGAAAGGTCTCCCGCTTTGCCCTCGGAGGAAACGTGGACTACAAGGCCGTCGCCTTCGGCGGCCGGGCCTTCTTCAACACGCCGCTGGGCCGGGCCACAAAAGAAGCCCTGCGCGAGGCCGCGGATGAGCTGGTCGGATCGATCCCCATCGAATACTGGCAGGCGCGCATAGCCGAAGCGGGGCCGGACCGCGTCATCCTCAACGGAGGCGCCGACGTGGGGCTGGAACCCGGCGACCAGTTCGCCGTCCGCGGCGAGGGGCGCGTCGTCACGGACCCGGTCACCGGCGATGTAATCGATCGGCGCGCAGGCCCCGTCATCGGCCGCGTTGAGGTCACGGCGGTTCGCCCTTCCGCGGCGGAAGGGGTCCTCCTGGAAGGCCGGGCCCGGCGGGGGGATCTCCTCGAGCCTGTGCCCGCCGCCTCGCCGGACGCCTTGTAATCATTTTTGAACAGCCGCGACCCATTTGCGTCTGAACAATTACCACGTATTGTTACGCGATCGTACGAAAGGATTTTTACATGCATGCTTCCAGAATCATCCCCTCCATCCTCACCGCCGGCCTGATCGGGGTCAGCCTCGCCGGCCTCACCGCATGCGGGAGCCGATCGGACGCCACGGAGAGCAACTATACGGTCCCGGTCACCGAGGCTTCGTTTGAGAAGGAAGTCAAGCAGGCCGATACACCGCTGGTGGCGGTCGATTTCTGGGCCACCTGGTGCGGCCCCTGCAAGATGATTGCCCCGTCCCTCGAGGAACTGGCCAAGGAATATGAGGGCCAGGTCAAAATCGCCAAGGTGGATGTCGACGAAAATCCCGCACTCGCCAAGGAGTACGAAGTGCGCAGCATTCCGACGCTCTACCTCTTCCGGGATGGAAAAGTCATTGATTTCCTGATCGGGGCCCATGATAAAGAGGCATATCGCAAATGGTTTGAAGAAAACCTGCCCGGTCGCGAATCCGCCTCTTTATGATCGCATTTATCGAAGGAACCCTGGTCGAGAAAAGCCCCACCCGCATTGTGGTCCAGGCGGGGGGCGTGGGGTATGAGTTGTTCATCCCCCTGGCCAGTTTCGACCGGCTGCCCAATCCCGGCGAGACCACCCGGCTTCTCACGGTTGATTACGTTCGCGAAGACGCCCGCATTCTCTACGGATTCAGCACCGAGAAGGAGAAGCGCATTTTCGAAATCATGCTCGGCGTTTCCGGGATTGGCCCGAAGCTCGCCCTCGGCGCGCTCAGCGGCCTCTCGTCCCGCGAATTGACCCAGGCGGTGGTCGAGGGAGACGTCAAGCGCCTCAGCTCCATCTCCGGCATCGGACGCAAGACCGCGGAGCGCCTGGTCGTGGAACTGCGGGATAAATTCAGCGATGCCGAGGCCCTGGAAGCCGTCTCGGGGGATGAGGAGGCCGCGTCCGATCCCCGCTCCCGCGACGCCGTCCTCGCGCTCATCTCTCTCGGCTACAAGCAGGCCGATGCGCGGAAGATGCTCCGGGGCGTTCAGTCCAGGGTCCCCGCGGGAGCCTCGGTCGAGGACATTGTCCGACTGGCGCTCACCGGCTGACTCTGGTAGACTCGCCCCTTCTTTTGCGAGGATCCGCCGGGAGAGAGGACACGATGGCCGAACGCTTTGTTACAGACACGCTGAACCGGGAAGACACTGAATTCGATGTCAGCCTGCGGCCGTTGCGCTTCGACGATTTTATCGGACAGGGCAAGGTCAAGGAGCGGCTGGAGCTGTTTGTCGAGGCGGCGAAGGGCCGGGGCGACGTCCTCGACCATGTCCTCCTCGTGGGGCCTCCCGGCCTGGGGAAAACCACCCTCGCCTATATCCTGGGCGCGGCCATGGGCGTAAACGTGAAGTCCACATCCGGCCCGGTGATCGACAAGCCGGCCGATCTCGCCGGGCTCCTGACCAATCTCGAGCGCGGCGACATCCTCTTTATCGACGAGATCCACCGCCTGCCCAAGACCGTCGAGGAATATATCTATTCCGCCATGGAGGATTTTGTCATCGACATCGTGATCGACCAGGGGCCGAACGCCCGGTCGGTCCGCCTGAACGTGGAACCGTTTACCATGCTGGGGGCCACCACCCGCAGCGGACTCCTCACCGCGCCTCTCCGCTCCCGCTTCGGCCTCACCAACCGGCTGGATTACTACTCCGCCGAAGACTTGCAGGATATCGTGAAGCGATCGGCCCGCATTCTCAATGTCGACGTGGATGAGGCCGGCTCCCTGGAAATCGGCCGGCGCGCCCGCGGCACCCCGCGCATCGCCAACAACCTGCTCCGCTGGGTGCGCGACTACGCCCAGGTGCGGGCCGGCAATGCCATCACCCGGGAGGTCGCCGACAAGGCCCTCGCCATGCTGGATATCGATGAACACGGACTCGACGAGATGGATAAACGCATCCTCGAGACCATCGTCCACAAGTTCGCCGGCGGGCCGGTGGGGATCAACTCCGTGGCCGTTTCCGTCAACGAGGAACCCGGAACCCTCGAAGAGGTCTACGAGCCGTTCCTGATCCAGGAAGGCTACCTGCAGCGCACCGCCCAGGGACGGATCGCGACCGACCGGGGCTACAATGTGTTGGGATTGCCTCCGGCCGGCCGGGAAGACCGTTTGCTCTAAGCCCGGGCGCGGCGGACGAGGTCATTCCACCCGGGTCGCGGTATAGCCCAATTCCTCGATGGCGGTGATGATGTCCGAGTCCGGGACCCCCGCATCCGAGACTGTGACGACCGCCTGCTCCTCGGCAAAGGAGGCGCCGGCCTGCTCCACACCCTCCAGTTTGCCCAGGGTGCTGCTGATGAGCCGGCTGCATCCCTCGCAGTGCATACCCTCCACGGCATATACACGTTCGGCACCCCCGCGGGCCCCTTCCTCCGGCGGGGCGGAATCCGTGCCGCCGCATGCAGCCAGAAAAAGAATGAGGGGAACAAGAAAAACAGAGGGGAACAGGTGTGCTTTCATTCGGGGCGCTCCATTACATATCCATATCAATCGGGAGTTTCTCCATGGAGTGCCGGGCCGCTTCAAAGGTCCCGCTGATCTCCACGGACTCCGCCGACTTGGTGGCAATATCCATCAGGGTCGCCTGGAAGGCAAAGTGGCCGGCAAAGGTTTCCTCATTGGCCGTCTCCACCACCAGCTC
>CAZCOO010000047.1:14639-16667 GCA_964500395.1 uncultured Verrucomicrobiota bacterium
GGCATCCGCAATCGAAACAAAATTGGTCCCCGCCCGCTTCATGTACGTAATCAAGACCGGTTCGCCCGCCCCCCCGGTCAGCGGATAGCGGCCGGCCGGCGGGATTCCATCCGTCATGCGCAGAATGGAAAACGCATCAAAATGGCGAGCGTCCCGGCCCGGCACGTACAGCACCGCATGAAAAAAGGTCTCGTGGTCCCCTTTCGTAGGATAGGGCTGCAGGTCAAACTGGGCCTGTCCGCGGAGGGGAATCTCTTCCGCGTTGACGATCGTCGCCTCGAACCGGGAAGGCGGGGCCTCACTCGGAGGAGGCCCGGCATCCTCCGCGGATTCTTTCTGCCCGCAGGCCGAAACAGCCAGCACCAGAACCAGTCCGCCCAACCCCCTCAGTATTCGCCACATCATGTCGACACCTCCGTGGAAACCGGACCCGGGGTAATCCGGCCGCTCTGCAACTGATCCCGGGTCCACAGGTTCAACAACCGGTCGCCGGTCTGCTCCATCCATTCGAGCAGCCGGCCCCGCAACCTCGCCAGTACATCGCGGCAGGCCGCATCCGCGGCACGGTTTACGCACTCGGCGGGATCGGCCTCCAGATCGTACAACTCATCTTCGGCCACCGCATTCCAGATATACTTCCATCGCTCATTCCGCACCATCCGCTGACTGTAATTCCCCAGTTGATTGCCATGCCAGGAGGCAAAAATATCGGCCCGGCCGGGCGCCGTCCCCCGGGCCGGAGGGAGCAGGTCCATTCCCTGGAAGCTCTCCGGGACGGGGGCGCCGGCCGCCCGGCAGAAGGTGAAGGGAAGGTCGACGGTGTTGGAGACAAAGGCTTCGCATTCCACCCCGGCCGGAAGCGCGCCCGGCCACCGCATCATGAGGGGCACCCGCATGACGTCATCATACATCACGTAGTGTTTATCGAGCATGCCGTGGCTGCCGCACATATCCCCGTGATCGGACGTGTAGATCACCAGCGTCTCGTCCTCGAGTCCGGCTTCCTTCAGCGTCTCGAGGACCCGGCCGATCTGGGCATCGAACAGAGCAATTTCCCCGAGGTAGCGGGCCACAATCGGGGCCCACTCCGCCCACGTCCAGTGATCCACATTCCATGTCAGGCGCTGCTGGCGCTGAATGAGCGGCTTGCCGGCCAGCGTGTCGTGAAAGCCCGGCCAGGGCGGGATGTCTCCGGGCGCGAACTTCGAGGCGTAGGGTTCGGGGACGCGATTCGGCAGGTGCGGTTCGTGCGTGTGCCAGCGAATGAAAAAGGGAGAATCCCCGGCGGCCCGCTCTTTCAGCGTTCGGATGACGTGGTCTGCCGTCCAGGCCACGCGCGACTGCTCCGGGGCGATGGCGGGGTCCGGCTCTCCGAAGAATCCATGGCCCGAGGGAACCGGCGGCAGCCCCTGCTCTTCCCGCCACGCGTGGTACCCCCACTCGTGAACAAAGGAATCGAACCCGAAATCGATCGGCGTCCGCGCAGAATCGACATGCCAGCGCCCGATGTGGTCGAGACTGTAGCCCGCTTCTTTTAAAGGAGTGACAAAGGTGGGCGTGTCGCGGTCCAGGGGTTTCCAGGTCTCCCCGTCATAGTTGTGGACCACCCCGTGCCGGGAGGGCCACTGGCCGCAGAGCAGGCTGTTGCGCGCCGGGACACACATGGGAATGGGGCAATAGGCGTTGGTGAAATCCACCCCCCCGCCTGCCAGGCCATCGAGGTGGGGCGTCTCCACTACCGGGTGGCCGTGCCGGCCGATACAATCGAACCGGTGCTGATCGGACATGATAAACAGGATGTTCGGTCGTCTCATGAGCACAATGTCCCGGATCCTTTCGCGGACGGGAAGCCTACTCAGGCGGGAGGGAAATGACAAGCCGAGCCGTTCAATCCGTGTCCGGCACGTCGAAGTGCCGGGCCTCGCCCGCGGGGTGGCCGAGAAGAAACGACTGCCCGCTCATGGGGTTCTTTCCTGCCGGCTGCACGTCGAGCAGGCGGAGGGCGTCCCGGCCCGTGGCAACGAGGGG
>CAZCOO010000048.1:0-16649 GCA_964500395.1 uncultured Verrucomicrobiota bacterium
GGGTGCGGACCCGTTATCATGCATATTCTGCCGGCGGCCGATATTCCCTCGATATTCGCGCCGGGCCAATTTCTCAAGGCCCAATGCCGGGAACGAAGGGCGGCGCGTTAATGAGCTTCGTGAAGGGGTCCCGCGTGCACCGGGATAGCCCGCCTTCGCCCCTCCGGCGTCCACGGTCTCCGACGGCCCGCTTGTCAGGGTCGTGCGGGGAGTTGCAGAGTTTATAAAAACTGCAACAACGGACGGGCGGGTATTTCATAAATGCGGCAGAAAGCGGTCTTTCTGCTTTTTTTTTGTGGGAAGCGCGGGGGCGCGCCGACGCTACGAGGCGGGCCGGCGGTAGTAGAGGCGGTAGCACCAGCGGGCGGCGGCGGATTGCCAGGGCGTGCGCCGCAGAACGAGGTACAGGCCGACGAGGAAGAGGATGAGGGTGATTCGCCGCAGTCGGCCGCTTCCGGTCCAGTTCCGGGGGGAGGGATGAAGGCCCCCATCGAGGATCGCAAGGCGCCCGCGACGGGAGAGCCGCAGGGAGAGTTCGATGTCTTCCATGAGCGGTTGAGCCGGCAGCCCGCCAAGGGCGGCGGCGACGGACCGGCGCAGGAAGATGCCCTGGTCGCCAAAGGCAATGCCCAGCCGCCGGACGCGGACCCGGTTGAGGGTGTTCAGCAGCCGCAGGACAGGGTCCCGGCCGGGGAATCGCCCGGCCACGGCCCCCCCCGGCGCCCCGGTTCGATTGAGGACATCCCGCAAGCAGGCGGGCAGGTTGGGGTCGAGCCGCATGTCGGCATGGGCGAGAAAGAGGACGTCGCCGCGGGCGCGCTCAGCCCCCGCAGCGAGCTGGGCGCCGCGGCCGGGAGGTGTTTGGAGGAGCTGGGCGCCGTGCCGGGTGGCGACCTCGGCCGTGGCGTCCCGGGACCCGCCGTCGCAGACGATGATGTCCACCGGGGCGGGGTGCAGCCGGGCGCAATCCCCGAGAAAGCGGTCCAGCGCGTCGGCATCGTTGAGGGTGGGCACGAGGATGCTGATGGAGTCGACCGGCGGCCGGCGGGGGGCGGGGCGGCGCCGCCCCGGCAGGCCGGTCGCCAGCAGGATGTAGACCGGCAGGTATTCCAGACCTGTGGCGAGGGGGAATTCGGCCCAGCCGCCGCCGTGCATCTGGGCGCCCTGGGCGGTGTAGGTGAGGGCGATGGTGGCGGTCCAGAGGAGCCAGGGGGCGCGGGGGGAGAGGGCGGCGAATGCGGCGACCCACCCGAGGTACCAGTAATGCACGGTGGGCGCGCACAGCCAGAGGGCGCCGAAGAGAGCGGCCGCGGCCGGGATCGGAGCGGGGCGGCGCCACCAGATGAGGGCGGCGATGGCGAGAAAGGCAAGCCCGCCGAGTCGGGCGGCGAGACTGCGATTGCCGGTGGCGAAGACGAGGAGGGCATGGAGAGAGCTGTTGAAGTGCATGGCCTGGGTGAAGGCGCCGAGGCTGTCGAAGATGGGGGGGAGGGGAAGGTAGAGGGCAAAGGGCGCGGCGCCGGCGATGAGGAGGGCGGCGAGCCCCCGGGGGGAGCGGGTGCACCGCAGGAAGGGCCAGAGAATGAGGGCGATGTATTTGATGTGGAAGGACGCCGCCGCCCAGAGCGCGCAGGCGACCGGTTGCCGGCGGCGGTCCGCGCGCAGGGCGAGGAGAAGGGCGAGGATGCCGAGGGCATCGATGTGCCCCTCGCCGGCAAACCCGATGAGAGGGACGGGATTGAGGGCGTAGAGCCAGGCCCAGCGGGCGGGGCGGCCGGTGTCGCGCAGCAGGCCCAGCAGGATGACGACGGAGACCCAGTCGACGAGGGCCATGAGCGCTTTGAATCCGGCGGGGCCGATCCCGGCCGCGGTGAGGCCGCGAAGCAGGAGCTGGGCGCCGGGCGGGTAGATGGCGGTTTTGTCGGGATGATTGATGCCGGGCCAGACCTCGTCGCGGTGGGGGGCGAGGGCGGGGTCGGCGGGGGCGGTTTGGTAGGGGTTGATGCCGTGCTGCTGGATTCGCCCTTCCCAGATATAGCGGTTGACGTCATCCGAGACATCGAAGGGCAGGAGGCAGAGGCGGGCCGCGGCGGCGGCGAGCAGGATGACGGGGATCCGCGGCCCGCGCCTGGGTGTGGTGGCGGCGGCGCCGACGGCGGAGAGGAAAAGGACGAGATGGAGTCCGATGGCCGCGGCGGGGATGCGGCCGAGGGTTCCGACCTGCCCGAGGGCGGCCGCAGCAGCACTCCCGGCCAGGATGAAGGCGGAGACTGCGATCCAGGTCCGCGGCGGACGAATCATCGGAAAGACGCTCTGGCGGCCGCCCGTCACGGGGAGATCAGGCGGTTTTCCGAGGCGAGGAGGAGAGGCCGTGGACCAGGGAGAGAATCCCGACGAGGCTGAACCCGCTTGCGTAGAGCAGCAGGAAGGGGCCGAGCAGGTATTCGTGGAAGTTCAGGAAGTAGTTGAGCGAGGCAAAACAATAGGCGCCCAGCAGGAGTTCGAGCATGGCGACCACGGGCATGCGGGCGGAGTAGGTCAGGATGGTTTTTTCGCCGGCCTTGGGGGTCCGGACGAATTCGGAATGCTTGCCGCGCAGGGCCTCCCACACCGCACGGGTATTGGAGAGGGCGATGCCGATGCCGAGAGAGGTGAGGAAGGGGAGGTACCGGAGTCGGGTCCACCCCCGGCGGTACAGGAGGCACTGGGAAACGCCGTAGAGAAACGAGGGGGCCATGGTGGTCAGGAGGATGAGCGCGACAAACCCCGCGAAGAGGAGGGGGTTGTAGACCAGGGAGGTAAGGGTGAGCACCGGCAGCGCCATGATGGAGAGCCAGAGCATCACCGGGTGCACGATGTAGTGGGTCATGTGAAAGACGGACTGGATCTTGGCCCAGGCCGAGGCGTTGGAGCGGAAGACCCGGGGAAGGAGCTTGATGGCGGTCTGCATGGAGCCCTTGGCCCACCGGAACTGCTGGGATTTGAAGGCGTTGATATTCTCGGGCAGCTCCGCGGGGACCACTTCATCCCACACGAAGTAGGGTTTCCAGCCGGCGAGCTGGGAGCGGTAGGAGAGGTCCATATCCTCGGTGAGGGTGTCGTGCTCCCATCCGCCGGCATCGGTGATGGCGGCCCGGCGCCAGAGGCCGGCGGTGCCGTTGAAATTCATGAAGAGACTGTTCCAGGCGCGGGCGGGCTGCTCGATGGTGAAGTGGCCGTCGATGCCGATAGCCTGGGCGCGGGTGAGCAGGGACCGGTTGGCATTGAGATGCCCCCACCGCGCCTGCACGAGGCCGACATCCGGTTTCATCATCATAATGGGCACGGTGTTGCGCAGGTATTGCGGACCGGGGACAAAATCGGCGTCGAAGATGGCAAAGAAGTCGGCGTCGCTCTGTCGCATTCCCTCTTCGAGGGCGCCGGCCTTGAAGCCGGTTCGGCTCTCGCGGCGGAGTACGGTGATGTTCTCGCCTTCGCGCTGGAGGTCGCGGACGGTTTGATCGATGAGATCCCGGGTGGCGTCGGTTGAGTCGTCGAGGACCTGAATGTGATGCCGGTCGGGCGGATAGTCGATGGCGGCCACGGCCCGGATGGCGCGCTCGGCCACGTTTGCCTCGTTGTACACGGGGAGCTGGGTGCAGACGGCGGGCAAGGGCGGGGCGTGGGGGCAATCGCGGTAGATGCGCCGGAGGTCGCGCGCCTCGGCCCGCGCCGGTTTGCGCCGGAGGAGGTAGAGGGCCATCATGACGTACAGATTGAGGCCGTAGAGCATCAGGACGGCGGCGGGCAAAAAATAGAGTGTTAACAGCCAGGGCTCGAGCCAGTCAGGGGCCATGGGGGGTCTCCGCTGGAAAACAGGTTGATCAACTGGATTCGGATCGCCGGTTGGATCCGTTGAATAGTCGGAATGGCGTGCGTATTCTTACACTCCGGTTGGGTAAGGCAAGAATTAAATGTGCCGGCCCCGGCGGACGGTTTTTCACAAGAAGGGTTGGCAGGGTGCGGCCGGGTGGTGTAGGTCTGGGCGTATCCTGATGAATGCAACCCGAGGAGCATGGCGTTGAAAGAAGAGCAGCAACCGGTCACCGGCCTGGGGCGGGGCGATGTCGCTCCGAATGTGTTTCTTTGCGGGGATCCGGCGCGGGTGCCGAAGATTGCCGCGGGCTGGTCCGATGTGCGCGAGGTGTGCCGCCTGCGGGAGTTTGTCGTCCGGACGGGCTCCGGGCACGGCGTTGCCATGACGGCGGCCTCCACCGGCATCGGGGGCCCTTCCACGGCGGTGCTTCTGGAGGAGCTGGTCAAGCTGGGCGGCAGAACCTTTATCCGGGTCGGCAACAGCGGGGCCCTGGCCGAGTCGGTCGCCCTCGGCGATGCCGTGATCACCACGGCGGCCGTGCGGGACGACGGCGCCTCGCGGAGCTATGTGCGGCCCGAATACCCCGCGGCCGCGGATTACAGGGTGACGTCGGCGCTGGTCGGCTCGGCCGAGGCGAAAGGGGTTCGGCATCACGCGGGGGTGACGTGGTCGATCGACGGGTTTTACGCGGCCAACAAAGTGCTCCTGGAGGACGGGGGGCTCGGGTCGATGTCGGTCGGCGGGTTCGAGCAGGAAGCGACCTCCGTGCGCATGCGGGACATGCAGCGCTGCGGCGTCCTGAACGTGGAGATGGAGGCCTCGACCCTGCTGACCCTGGCCTCGCTGTTCGGAGTGCGGGCGGGGTGCATCTGTACGGTTTCGGACCGCGTGCCGTGGCCGGGGCCGGGCGAGGATATGATTGAGATCGACAAGAATATACAAGCCGCGATTGATATCGCGGTGGAGGCCATGACCACCCTGGCCGCAAGCGGCTGAACCCGGTATCCCGAGGCGGAGAACGCGTATGCGCCCTTATCTTGAACTGATGAAGACCGTGCTCGAGCAGGGCGTGGAGCGTCCCGACCGCACGGGGACGGGAACGCGGAGTCTGTTCGGCCATCAGATGCGGTTCGACCTGGCCCGGGGATTTCCGCTGGTGACGACGAAAAAATGTCATGTGCGGTCCATCATTCACGAGCTTCTCTGGTTTCTGCGGGGGGACACGAATATCGCCTACCTGCATGAGCACGGCGTGACGATCTGGGATGAATGGGCGGATGAAAACGGGGACCTGGGTCCGATCTACGGCCGGCAGTGGCGGGCCTGGCCCGCGCCCGACGGGCGGACCATCGACCAACTGCGGCAGGTCCTCGATCAGGTGCAGGCCACGCCCGAATCGAGGCGGATGGTGGTGAGTGCCTGGAATGTGGGGGAGCTGGACCGGATGCGGCTGGCCCCGTGCCATGCGCTGTTTCAGTTCTACGTGGCGGAGGGGCGCCTGTCCTGTCAGCTCTACCAGCGCAGCGTGGATATCTTTCTGGGTCTGCCCTTCAACATCGCCTCGTACGCACTGCTGACGTTGATGGTGGCCCAGGTCAGCGGGCTGGCCCCGGGCGAGTTCATCCACACGGCCGGGGATGCCCATCTGTATCTCAACCACCTCGAACAGGCGCGCACCCAGCTCGCGCGCGAGCCGTACGACCCGCCCCGGATCGAATTGAACCCGGAGGTGGATGATCTCTTCTCGTTTCGCTACGAGGACATCCGCCTGGCGGACTACCAATGCCACCCGGCGATCCGGGCGCCGGTGGCGGTGTAGGCAGGGAGAACGGGATGAGGCTTTCGCTTATTGTCGCCATGGATCGAAACCGGCTGATCGGGGCCGGCAAGGGGCTGCCGTGGCGTCTGCCGGCCGACCTGAAACATTTCCGCAGGGTAACCATGGGCAAGCCGATTGTGATGGGACGGCGGACCCACGAGAGCATCGGGCGGGCCCTGCCGGGACGGGAGAACATCGTGGTCACGAGTCATCCGGAGGCCGTGGCGGCGGATTGCACGGCTGTTCCGTCGCTGGAGGCGGCCCTTCGGGCGTGTCCGGACGCGGAGGAAGTCATTGTGATCGGGGGGCGCGGGCTGTACGCGGAAGCGCTTCCCCGGGCCGATCGAATCTATCTGACGGAGATCGAGGGGGCCTTTGAGGGCGATACGTGGTTCCCCGAATGGGATGAAACAGCCTGGACCGAAACGACGCGCGAACAATACCCCGCGGAGGAGGGCAATGCCCATCCGTGGGTATTCCGGATCGTCGAGAAACGCCCTGCGTAAAGTCATCACATGTTAAAAGTTTGCAAGTCCTATCACTGTTCCGTTATTTTCGGGCCATTATGAAAACATTGACCCCCGACGAGTGGCTGGAGACAGAGGGCCGGGGCCTTCTGGATATTGTGCACGATCAGACCAAAGGGGCCGCGGCGCTTTTGCAGGATGTGCTCGATTGGCTGACGGAGCATCCCGAGGCTCTCTCCATCGACCGATCGGATATCACAGTCCGGATCCTGGCCCGGGCGCGTCCCGCCATGGCGAGTTTTGCCATTCTGGCGGACCGCCTCGAGAAGGCGTGGCGGGTCAATCCGGAGCGGGATCCCCGGGAGCTGATAGACGACCTCAAGCGCGAGCTGCGGGAGGCGGATGAAGAGGTCGCGCGGCAGTGGCGCTCGCTTCTTGAGCCCCTGGCACCTGCGGAGGTGCTGACGCTGTCGTTCAGTTCCACGGTCATCAAGGCGATACAGCGATCGGCGGATCTGATCCGCCACCTCCACATCCTGGAATCGAATCCGGGCGGGGAGGGAACGTCCCTGGCGGATGCGCTGGAGGGGACGTGTCCGCTTACGCTGCACCCGGACGATGCTTTGCCGGAGATCGCGGGCCGGGTGGATGCGGGGCTGGTCGGGGCGGATACGGTATTCGCGGACGGCTCGGTGCTCAACAAAGTGCTGACGCGCTCTCTCGCGGAACATCTGGCGGAACACGGCAAACCTCTCTTTGTCGTCACGACAAGCTGGAAGCAGTCGGAGAAATGGTACACCGAGGATATGGTGGATCCGGAGACGTCGTTTGAGTCGGTTCCGGAAGAGTTGGTGACCCGTGTGATTACGGAATTGAGTGGGGAGTGATGGGGTAGGGGGTCCCCCCGGCTGTGGGGACAGAGGCCGGGACCGGGATCAGGTCGCGGCCACGGGGGATGTCTGAATTACGTCGCGGAGGACGTAATCGAGGATGCCGCCGTGGCGGTAGTATTCGATTTCGATGGGGGTATCGACCCGGGCCCGGGCCTCGAAGGTGACGGGATCGCCCGCCTCCGGAGTTGCACTCACCTGAACGCGGCCGCCGGGGGTCAGCGACTCGATGCCGGCGATGTCGTAGGTCTCGCTGCCGTCGAGGCCGAGGGACTCCGCGTTCTGGTCATCCACGAATTCCAGGGGCAGCACTCCCATCTCCACGAGATTGCTGCGGTGGATGCGTTCGAAGCTTTCGGCGAGTACGGCGCGCACCCCGAGGAGCGAGGTGCCCTTGGCGGCCCAGTCCCGGGAGGATCCGGCGCCGTAGAGCTTGCCGGCGACCACGACGAGGGGGGTGTCGTCCTCGCGGTACTTCATGGCGGCGTCGTACATGGCCATCTCCTCGCCGGTGGGGTGGTACCGGGTGTATCCGCCTTCGCGCTCGACCAGCCGGTTGCGGATGCGGATGTTGGCGAAGGTGCCGCGCATCATGACTTCGTGATTCCCGCGCCGCGAGCCGAAGGAGTTGAAGTCCTCCTCGTCCACGCCCTGCTCCCGGAGGTAGCGGGCGGCGGGGCTGTCCTTGGCGATGGCGCCGGCGGGGGAGATGTGATCGGTGGTGATGAAGTCCCCGAAGAAGCCGAGGGTGCGCGCGCCGTGGATATCGGCCAACGGCCGGGGCTCTTCGCTGAAGTCTTCGAAGAAGGTCGGTTCCCGGATGTAGGTGGAGTCGTCGTCCCATTCAAAGACGGGGCTGGACTCGCTGCTCATGGAGTTCCAGGAGGGGCTGGAGTCCATGACATCGCTGTAAAACTCATCGTAGAGGGAGGAGTCGGAGGCGATGTCCATGAGTGCCTGGATATCCTGCCGGCTGGGCCAGAGCTCTTCCAGGTAGACGGGGGTGCCGTCGCTGTCTTCGCCGATGGGGTCGCCGAAGAGGTCGCCGTCGACCCGGCCCTTGAGGGCGTAGGCGACCACCAGCGGCGGGGAGCAGAGATAATTGGCCTTGGTCAGGGGGTGGATGCGCCCCTCAAAGTTCCGGTTTCCGCTGAGGGCGGAGGCGACGACGAGATCGCCGTCCTGGATGGCCTGTTCAATTTCGGGCTTCAGCGGCCCGCTGTTGCCGATGCAGGTGGTGCAGCCGTAGGCGACGACGTAGAACCCGAGCTGTTCGAGGTAGGGCAACAGCTCGGAGCGCTTGAGATACTCGGTGACGACCCGGGAGCCGGGGGCAAAGCTCGTCTTCACATACTCGGGGACACGGAGACCGCGCTCCACGGCCTTCTTGGCCAGCAGGCCGGCGCCGAGCATGAGGGAGGGATTTGACGTGTTGGTGCAACTGGTGATGGCGGCGATGACGAGGGAGCCGTGGGTGAGGGTCCCGTATTGGCCGGCATCGGCGGTGTTTTCGAGCACGCCCCGGTCGAGTCCATAGCCCCGTTCCTCCACCGGTGCGGTGAGGCTGTCGGTAAATTCGCGGTGCAGGGTGCGGACCTCCACGCGGTCCTGCGGGCGTTTGGGCCCGGCCACGCTGGTTTTCACCGTGGCGAGGTCGAGTTCGAGGGTGTCGTCGAACTGCGGTTCTTCTTCCTCGGACCCGCGAAACATGCCCTGGGCGCGGCAGTAGGCCTCGACGAGTTCGACCTGCTCCTCGGTGCGGCCGGTCATGCGGAGGTAGTCGAGGGTGGCGCTGTCGATGGGGAAGAATCCCATGGTGGCTCCGTATTCGGGCGACATGTTGGCAATGGGGGCGCGGTCGGCCAGGGTGAGGTGATCGAGGCCGGGGCCGTAGAACTCGACGAAGTGGCCGACCACACCCTTTTCCCGGAGCATCTGGGTGATGGTGAGGGCGAGGTCGGTGGGGGTGACGCCGGCGGGGATCTCCCCGGTGAGCCGGAAGCCGGTGACCGTGGGGGTGAGCATGGGGATGGGCTGGCCGAGCATGGCGGCTTCCGCCTCGATGCCGCCCACGCCCCAGCCGAGGACGCCCATGCTGTTGATCATGGTGGTGTGGGAATCCGTGCCCACGAGCGTGTCGGGGAAGGCGACGGTTTGGCCCTCGTCGTCTGTCCGGGTGCTGACACAGCGGGCGAGGTATTCCATATTGACCTGGTGGCAGATCCCGAGGCCGGGGGGCAGAACGCTGAGCTTTTCAAAGGCGTTTTGCCCCCATTTCAGAAAGATGTACCGCTCGCGGTTGCGCTCGAATTCCTTCTTGAGGTTCATTTCGAACGAGGGTTGTTCGCCGTAGCTGTCGACCTGGACGGAGTGGTCGATGACGAGGTCGACGGGGATCTGGGGTTCGATGAGGCTGGGGTCGCGCCGGGCGCGGCCGAGAGCGCTGCGCAGCGCGGCGAGGTCGACCACACAGGGAACCCCGGTGAAGTCCTGGAGGAGGACGCGGGACGGGAGGTAGGGAAATTCCGCGGGGTCGCCGCCCGGCTGCCACGAGGCGAGGGCCTGGACGTGGGATTCGTCATAGGCCTCGTGATCCTGGAGACGCAGGAGGGATTCGAGCAGGATTTTCAGAGAGAACGGAAATCGCCGGATGCCCTCATAGCCCTGTTCGGCGAGGGCGGACAGGCTGTGGTAATGAATGGTCTTATTGCCGGCAAGAGGCAGTTCCCGAAGTGTGTCCTCAAATGCAGCCATATCCGTATCTCCTTGAATTCGTGAAGTGCGCTGATCGGCAGGGGGGATTCCGATTGCGTCATACCCTAGAAGGTCAGGGCGGCAATGTCAATTGAGGGGGGGCGGGGAACCCGGTCAGTATTTCCGCAGGGAGGGGTCGATTTCATCGGCCCAGGCGAGGATGCCGCCGGTGAGATTCAACGCCCGCGGAAAGCCCCGGCGGCGGAGAAACGCCGCGATGCGGGCGCTGCGCACGCCGGACCGGCAGAAGACGACGATCTCGGCCTCCTCGTCGAGTTCATGCAAGCGGTTTCGGACTTCTTTCATGGGGATGTGGAGGGCCGGTTCGAGCCGGCAGATATCGAGCTCGAAGGATTCCCGCACGTCGAGCAGCAGGGGCGGTTCGGGGCCCGCCAGCCGATGGTGCAAGTCTCGCACCGAAATGGCCTCGGCGGGGGAGGCGGCGGGCGGGACCGCGGCCGGGGCGCCGGCGAGGCCGGGCACGAGGGTGAGGACATCGCCGGAGCAAAGCGGGGTGTCGAGACCGCGCAGGATGTCGATCGGGTCGCCGTTGACGAACATCCGGATCCGGGACCGCAGCCCGGCCTGCTCATCGAAGAGGTGTCGGGCGAGGTCCGGGTAGGCGGGCCGCATCCGGTCGAGCGCGTCCCGCACGGAGGAGGCGTCGATATCGAGCCGGTCCCGGTTGCCGGTGAATGCCCGCAGGCCGGTGGGGATCTGCACTTCGATCGGGTTGTTCATGACGAAGGCGGTCAGGAGGTGAGGCGGATGCGCGGGCGCCAGGAGGAGGAATCGTCCGCGTCGTTGGACCCGGGCTTTCCCGATGTCCCGGAGTCGGACTCGCCCTCGCCGCCGGCGTCTTTCTTCGGCTCGGAGGGCGGGGGGGCTGATGTGCCTGGGGAGCGGGACGGCGCCGCGGCCGCCGGTTTCTGCGGGGTCTCGCCTTCCGGATCGGGAAGGCCCTGCCGCAGGCGGATATATTTGTCATTGAGTTCGCGGTAGGCCCTTACGATCTCAAAATGCTTATCCTCCAGGGCGGCGTATTCGTCCTGCAGGCGGAGGACCTCTTCGCGGGCCTGCTCCATTTTTTCATCGGCTTCCCGGGTGCGTTCTTCAGCGGTTCGCTCGGCGCGGGTGCGCGCCCGGCGCGCTTCGTGGAGGGCGCGGCTTTTTTGCTGCAGTTCCTCGAGGAGGGAGTCGTATTTCCGGGCCATCTCGGCGTATGTCGAGGGTTCGACGGCTTCCGGCGAGTCGTGCGAGAGACCCTTCTCTTCCGGTTGCTCCGCGGCCTGTTCTTCGAGTTCGCGGCAGCGGTTCTGCAGGGCGTCCCGCTCCTCTTTCACAGAGTCGAGTTCGTCCTGCAGGGCCTTGCTCTCGGTGCGGAGTGCCTCCGGATCCGGGGCATCCGGCGCCGGCTCGGCGGTCGCGGGCAGGGCCTGGAGGCGCTCTTCCAGTTCCGCGTCGCGCACCAGGACCCGTTCCACCAGCAGCAGCCCGAGCAGGCCGCGGTCCCCGGTCTTGGGGTTGCGGACGGTTGTTTCGGGGTCCAGGCTGCCGTCCAAAATCATATGCCGCAGGGCGAAGATATGCACCGGGCCATAGGTTTGGCCCTCGCCGAGATCCAGGACCCATTCCATGCGGGTGGCCTCCACCTCCGGGGCCTTCCGCCAGGATTCTCCATCCGTGGACAGCTCATCCCCCGGGCCGATGCGGCCCTCCGCCGCCCACCGGTGAAGGTCGTCGTCCGAGATGGGGCCGTACGTGTTTCCGGCTTCTGTGCGCAGAAACCATTGTGTCATGATCAAGTCCTTTTGCCGCGTTGGTTGGGGGTGGGCGTCCCCGGCCCCTACTCGGGAATAAAGAGGGCCTGGCCCACCCGCAGGCTGTCCGGATTCTTCAGATTGTTTTCGCGCACGATGACATTCATGCGTACGCCGTATGCGCCGGCGATTTCCGAGAGGGTTTCGCCCGGCTGCACTACATGCTCCACGCCGACCCTGGAGCCCCGGCGGGCGGGGGCGGACTGGCTGTTCACCAGCGACGCCACTTTGTCACTGACGGTGCGAATAATCTTGTCCCGGTCCTCGGCGCGCGCCTTCTGGAGGGCGTCGATGCGCGACTCCAGCCGGCTGAGTTCCGCCTCCGTCTGCCGAAGCTGCGAGTCGGAGAGCTGTTGCCGGCTGCTCCGCAGGGCGTCCAGGTCCTGCCGAATCCGTTCGGTTTCCATCTCCAGCCCTTCGAGACGGCCCTCGATCCGGCGGATATCCTCCTGGATGAGCACCATATCCTCGCGCTGGCTCACGGCCTGGCGCTGGTAGCGCTCCATCGGCGTGATGCATCCGCTCACGCCGAGGAGTACAGTAATCATGGCTGTCGCTGACGGGACGAGTCGATTCATATCATCTCCAGTGGGTAATCTATTTCATTGTTGGGCTCAAGTAAATCATCGTAAGATTCCGGGATGATGAGCGAAGACCTGATGATACGGAACGCGCGGTTGTGGCCGTCGGCGGACTGCGAGGTGATCGAAGACGCCTCGCTGCTGATCCGGAACGGGCGCATTGTGAAGGCGGGCCGGTTTCATGCCCGGGCGGAGACCGTCCTGGACGCCGGCGGCGGGGTGGTGATGCCGGGGCTGATTCAGAGCCACGTGCATCTCTGCCAGACCCTCTTTCGCGGGATCGCGGAGGACCTGCCTCTGCTGCCGTGGCTGAGAGGGTACATCTGGCCCATGGAAGCCGCCCACGACGAGGAATCCATCCGGGCCTCGGCGCTGCTCACGTGCGCGGAGTTTCTCCGCGGCGGCACGACGGCGTTTATGAGCATGGAGACGGTGCGGCATACACACGCGGTATTCGAGGCCGTGGACGAGGCGGGGCTCGCGGGTGTGATCGGCCACTGCCTCATGGACGAAACGGGGGGGTATGACCCGCTTTCGGTTCCGCCGGAACGGTCGCTCGACGAGTGCGATGCGCTGCTCGACGACTATCGCGACCACCCCCGCCTGCGGCCGGCCGTGGCCCCGCGCTTTGCCCTGAGCTGCTCCGAGCCGAACATGGCGATGGCCGCGGACTACGCCCGGGACCGCAAGCTCCGGCTTCACACCCACGCCTCGGAACAGGTCGAGGAAACCTCCCTCGTGCGGGAGATGACCGGGCGGGACAACATCCGCTTTTTATCCGATGTGGGCCTGACCGGCCCCGATGTAGGGCTGGCCCATTGCGTGCATACCGAGGAGCACGAACGGGCCCTGCTGGAGGAGACCGGGACCCACGTGCTGCACTGCCCGTCGGCCAATCTCAAGCTGGGCTCCGGGATTGCCCCGATCCCCGAGTACCTCGACCGGGGCATATCCGTATCGCTGGGGGCCGACGGCGCGCCCTGCAACAACCGGATGGACATGTTTCTGGAAATGCGGGAGGCCGGGCTCATTCAGAAACCGCGCCTGGGGCCGGATGCCCTCGCGGCGCGCGATGTGGTGCGCATGGCGACCGAAGGCGGCGCGGCCGCGCTGGGCCTGAGCGGCGAGATGGGGCGTCTGGAACCCGGGTACCGGGCCAACCTGATTATCCTGGAGGCCGACACCGCCTCCGTTGCGCCGTGCGCCGACCCGGCGACGAACGCGGTCTACGGGCACGCGGCTTCGGATGTGGCGCTGACCATGGTCGATGGCCGGGTGCTGTACGAAAACGGTGAGATCACCGCCTTCGACGAAGAGGCCGTCCTGCGGGAGGCCCGGACACAGCGCCGGCGGCTGGAGGAACGCGCCGGATTGCGGTGAGCCCTTCGCGCTTGCGCCCGCGGGGGCGGCCCGCCCGGCTCAGCGGGCGGTGTAGAGGTCGGTGACGCCCTCGCTCCGGGCGATGATCGACGCGCCGCAGGTGTCGCTGAACACGTTGACCGATGTCCGGCACATATCGAGCACGCGGTCGACGACGAGGACGATGCCGATCGCTTCCACCGGCAGCCCGACCACCCCGAGAATGACCGCGATGGCGACCAGCGAAGCCGAGGGAATCCCGGCGACGCCCACGGAGGTCAGCAGCGCGAGCAGAACCACCATGAACTGGGCGCCCAGGCTCACCTCTATGCCGGACACCACGCCGTAAAATTGGGCCACAAAGATGACCACTACGCATTCGTAGAGGGCCGTGCCGTCCATGTTGACCGTTGCGCCCAGGGGCAGGGTAAAGCTCGCGATCCGGTTGGGCACACCCGCTCCCTTTTCCGCGCATTCGAGGGTGACCGGAAGGGTGGAGGCCGAGGATGCCGTGGAAAACGCGGTCAGCAGGGCCGGCGACATCGCCCGAAAGTGGCGGGAGGGCCTGATTCCGAACAGCAACAGCAGCAGCGGCAGGGTCAAGAACATGTGAAGGGCCAGGCTCCCCAGCACCGTGACAAAGAACAGGGCCAGCGGCCGGATCGCATCCACGCCCGTCTCCACCAGGACGGGGGTGATGAGGCCGTACACGCCGATGGGGGCGAAGCGGATCACCAGGTCCGTGATCCGGGTCATGATGCCCATCACGCTTTCCCAGAGCGTTTCCTGAAACTGGCGGTGGGTATCCGGCAGGCGCGAGATGAAGAATCCGAACAACAGGCTGAAGAAAATCACCCCGAGGAGCTGCCCGTTATCCGTTGCCGCGGCGAGGACGTTGGTGGGGATCATGCGGACAAAGATCTCGGCAAAGTCGCCGCCGGAGGTGCTCTCGACCCGGTCCATAAAGACCTCGGGATCCGCCGCCTGCTGGAGAATGGCGTCCGCGGTCGCCTCATCCACCTGGCCCGGCTGAATCAGATTGACGAGCACCAGCCCGGTGATAATGGCCAGCAGGCCGGAGAGAAGGTAGTAGCCCAGGGTCTTGAGCCCGAGCCGTCCGAAATTGCGCTGGGAACCGAGCCCCATGACCCCGCAGATAATCGAAGACACAATCAGGGGAACGACGATCATCTTCAGCGCGTTAAAAAAGAGGGTGCCGAGGAAGCGGCAGACCGCCAGCCAGGTCCCGCCGGCCTCGGTGGGCGGGAGACCCTGCCGGGCCGCCAGGCCGTGGATCACGACGCCGGTGCCGACGGCCAGCAGCAAGGCGATCAGGATTTGCCAGTGCAGCTTGAGCTTCTTCATTCATCCCCCCTCACTGGGTGGTGCAACAGGCCGGGCATCGTACGGGACGCGTCGGGCCCGAACAAGGCTTTTGCCTCGACGGCGGCCGGCCGGGCCAATCGCGGCTGGAAATCTTCCGGGGAATCCCGTATCGTCCTTCCCGTTCCCGGCCGTGGCCGATTCTGCGCCGGGAGCGCAGACACTTGTGCGAAAATCGTACGTTCAACTACGGGGAGATCATTATGTTTCGTATTGCCAATATCGCTATCACCCTCCTGCTCATCGCCGGCGCCGCCCTGCAGGCCCGGGCCGGGGTGCAAATCGTCACGGAAGTCAACGACCTCACCGGCGGCTCCGGCCCCGAGCAGGCCACCCTGTATCTCGAAGGGACGCAGATGCGGATGGATATGGGCCGGGGCAACGGCGACAATGCCATGCTGTTCGATTCGCGGCAGGAGGAGATGGTGCATGTCGACCACGCGCAGCGGCGGTACATGATCATCACCCCGGCCATGATGCAGGAGATGAGCTCCGGCATGGACGCGATGATGTCCCGCATGCAGGACCAGCTCAAGGACCTGCCGCCCGCCCAGCGCGAGCGCATCCAGCAGATGATGGGGGACAAGTTCCCGGGAATGAGCGGCGATCAAGAACCCGAGTTGCAGGTGGAAAAGACCGGCGAGACCGCGACCCTCGAAGGATACAAATGCCGCAAGTACACGATCCGAAAAGGCGGCGAACTCATGAACGAACTGTGGGTGGCCCCGCTGAAGGATCTGGGGCTCGATGGAGACGCCCGCAAGACCTTCGAAGCCATGGTGGCCTTCCAGCAGAAAATGGTGGATGCGCTCTCCGACAGCGTGCTGGCCCAGGGAACCGAAGGGCTCATGGAGATTTTTGCCGACACGGAAGGGTTTCCGGTGAAGGTGGTCCGCTACGAAAACGGGGCCAAGGCGCAGGAGACCGTGCTCACCAGTGTGGAGACGCGCTCTTTTGACGCCGGGTTTTTCGATGTGCCGGCCAATTACCAGGAACAGGAAATGCCGAATATCTCCGGCGGCGGCATGCCCGGCGGCGGCATGGGTATGTAGGCGTCCGAATGCCGGAATGGCTCAGGCAGCTCGATCACACGGCGGACGCGGGCTTCACCGTCACGGCGCCGGATCGGGAAACACTGTATGCCCGCGCCGCGTGGGGGCTGTTCTCCATCCTGACGGACGTGCCCCGGGTGGCCCCGCGGGACTCGCGAACCATCCGGCTGGAGGCCGATGACCCCGCCGCCCTGATGGTCAAATGGCTCTCGGAGCTGAACTTCATCCACATCACGGAGCACGTGCTGTTCCGCCGGTTTGAGGTCCGCCTGCCGGGCCCGGGCCGGCTGGAGGCGGAGGTCTCCGGCGAACCGATCGACCCCGGCCGGCACACGGTCTACACCGAGGTGAAAGCCGTGACCTACCACGGGATGGAAATCGAGCAGCGGGGCGAAAGCTGGCGCGCCGTTGTGATCGTCGATCTGTGAGGGAGAGGTACCCCCACGGCGGGGGCTTTGCCTGCGGCCTGGTAAACGTCGTCCCGGGCGCGCGGGGGACGCCGGGTGCAGCGGGGGCGCAGGCCCCAACCCGCCGGATTGCGTCGCGTCGCGGGAATGCGTCGAGGCGCCGCTGTCCGCATGGAGGTGGGGTCGAGCTTGTTTTGTGGAGTCGGGGCAGCCCCGGAGAATCCTACTCGCACTCTCTTTGCCCCCGCTCCCCGCGGAGCG
>CAZCOO010000049.1:0-12694 GCA_964500395.1 uncultured Verrucomicrobiota bacterium
GGTTTGTACTCCCCGGCCGAGACAACACCCTGCGTGACAATCCCGAGTTCGGCCGCGCCTTCTTCGCCTCCCCCGAACAGGCGCGCACCCCCTGGCCCTTCCGCGTCAACGACCCGAAGACAGACCGTACGGTTCGGATTGTCGTCCTGGGCGGGTCGGCCGCCATGGGCGACCCCGAACCCGCGTTCGGCCTGGGCCGCCAACTGGAGATCCTGCTGAATGCCGGGGCGGGAGACCGGCGCTTCGAGGTCATCAATGCTGCGTTTGTCGCGGTCAATTCCCATGTCATGCGGCAGGTGGCCGAGGACACCGTCCGCCTGCAGCCGGATGTCTACGTCCTCTACATGGGGCACAACGAAGTCGTCGGCCCCTTCGGCCCCGGCACCGTTTTCCAGTCGTTCATCCCCCCGTCTCCCGCGCTGGTGCAGCGGATGATCGACCTGCGCCGGCTTCGCACCGGCCAGGGCGCCCGGCAGGCCATGGCCACCCTCGGGCTCGTGCCCGGGGACCGGCGGGCTCTGTGGCGGGGCATGGAGATGTTTCTCGACCGCCCCCTGCCCCCGGGGGATGAAGCCCTGTTGTCCGTCGCATCCATGTTTGAGGACAACCTCCGCGCCATTGTCCGCACCGCCCGGAAGGCGGGCGCCGCCACCCTTCTGGTCGTCCCGCCGGCCAACATACAGGACTGCGCCCCCTTCGGCCCCTGGCACGGACCGGGGGGCGACCCTGCACAATCCCGGGCCCGCCAGGCAGACCGCCGTACAGAGCAGGGCGACCTCGAAGGGGCCCTCGCCCTGCTCGAGGCCGCCCTCGCCCAACACCCGGACCAGGCCGGCCTCTGGTTCCGGAAAGGCCGCGTGCTGCAGGAGCTCCATCAGCCCGAGGCCGCCCACCCCGCCTTTGTCCGCGCGCGCGATTGCGACACCTTCCGGTTCCGCATCGACTCGCGCCTGCAGGAGATCATCCTGCGCACGGCCCGCGGGAGGGCCGCCCCGGAGGCGCGGACGGTGTGCCTGGATGCCCGCCGCCGACCTCGTTCCCCCGCCGGGACGGGCCTCTCCGGGGATGCCTTCTTTCTCGATCACGTCCACCCCACTTTCAGCGGGACCTATGCGCTGGCCCGCGGGATGGCCGAGCCATTGCTCGACCTCCTGCAACTGCCGCCGCGCGCATCCTGGCTGCCGGAGGCCGAGGTGCGCGAGCGCCTCGCATTCAACTCGTGGGAAGCCCTTCGCCTGTCGCACAAGATGCTGCGCCGGCGACAACGCCCCCCCTTCACCCGCCAGATGGATCACGAACAGGACATCGAACGCCTGTCCCAAACCATCCGCGAGTTGACCGCCCGGACGCGCAATCGGGCCCCCGCCCTGGCCGGGACCTATCACCGGGCTCTGTTCGCCGACCCGCCGGACTGGGTCCTGCAGCGAAATCTCGCGCGCTTCCACAACGAATATCGACGGGACCCGATCAACGCCCTCCCCCCCGCCCGCGCCGCCGCGGATCTCATGCCCCATGTGCCGCCACTGGCGGCGACCGCGGCCCGGCTCGAGGCCCGGACAGGGCACCCGGAGGCCGCGGCCCGCCGGTTGAAGGCCTTCCCCGTCCTCACCCTCGCCGACGCGGCCAAAACGCTCCTGGACGAAGGACACGCCGAGGCCGCCCGCGCCCTGCCGGCGTCCTCCGCCGATGATGCCCGCGAAACCCGGCGGCTGCGCGCCGACGCCGACGCCGCCCTGGGACACCGCGACCGCGCCGCCCGCGAACTCGAAGCACTTCTGAAAGACGATCCGGACCATGCCCCCACCGCCCTCAGCCTCGCGCTCATTCGAGCGGAGCAGAATCGGTGGCAGGACGCCCTCACCCTGCTGGAGACCATCCTCGCCCGGGACCCAACCCATACGGACGCGCGGTACAATCTCGCCCTCTGCCAATACGCCCTGGGCGAGCACCGCGCCGCCACCGACCGGCTCCAGACCCTCGCCGCCGAGGCCCCGAACGATTCGCGGACGCACGAAACCCTCGCCCGTTGGCTCAGGGAAGCCGGCCAACTCGAGCGCGCCTTCCCCCACGCGACCCGCTGCGCCCGGCTCGAACCGGACGATGTGAATCTTCTCTTTTTCCACGCGACGCTCGCTCAACAGCTCGATCATCTCGGGACGGCGGTCCACACCTACGAACATATCCTCACCCTGCAATCCAACCACGTCGCGGCTCTCAACAATCTCGCCGGCGCCCTCCTCGCCACATCCTCGTCCGACCCCGCCTCGACCGCCCGGGCCCTCACCCTGGCCCAACGCGCCGTCCGGCACACGAACGGCAAGGATCCCGTCGCCCTGGACACCCTGTCCGCCGCGCAATACCACCACGGCGATCCCTGCAGCGCAGAAAAAACCGCGCGAACAGCACTCAAACAGGCCCGCCGGCAGGGCCAGGAGGCCCTTGCCGCCCAAATTCAAACCTGGCTGACCCATACCCTGGAAAACGCCTGCCCCGGGCCGTCGGCCGGGGCCTCGAATTTTCCTGAAAAATGAGGTTGACCGGGTTCAGTCAACCGGTTAACCTTTCAAACAGTTAAGCGACCATTAGGTCATTGTGAGGAAACGGGGCCTGAAGTATCGGGCCGGGGATACTTGACGGAGATCAAGGAGGAAACGAGATGAAGAAGTCATGGTTGGCCATCGTAGCAGGGATCGTGTCCATTGGCGTTGTCAGCGCCGTGGCCACTCCCATCACCATCACCGATACCGGGACCGCCGGTTCGAACACGGACGGCGACGTCCAGGGCACCGGTGACAACTACGCCGGAAGCAGCTCCGGGATCAACGGCGGATTTGGAGACGTGCTCGGCTCGACATCGAGCCTGTTCATGGATTCCGATCTTGCCGGGAACATTTTCGTCGGGCATCAATCCGGCGGCGGCGGCCTGAATGACGTAGCCGTCATGTACATTGATTCCATCAGCGGTGGATTCGCCGACACAACCGGCTTCACCGACACGGCCGACCCGCTCCGCTCCGGCATTTCGGCAACGGATGGGGCCAATCGCGCTGATATCACCTTCGCATCCGGATTCGAAGCCGACTACGCTCTCGCCTGGGGCGCCGGCGGCGGCGGCGATTTTGCCGGGGTTTGGGAACTCGTCAACAGTGGGTCTCACAACTTCCAGTCAGCGGCCAATTTTACCACCAACGCGGGCCCGGAAGTTGAAATGAACTTTGCCCTCTCAGACATCGGGCTCAGCACCGGGGATTCCTTTGACTACGTCGTGACGTACCTCAACGCAAGCTCGGCCTTCCGTTCGGACGAGTTCCACGGCGTGGCCGCCTCGACGGTAACCGGCGGCAATATCGGCCAGAATCCGGTCACCCTCGCCAACGGCGACTTCAACACCTTCCAGTCCGTTCCGGAGCCCTCCGCGATGACGCTGATGGCCTTCGGGCTCGGCGCGGCGATGTTTGCCCGCCGGCTTCGCAAGTCCTGAACGACTGCGTAACGCATGTTTCGAGAACCGCCCTGCCGGGACACCGGCAGGGCGGTTTTTGTTTGGGGCAGACAGGCCGCGCTGTCCGGGGACAGCACACAGCAAATGTCCCCCCGCCCGAACCGATGGGGATTGTCTTCCCCTCCCCCGCATGGCAGGCTTCTCCCATGATCAAGACCCCGGCATCCATCCCGATTCTTCTCGCCATCACCGGCCTGCTTTTATCCTGCCAGGTCCCCGACAAGCTCGACGGACCGGTTGCGCTGAAGCCCTCGGAGCGTCAACAGCTCGCGGCCACCGCCAAAGATCCGCGGCGGTTCTCCATCACCACCTATCAGTCGGACTCCGGTCCGGTTTTCGAAGGGTCGTTCCGGTTCCATCCCAATCAACTCAGCGAGAATCCGTTTCTGCGGGTTGGAGAGGATCGCGCCGCCCCGGTCATCGAGGCGAGGTCGTTCGCCGATGTGTCCTACCGCGCCCTCCTCGACACCAGTTCCCCGGACAGTTGGGTTACGCTGAACACCTTCGGATCCGCGCGCATGGCCCTCATCGGGCCCCCTCTGTACCGGCAGGAACCGGTACACGTGCCCTCCGATGTCTCCGGGTATCTCGCGGTAGCGAGCACCTTCCGCCTGGGGATGGTGCAAATGGAGAGCGCCCTGCTGTACGTGCAGGCGGCCATGGGCCCGTTCGGCAACCTGGCTCGGAACATCGACCCCAAGCCCGAGGTGATCATCGGCAATGATATCCTGCAGCGTCTCGGCTTCGTCCGCATCGACTACCCCGGGGGCCTGGTGACATTCTCCTCGGATAAGGCCTACAGCCCGGAAGACGGACGCGTCGTGGGCCAGGCGTCCTACACGATGGCGAAGGGCAGTCTGGCCGTGAACGGACGGATCGAAGGGGTCCAAACGCGGATCATCCTGGACAGCGCGGGGGAGTACGGCCTGGCCATGCCGGAGTCCGGGACCAACCGGATCCGCCAGCTCGAAATCGGATCCCTGGTCCTGCGCGATGTCCCCGCCACCCCCGCAGAGACTCAATCCCTCTCGGACCTGGTTTTCCCCCGGGTGGGCGCCCGTATATTGCGTCGATATGTTGTCGTCCTGGATCCCCGAAACCGGCAGGTTCTGTTCGAGCGGCCCACCGATGCACCGTGACCCTCCTGACATGCTCCACCGCGCGATCCATCTCGGGCTCTGCAGCGCCGCCCTGGTCCTGCTGAGCTGCACCGCTCCCCCTCCGGACGGCGGCCTTTCCTCCCGCCAGTGGGAAACCCTGCTGAAGCGGTCGCAGCCCCCGGGGGAACTGGGCATTCATCTCGTTCCCGTCCAGGGCGACCGGGTCGGCATCCGCACGGAAACCCGCCTGACCGGGGCCTCTTCGGAAACGCGGCACATGCTGCGGGGCTACAGGGTGGAAACCATCCATCTGCCGGTGATTCGGGTGCGCGTGAACGGAAAGGTGGTCTATGCCCTTGTCGACACGGCGGCGGAGCGGACCAGTATCGGCTACCACTCCGCCAAGCGGGCAAACCTCGCCCTCGTGCAAAATCCGAAAGCCGCCACCAATGCACCCTTTGCCGAACAGGTGATTCAATCCCCCTCGCTGGGGACCGATGGCCCGTCCGATTATCTGCTGGGGGTGGCGCAAACCCTGGCGATCGGGGATCTCACTGTACAGAACATGCCCGTCTGGGTCCTGGACGATCACCGCGGGCTGATGGAAACAGGCTGGGTGGACGGCCTGCGCATCGGCATGATCCTGGGAACCGACTTGTGGCGCCGCATGGCCTCCCTGACCCTGGATTTTGCGGGCGAAGAGGTCTCCATGCGGACCCTCGACGCCCCCGTCCGCCCGAGAGCCGCACGGGGGCGCGCCCTGGCGGAACTGCCCCTCCAACTCAAATACGCCGTCCCCGTCGTCCCCGCGCAGTGGAGGGGCCACAACCTCCGCGTAGCCCTCGATTCCGGAAGCACGTTCGGCCTGTGGATGCCGACCGGCCTGGCGGATGACATGGGCCTGCAGGCCGATGCACAGGATCTGGAGAAAATGAAAAGCGGGGTGGGCGCCGGCGGCACCACCCTCTACACGCAGGCGGGGCGAGGCCCCCTGAAGCTCGGACCCCTTACAATCCGCGGTGTAGGCGCCTATGTCTCCGTGCTCGATTTCGGCGCGCGGAACCCGGACTTCGCCCTGCTCGGCAATCCCATTCTCCGGCAGTACCGCACGGAGTTTGACTTCCGGCAGGGCACCGTTCGCTTCTACCCGCCGGGCAAACAGTAACGTGCGCCGGGCACCCGTGAGTCTGGGCTACACGCGAAAGATGGCACCCAGCTTTTTACCCAGAACGAGGCTGCTGCCGAGAATCGTGACCGCGAGGAAGATCATGGCCCACACGCCCAGCGCGGAAGCCACGAACTTGCCCGTACCGATGAGTTGAAACAGCTCGTAGATGGTCTTAGTAATGGGGTAGAAGTCCTGCCGCTGTGCAAGCATCAGGCTATCGGAAACTTCCAGCATACTGAAAGCGAAAGCCAAAAGGGTGCCCGCGATGAGGTTGGCCATGATGAGGGGCATGGTGATGCGGCGGATGGTGACCAGCGGCGGGGCCCCCAGGTTTGCAGACGACTCCTCCAGCACTACGGACGTTTGCTGCAGTCCAGCCACCGCGGAACGCACCATGTAGGGAAGCCTCCTCACCGCGTAGGCGATGACGAGAAACATAGTGGGATTGGTTCTGACATCAAAAAGATTCTGCAGGAACAAGTTGTCCTTCACCATTTCCAGGTTGCTCAACATGGAACTCACCGAGAGGTAGCCGAAGGCCATAACCAGTCCGGGCACTGCCAGCGGGACCATGGCGAGAGCGTCCAGGGATCCGCGAACGGGAAGATCAGAGCGAACGACAATGAACGCGATGGCAACCCCGAAGAAAATGTTCAGGATCACCGCCATGGTGGAAAACATGAGGCTGTTCCGGATACTGCTCACCGTCATGCCGTGCCCGAGCGCTTCGATGTAGTTATCCATGGTGAAATCGCCGGGGAGGATTGACTGGTACCAGCTGCCGGGCGCACTGAAACTTGTGAGCACCACCCCGGCGTGAGGCAGCAACGCGACCGTGATGACCAGGAAAAACGGGGCCATGACGACGGCCGCCCGCCACCCTCGCACTTTTGTTGTCGTGGCCGCCGTCGCGGCCTTGCTCTGCATGGCGTAGGTTTTGCGTCCGAACAAGAGCTTGGTGATTGCGTAGATGGTAACGCTGGCTGAGAGCATCACGAACACCAATGCGTATGGAAACGGGTTGGATCCAATCTCCTTGAGTGCATCGAACACCTGGACCGCTGCACACCGGGTGTAATTCATGATGAGAGGCGTTCCGAGTTCGGTGAAACTCCAGATAAAGATAATGGTGCCCCCGGCAAACAGACCCGGCATGATCAGGGGCAGGGTGATTCGCCGGAACTTTGTGAACCCGGAACATCCCAGGTTCTCTGCAGCCTCCTCCATAGCCGGGTCGATATTGGCCAGTGCCGCGGTGACGTTGAGGTACATGATGGGGTAGAGCGCGAGGGATTGCAGGATGATCACCCCGGCATACCTCCCCTGTCCAAGCCAGTCTACGGGACCGAGTCCGAAAAGCGTGTTGATCATTCCGTACTGACCGAGGACCTGTTGAAACCCGATTGCACCCACAAACGGAGGCAGGATCATGGGAACCAGAAGCAATCCGCTGATCAGGCCCTTTCCCGGAAAATCATAGCGATTGGACAGCCACGCCAGGGGCAGGGCGATCATGAGCGCCAGGCTGGTGGTACCCAGTCCCAACCGCAGGCTGTTCCAGAGTCCCTCCGAGTAAATCGGGTTCCGGAAAACGCCCGCAATATACTCGAGAGTCCATTCGCCCTCGACGAAAAAGCCCCCCTGTACAACCCGCCAGATCGGCCAGAGAAAGAGAACGGAAAAAATCGCCAGGAGAACCGAAAATATAATCCAGGCCGTTGATCTTTTCATCGCGTGGCCTCCATGCCCCGGGAAAGCGCCATGGATTCAGCCTCCCGGTAAATCCCCCTGAAGTAGATGGTCCAATCCCGCTTATAGTCGATCCGCTTGTTCGCCCGCCGGATGGAAATGGCTGAGGACCATGTGAGGGGTTCCGGCTGGCCGGGAAACCGGTTAAAGACATCCATGACCTCGGGGAGTGCGGTCAATCCACCCGCATGGTGGATTGCGTTCCAAGCGGCCCTCAGTTCCTGCCCGGCATCCAGGCACATGGCTCGAATGAGATCCCGATGGACACTGAAGTGCCGGCCGGTCCACCTAGAGTAGTAGGTGAAGGCTTCCGCGAGGAGGTATGGATTCACTTCCGGGTCGCCCAGGGGATCCACCGTGTGTTGGGCGTGCCGCTCGTATGCAGCCTGGATTTCCGGCCATTTCTCAGAGGGGTAAAAATCCCTGCGAATGGGCAATCGGCGAAGTGCAAATTTGTGAGGCCCACCGGGTGTGCCGGGCTTGTAGTTCCACAGGCGCTGACCCGCCTCGGAAAGAACAAACTCAATGAAACGCGTCCCCAATTCCCGGTGAGGAGCCCCGCGAAGCAGGCTGATCGGATCAGCGCTGACGCTCGACCCTCCCACGGGCGTGAGATACGCCATGTGGGGTTCCCCGTGCTCGTCCCGGCTCGTTTCCGCCTGGTACCTTCCGTAAAAATCGATCGCCAACCCGGCTGCCGCATTCCCCATACTCACGTCTATCGGCACTTTGCCCGCACTCTCTGTGAAATAGCGCGCGTTGCCGCCTATGCGGCGAATCAACAGGATGCCCTGCCGCCAACCCTTCTCCACCGCTTCCTGGTAAGCTGCCGGGACCCCTTCGGGCATCTCGCCCATGGGTAGCCCGGCCTCGCTGATGATCTGCTCAAAGGCCGCCACCTCATTGCCGGTGTATCCGGCTTCGCGCACGGCCTTGTGGCACTGCTCATGGATGATCATCTCGAATGCCTTGGCCGTGCTGCCGCTTTTTGTGGGATCCGCCATGCCGAGTTGTCCACGGTATGCCGTGTCGCCCAGGTCCTGCCAGGAGTCCGGGGGTTCATCAAGCCCCAGGTCTTCAAGGCGGTCAAAATTGTAGCAGATCCCAAACGTGCTCAGTGCCGTTCCGAAGTAGGTCTTTCCTCGCCAGGTCTCACCGCTCTTGGCTTCCGGTATGAGTGATGCGCCACTATCCGTGGAAAATAACCCGGCAGGGACACCGTTGGTCCACGGGGCGACCCCAAGGCCCTGTCGACCGGCCTTGTCGTGGTCGTACACCCCGCCACCGAAGAAAATATCCACTTTGCATGAAAACGCCTCGGCGGAGTCCGTTTGGCGGAAGGCGGTCCACATGGCTTTCTGATCATCCCACTTCGCTCGCTCCCTGGGGTCTTGCGGCGGATTGGATGGGTCAAACCTGCGGTCGAGGATCAAGTCCGCGCCCTCGGCCGGCCATTGCCCACCCTGGCGCTGCCACCACGCCTTGAATGCAGCGACGTATTGTGATTCGAGATAGCGCATGATCTGGGAGGTTCCGCCGATGACCCGCCAGTCAATCTTCACCGCGGTGCCGTACTCCTCCTCGTGCCACAGGGAAAAGCCCCTGGCAAATTCATAGCGGATCGCTTCGTTGTGCGGTGAAATCACCACGAGGACCGGGTCACCGGGCTTCCAGTTCCCGTCGTCCGGCGCCCGGCGCAGCAGGAAAGGCAGCGCGATCACGATGCCGGCGACCAGGAGGATGATTGTATTCTTAACCATAATTTGCGGGATACCTCGGTGGCCGGAATTTCCGGGCCGGGAGAGATCACTGCTTTAATAGAACCACGTTTTCCGGAGCAAACCATACCGATGCCCGTTCGGTCTTGTCACGGGCAACGATCTTTGGATTCAATTCAAATGCTTTGAACTGGTGCGACTCGCCGTTATCCGACTGTGCATGAACGGTGACCATGTGCTGCGCGACTTCGCCCAGGTACATCGTATGGTGAACGTCGCCCTCAAACCGGTTGAGTTGGTCCGGGGCGGCCTCACCAAGGCCAATACACTCCGGCCGAAGCGATATCTTCACATGGGCGCCCGCTTCGAGCGTATGAACCGGGTCCGCCGAGCTGACAAGGTCGCCGAGAGCTGTTTTGACCGTGATGGCCCCATCCTCCACGCCCGTCACATCACCCTCCAGGAAATTGGTTTCTCCGATAAAATTCGCAGTAAACGTGTTGGCCGGGCGGCGGTACACCTCCTGCGGGGTCCCGCATTGCTGCACGATTCCATCGTCGAGAACCGCGAGCCTGTCCGCGATGCTCAGCGCTTCTTTCTGATCGTGGGTGACGTAAATCGCGGTGAGTTCGGCCTCCTTGCAAATGCGGCGTATCTCCGCCCTCATGTCGAGTCGAAGCTTTGCATCCAGGTTCGAGAGGGGCTCATCCAGTAAAAGGCACGTGGGATGGATGACCAGGGCGCGGGCCAGAGCGACACGCTGCTGCTGCCCGCCGGAGAGCTGGTTTGGCTTGTAGTCCGCCCGGTCGGTCATCTTCACCATGGCCAGCGCCTCGTCCACTCTCTTCGCGGTTTCCTCCTTGGAGACCTTCCGCATCTGCAATCCGAAAGCGACATTCTCCCGGACAGACATATGCGGCCAGAGGGCATAACTTTGGAAAACCATACCCGTATCGCGCTGGTGGGGCGGCAGGTTGGTGATATCGCGGTCACCGATGCGGATGGATCCGCTGTCCGGGGTATAAAAGCCCGCAATAGAGCGGAGTAGCGTCGTTTTTCCGCAGCCGCTCGGACCGAGGAGGAAGAACAGCTCCCCGGGCTCAATGGTCAACGTGATGTGATCGACTGCACGTATGTCATCAAACGTTTTCGTCAAATCTAATAAATGAACCGGTTCTGCCATACAGCAGCCTCCATCGTGGCGCACCTTGCCATCGCACTGTTCCCGCATTGACGCAGCCTGATACCATGAAAACCCGCAGGCTGCATAGGCGCCTTATGTTAGATTTTTGTCAGGAGATCAGGGTCGCGCCATCTCGCCACTCATCACACACTGAACCGCGACCGTCTTTTTCACTGGTATAATCGTCTGTTTACAGCTAGCGTGAATGGGTGGGAGAGTTGCTCATGGAGAGCATCTTACAATAGTCAAGGGAGGTTGTCATGAAGCAGGTGTGGATTGCGTTGATAACGGTAAGTCTGAGTATTCCAGCCGTTGCTGGAGGGATATCGGGGTATGGCTCGTACTGGGATACCGAGGATGCCAGCGACGGCTACGGAGCCGGCGCCAAGCTCAATGTCACCTTTGCCGGGCCCATCGAGCTCGAGTTGCGGGGCGGTTATTTCCCGGACCTGAGCGAGGATATCCCGGGCGGTGATCTGGACCTGGAAGTGATTCCCATCGAAGCGGGGCTCATCTTCCGCCTGCCCGTCGCGGATGCCGCGGTGAGCCCGTACGGCGGCGGCGGAGTCGGCTACTACATGCTGGAGCTCGAAGCGGAAGGCCCCGGCGGGAGCGCCACGCTCGACCTCGATGACGAAGTCGGCTGGTACCTGGTGGGGGGATTGACCATCCACCTCTCCGATACCCTCGCCATCTTCGCCGAGGGCAAATACACCACCATCGAGGGCACGGCGGAGAACGACGACCTGGATCTGATCGAAGACGAGTTCGATATCGATCTGGGCGGCATCGGCGCCAACGCCGGACTCACCCTGCTCTGGTAACCCGCCGGCGTCCTGCCGGGAAAATCGCGACAGGGGGCGGCTCGGATCCTACTCCGAGTCGCCCTCTTCTTCCTCCGCCTTCTTTTCTTTCCATTCTTTGCGCTTCTTGTAGGCGAGCTGCTGGAAGATCATCGTCAGGTTCTGCGTGGTCCAGTAGAGGGCCAGGCCGGAGGCGAAGTTGTAGAGGAAGACCAGCAGCATCAGCGGCATAACCTTCATCATGGTCTGCTGCATCTGCTGCTGTTTGGGATCCCCGCCCGCCGCCGCGGTGGGCGTCATCTTCTGCTGAAGGAACATGGTGAGGGCCATGACCAGCGGCAGCGGATTGAGCGGGAAGGGCAACACATCGCGGAACAGCTCTTCCGGCGCGCTGAGGTCGCGAATCCACAGGAAGTCCGCATAGCGCAGCTCAATGGCGCTGCGCAGGACGAAAAACAGCCCGATGAAGACCGGCATCTGCACCAGCATGGGCAGGCATCCCGCCACCGGGTTGATTTTGTTCTCTTTGTAGAACTTCATCAGCTCCTGCTGACGCTTCTGCGGGTCGTCCTTATACTTCTCGTTGATCTCCTTCATCATGGGCGACAGTTCACCCATCCGCCGCATGCTCTCCGTCCCCTTGTGGGTGAGCGGCCAGAAGATCGTCCGGATCAGCAGGGTGAGCAGGATGATGGACAGCCCGTAGTTGAACGGCGGAACCGTGGCGTGCAGGAAATTGAGGATCTTCAGGAGGAGTTCGCTGATGGGCGAGGCCCAGCCCAGGTGCAGGATTCGCCCCTGGTGCATCCCCATCTTTTCCAGTTCGGAGAGCTTCTTGGGCCCCACGTAGTAGGTGAAACTCCGCTGGAACTGCTGCCCGGCGGTCAGCACGAGGTCCGGCAGGTGGGCCGCGGCCGCCACGGTCCCGATGTCCTGCCGCCCCTTGTCCCACGTGGCGTACACGGTGCAGTCGTCCGCCCCGTTTTCGGGGATCAGTGATTGAACAAAATACTTGTTCTTGGCCGCGATCCAATCCACCGGCTTCTGGATGCGGTGCCGGAGGCGTTGACCGGGCTGCGTGGAGGGACCGGACCACCACTTGGTCAGTTCCTTGTCCCAGTACTTCACGCTCTCGCCCCCCGGCGACAGCGTGTCCACCCCCAGGATCCGCTGCCCGTACATGTCATTGCGATCCATGAAGTTGGTAACCGGGCCGACCTGAATGGCCAGGGTGGTCAGAGAGAGGGGCTGCCGGGTCTGGTTTATGTAGGTGTCCCGGACATCGAGGATATAATCATCGCCCAGCGAAATCCGCCGGCGCACCTCCAGCCCCTCCGCCGTACGCGTCCGGAACTCGACTTCGCGGCCGGACTCCAGTTCCTGCAGCGCGAAGTCTGTCTGTTGACTGATGCCCGGCATCCCCAGGTAGGTCAAAGCCGGATGGCGAGAGAAATCCAGCTCGACCGGCGGG
>CAZCOO010000049.1:12704-16506 GCA_964500395.1 uncultured Verrucomicrobiota bacterium
CGGCGGGCTGTCCTCCCGGTTGTGCTGCTGGTAATCAAACAGGATGGCCCGCTTCACCCCGGCCCCGCGGCTGGTCAGCTCCACCAGGAGCTTGTCGTTCTCCAGGGCGGTGGTCTTTTCCGGGGCCGCCGGCTCGGGTTCCGTCCGGGGCGGGGCGGATTCGATCGAATCGGGTGTTTCCGCCGCATCCGGGGTCGTCCCGCCGTCCGGTCCGGCTGCGGGGGCGACGGAGTGCGTTTCGTCCGGGGACGCCGGCGCCGGCTCGGGCGCCGCGGGGGCCGGCGGCTCCGCCTGTTCTGTCTCGGGAAAGAACGGGCGGATCAGGTTGCGATCGATCGGCTGCCACAGAAACAGGAGCGCGAACAATACGACGATGATGATGACATCCTGTTTTTTCATGTCCGGTATCGCTCCCGACCGCACCGCCCCATCAAGGACGGTCTGCGCGGGAGCTGCCTCCCATCAGGCCCGCGCGGCGGGCCAGCCTTAAGAATTCCTCTTCCACTTCCCCCCAGTCGGCGCGGACCAGGGCTCGTCTCCCGACCAGCACCACATCGCAGTCGGCTGTCAGGTCCTCCCGATGCCGGCGGAATACCTCCCGCAATCGGCGCCGGGCCCGGCTGCGCTGAACACTGCCGCCGACCTTGCGGCTGGCCACAACGCCCAGCCGTTTTGCCGCGCCGGGCCCGTCTCGGCGCCACAGCACCATGGTGCGCCCCACCCAGCGCCGCCCCTGGGCAAACGCCTCCCGAATCTCGCAGGATCGGGTCAGTCTCCGCTCGCGGGACAGGGATTGGTCTGGACGCCGGGCGCCCGAAGATGGGGCGCGTGCAGTCATGGGAGGGCATCTCCCTCGGGGCAGGCCGGCCGGGCAATCAGACGGCGAGGACCGCACGCCCCTTCTGGCGGCGACGTTGCAGGACACGGCGTCCGTTCTTGGTGGCCATGCGTTTGCGAAAGCCGTGCTTCCGCTGACGTTTCAAGTTTGATGGTTGATAGGTGCGCTTACTCATGCGTCTTCTCTCAAGAAAATGGTCTCGGGTTCAAAGGATCGAGAACGTATCAGCTTTCCCGGCCATGTCAAACCTTTCCGCGCCGCCTAAAACGGCGCCGCGGACCCGATTTTGGTGTTCAGGGTGGCATCCGCAATACTTCGCCCGTCCCGGAGAATCGGCGTTTTGCGGGGGCGCCAGATGCGTCGTTGCGCCACGGCGATGAGGTGATAGCCCTTAGTGAAGAACAACAGCGCATCGAGGATCGACGCGAGGGCGGAGAGCGGGCTCATCCACTTGTAGACCGCCTCGATCTTCTGGGCTTCGGGCGAGTCCCAATCCGCAATCGGGACCGCGGTCCACCCCGCGCTGCGCCGGATCCGGTCCACGCGCCAGGCGGTCACCACATCCACCGCCGCCGAAAAAAACCGCGTAAAGTCCCGCACTTCGTGTACGTCAAACCCGTCTTTGAGCGAGGAAAACAACTCCGGCTCGGAAAAGCTCCGCGGCTCGTGGCCGTCGAGGTGGCGGCGAGCCCCGAGAAACCGGCGGAGCGGATTCAGCAGCCCGCGCGTCTTTTCGTGGGGGGCCAGGACAATCAGGCGGCCCTGCGCTTTCAGTACGCGATGGCATTCCGAAACCAGGGTGTGATCCCCCTCCCCCACCTCCAGGCAGTCCACCAGCACGACGAGGTCAAAGGAGCCGTCGGCCACGGGAAGGCGTCCGTTATCCATCACATAAATGTCATCCTGGCGCAGGATCTGCCGCAGCGAGGCCGCGCCGTCCTCCGTGAGGTCGACACTGCTCCAGAGGCCGCCCACCCGGCGAAGGAAAAAGCTCAGCCCCCCCTCGATTCCTCCGACTTCGAGGCAGCGAAGCCCCCTGAGCGACCCGGCGACATTCTCCAGCGCCTTTCGCTTGGCCCGGGACCGACGGTCACGCTCGAACAGGCGCATGACCCTCATTTCCCGATCCCGTCGTGATAATTCCTCAAATTGCGTCATCCGGAAGTTGCCTTTCCTCTACAGGGTTCAGTAGGTTCCCAGAGTATAGGTGAGACGAAAAGCAATTGGCAACCCATTGAAATGCAGAGCGGCGCCATGACTTCCATCCGACATCCGCGTCCCGAGTCCGTGACCGTCACCCTGAGCACCGGGGTCACGCACACCTGCGCACCCGGCACGGCTGTGGCGGAGCTGCTCGACGGACAGCCCTTCGCTCCGGAGGGGCTTCACATCATCGGCGCGCTGGTGAATAACGACGTCGTCTCGCTCTCCTATCCGCTGGAAGTGGACTGCCGGGTCGAGTTCCTGACCCTGGCCCATCCCCACGGCTGGCGCATCTACCGGTCGTCCGTCTCCTTTCTGCTGGCCAAGGCGGTTCGCGAGTGTTTTCCCGGCGCTACGTTCTGCGTGGAGCATTCCCTGGGCACCGGGTTTTACTGCAGTTTCGAGCAGGACGGAAACCCGATCACGGAGGCCCAGCTGGCCAAAATCGACCGGCACATGCGCGACCTCGTCGCACGCGACGTCCCCATCGAACGCCGGAAGATCTCTTTCGAAACCGCCGTCAGCCAGTTCCGCGGGGAGGGGCAGTGGGACAAGTACAACCTGCTCCGCTTCCGCAACCCGCCCAAAATCGTCATCTACTGTTGTGACGGGTTCTCGGACCTGTCGTTCGGCCCCATGGCCTATTCCACCGGCGCCCTGGGCCTGTTCAAATTGATCCCCTATCGCCCCGGCTTCGTCGTCCAGTTCCCGGACCGGGACCAGGCGCCGCGGATGTCGGTGTTCGAGGAGCAACCCCACCTCTTCACGATTTTTCAGGAGCACAAGGAATGGGGGCGCATCCTCGGCGTCCAGACCGTCGGGCAGCTCAACGAGATCGTGGCCAACAACGAAATCGAAGACTTCATCAAGATCAATGAGGCCTTCCACGAAAAAAAGATCGCCCGCATCGCCGACCGCATTGCCGAACGATCCCCCCGGCCGCGCTTCATTCTCGTGGCCGGCCCCTCCTCGGCCGGCAAGACCACCTTCGCCAAGCGTCTCGGTGTCCAGCTCCGGGTCAACGGCCTGCGCCCCGTCACCATCTCCGTCGACAACTACTTCGTGGACCGCGAGCACACCCCCCGCAGCGAGGACGGGGAATACGATTTTGAAGACATCGAAACCATCGACCTGGACCTGCTCAACGACCACCTGCAGCGGCTCGACCGCGGCGAGCAGGTGGAAATCCCCCGGTTCGACTTCACCCTCGGCCGCCGCATCTTCCGGGGCGACATCCTCCAGGTCGAGGAGGACCAGATGGTGATCATGGAAGGCATCCACTGCCTCAACCCCCGCCTCACCCACGACCTGCCCGAAGAGCACAAATTCCGCATCTACATCAGCGCCCTCACCCAGTTGAACCTCGACTTCAACAACCGCATCTCCACCACGGACAACCGCCTGCTCCGGCGCCTGGTCCGCGATCACCGCTACCGCGGGCACTCCGCGCGCGACACCCTCCGCATGTGGTCGAGCGTCCGCAGTGGCGAGAAAAAATGGATCTTTCCCTTTCAGCGCTTCGCCGACGCCACCTTCAACTCCGCCCTCGACTACGAGCTCGCCGTTCTCCGCACCATTGCCGATTCCCTCTTGGCCGAAGTGAAACCAAATCATTTTGAATATGCCAAGGCCAGGCAGATGATGCAGTTTATCGAGAGCTTTGTCGGCGTGTCGCCCGACCTGGTGCCCACCAATTCCATCCTCCGCGAATTCATCGGCCAAAGCAGCTTCCGCTACTGACCCCCGGCGGGGCGGCCGAGC
>CAZCOO010000050.1:0-10035 GCA_964500395.1 uncultured Verrucomicrobiota bacterium
CATCATGAACCACCGGGCCTTCGACGTTCCGGGGTTTAATGAGAATACGCCCATCGACATCTACCCCGGCCTGGTTCCGGAAGACTTTCACCTGCGGGTCACGGAAGAGGGGTTTTACCGGAAATGGGACAACGTGGCGGACTGGAGCGACACCTGGCAGATCCAGAACCGCAATTTCTCGGACCTGATCGACCTGTCCCAGGAAGACCCCAATGCCAACTTCGGCACGACGGAGGGGTCGACGTTCAGCCCCAAGATCAAGTTCGTCCGCCATCCGGACAACCCGGAGTACTATGACCGCCTGCCGGACGGGACCTATGTCGGCTTCAACAGCACGAATATCACGAAGGCGATGCTGACGAACAACGCCTCGTACTACAGTGAGGACACGGGCGGGTATCTGATGCGGTCGATCCGCTGGCTGGTGAACGAAACCAAGCTGGACGGGTTGCGTCTGGATGCGGTGAAGCACGTGCCGGATTACTTCTTCGGCAAGCAGTTCGGCGCCGACAAAGACTCCTCCAACGACGGGTACATCGGCCAGGCCCAGTGGCAGTACAACATGACCCGCGGGTTTTCGGACTGGGACAATCATCGCGACACGACCTTTGATGCCGAGCAGGCCCGGGACGACCTGATGGTGTTCGGCGAGCACCTGGGCGAGCCGCCGGGGTTCCAGGGCTACATCGATGCGGGCATGCGGCTCCTGGACGAAGGGCTTCGCGACACCCTGAACAGCCGGATCGGCAATCCATCGTCCGGATTGAACGGTTTCGACAACGCGGGTGCGGGCGGCTGGTTCGGCGCGGCCCAGGGGGTCAGCTACGTCGTGAGCCACGACAATTCCTACTCCGACTTTTCCAAGCGGCCCCTGATGTATGCCTTCATGGTGATGCGGGACGGGCTCCCGAACATCTACACGGACGGCAACTTCCAGGCCGAGACGCTGGGCGATTCCGGCGGGGCCTTTCCCCGCCACGCCAACACGGCCTTCCTGGGGCAATTCGGCGACAACCGCATTCCCAACCTCGTGTACCTGCACAACCATTTCGGGCGCTCGCAGCAGATCCCCAAGTGGGGCGACGGCGATGTCGTGGCCTGGGAACGACGGGACAAGCGGGAAAACGGGGCGATGTCCGACGCGGACGGCACTGTTCTGCTCTTCATGATGAACGACAACTTTGCCGACGGCCTGGCGCGCGGCATTACCACGACCTTCCCGCCCGGATCCAAGCTGTGGCAGTACTCCTCGTCCGCGGCCGGCTTTTACTACACGGTGCCCGGGGACCAGGTCGTCGACGACCTGATCATTCCGCCCGGCGGATACTTCGCTTTTTCCTGGCGGAGCCCGGAGGAATCGTCGCTCTGGCCGGAAGCGCCGCTGATGATCTATCAGAACGGCGAAGAGCCCGGTTCGGTTTCGTATCAGCGCCGGGACGGGCCCGACGGCGACCCCGCGTTCAATCCGTACGGCGTGGCCGACTCCAACCAGACCGACTTCACCTACACCTGGACCGTCCCGCGCGTCACCTCCGGCACCAACCTCTCCTTTGTCAGCCGGGTTGACGGCTCGGCGAAAAACGTGCTCATCCGCCTCGACGGCGGGATGGACCTCAACAACACGAACCACGCGGGCGGCGATCCGCGGGACAACCCGCCCGCGTTGGCCAACGACCTCTACCTCGGCTACGAGCAGGCCGACTTCGTGAAGCGGATTCACCGGGAGAAATTTGCCGCCCGCAATACGGACAGCAACAACGTGATCGGGTCGCAGGGGGCCGAGACCTACATCGCGACGATCGGCAGCACCGGGTTCGTCGTCAATACCGGCGCCACCGGCCGGGACAGCGACGATTACACGGCGGAATTTGTCTACCACGATCCCGCCCAGACCAATGACCAGGGCGCACTGCACTTCAGCCCGGCCCCGGACCAGGCGGCCGGTTCGAACATCACCGTGTATGTCAAAGTGGGCCGGGAATTCGAGATCAACCGGGCGTTTTTCTATTACACGACAAACGGGACCACCTTCCCCGAAGGCGCCGGCGGGCGGGGGGTCGACCAGACCCGGACCGTCGAACTGTTCTTCGACCATGAAGACGCCGCGGACAGCACCGTCGACTGGTGGTCGGGCACCGTGCCGGCCCTGGCGGCGGGTACGGAACTCCGCTACAAGATCGGCGTCTTCAACCAGCAGGACGGCAGCGCAAGCGCCCCGTGGGACATCCCGTTCCCGAACTCCGACGGCGACATCGCCCGCAAGACCCAAATGATGGGGGTCTGGTCGCTGACCAATTTCAACGGCGAGACGGCGGTGTTCCGGCCCCACGTGGACTACGGGGTCACATCGACCGGGCTGGTGGACGGCTTCCACATGCTGAAGGCGCGCGCCTTTCTCGAGCGCGACGACCGCGCCCCGATCTTTAACACCTTCTCGCAAACCTTCTACTACGACACGGAAGTGCCGCAGGGGGAAATCGTGTTTCCGTCGTCTGACGGCGATACGCTGCCCTCCCGGGAATACGGAGTGGTGCTGCGGACGGATCCGACGGTCCGGGAGGTCTGGTACCACATCGATGACGATGACGCGGCCAACGATGACAGCGCGACGTTGAACAACAACGGCAACGGCCTGACCACCAACGGGACCACGGCGTGGGCGCAGGCCTATTCGGTGACGCCTTCGCTCTCCATCGACAGCGACTATCCGGACGAGTGGCGGTTCAACTACATCAACGTGCCGACCAACGGCAGCGCCGCCATCCGGGTGCGGCTCCGCGAGCTCAGTTCCTCCACCAACCTCGCCCTCTCGGCCGACGAGGGACACTTCGGCGAATTGACCCGGACCAACCTGGTGGCCGACGCCCCGCCCCAGGACCTGTTCTTCGAGTGGCCGCCCGAGGACGGCGTGATCCTGGAAGAGGGATGGGAGCTGGATGTGCGTTTCAGCAAGGAGCTGGGCAACGGGCTCAGCGACCAGGAACTGCAGGACAGTTTCCTCATCACGATCAACGACATCGCCCAGGGCCGCGATGCGTACCAGATCACGCGCGATCTGGACGGCACCTACGGCCAGATCCGGTATGCGGTGGAAGGCATCTTCAACGGCGACACCAACTTCCTGCACCAGGTCGAGGTCACGCACGAAACCGTGGGCGGCGTCACCCTGCAGACCCGCCGGTTTATCCGGGTCAAGGGGTCGGGCGATCAGATCTCGGTGCAGATCACCGATCCGCCCGAATTTGATTCCGACGGCAAGCCGTTTGTGATCGAGCTGCCGGATGTGGCCGCCCCCACCGACGATGAGCGCACCTATACGATCAAGGTGGAAACGGAAAAGGCGGCGGACAACGTGTGGATCACTTTCGACAACGACGCGGGGACCGCGGCAGCGGCGCCGGCGGTCGAGACGGCGGTGTCGGGGACGGTCTCCGTCGTGAACGGGAGTGATGCGGTCGCCGGTACCGGCACGCTGTTTACGTCCCAGTTGCTGGTGGGGAGTTCGGTTCGCATCGATACCAACGAGATGACAATCGCCTCCATTCCCTCCGACACAAACCTGGTGCTGTCCCAGTCCTATCCCGGGCCTACGGCCGCCGGTCTGACCCTCTACCGGCTGGATTCGAATCCGTCGCTCCAGGGAGACACCAAATTCTGGAATTTCCTCTGGACGAACATGACGGAGGGGACGTTCCGCTTCCAGGCCAACGTCAATACCAACGCGGCCACCACCAACGCGACCCACGCCCAGGCCACCCGCAACATCTCCGTGGTGTTCCGGCAGATGGTGACGAACAACCCCGCCGACCTGGATGACGACGACGACGGCATCTACGACATCAACGAAACCAACCCGACCAACCTGCCGGCGGGCAATCCCGAGGCCTGGACCAGCGGCGAGGTGCACATCTGGGAGATCTACGGCCAGAGCGAGCCCATGATGCCGGACACCGACGGCGACGGCCTCCCCGACGGCCTGGAAATGGGGTGGCGCACACCGATTGATCCGGCCATGACCGACACCAACGCGGACACCAACGGCGACGGCTTCCGGAACTTCCTGCCGGACCTGGACCCGCCCTTCTACAATACGGTTCCGGACAACTGGGACCTGCCCAACTACGTGTTTAACGACAGCCGGACCAAGCTGATCCACGGGACCCTGACCGATCCGGCCAACCCGGACACCGACTACGACGGCATCCCGGACGGGATCGAGGACTGGAACCGGAACGGCTGGGTGGACGGCGACGGCGATTCGCTGTCCCCGACCGAGGGCGATCCGAACAACCGGGGCGCCTGGCCGGACGGCTCCTGGGACAGCGCCTGGACCGAGACCGATCCCAACAACGCGGATACCGACGGCGACGGCGCCGGCGACGGGTACGGGGAAGATGTGAACTTCAACGGCTGGATCGACGGCGACGTGAATTCCAACCGCGTGTGGGACGCCGGCGAACTGTGGGAGGAGACCGATCCGCTCAATCCCGACACCGACGGCGACGGCCTGCCGGATGGTTGGGAAAAGCAGTACAACCTCGATCCTCTGAACAGCGGCGTCATCGGGCATACCAACCTCGGAACCGGCCTCGTCATCACCAACGCCGAGCACGGAGCCGACGGCAATCCCGACGGGGACACGATCGTCACCGGGGGCGGGACCAACGCCTACAACAACCTGCTCGAGTTCCAGAACGACACCAACCCGCGATTCCCGGATACCGGGGAACCCCCGCCCGAGGATTCGATTGTGCTGGGTCCGGTGACCAACCCGGTCGTGGTCGGCGTGGTCACCAACAACCGGTCCTTCACCGACTGGAAGGCGGAGGATGTCCTGGCGCTCGATGAGTACGAGGGCGACGGCGGCAACAACCAGCAGGGGGACCTCTACCTCGGCTGGGACGGCTGGGACACCAGCCGGGACATCGTGGCGGTCTACGCCAAGGACGGCGGGGATGCGCTGGCGGGCGGCGATGGCCGCTTCTACCTGCGGGTGGACATGATGGACCTGCAGCCCCTGGCGGAGGAAGGCAATCTCGACCTCTACTTCGTGATCGATACCGGCGCGCCCGGGTCCGGGGAAATGCTCCTTCCCGATGATGTCGACACCGTGACCAGCATGAAGTGGGAAGTGGTGGTCGGCGCCTACTCCTGGAACAACGGACAGGTCTACGTGGACCCGGACGACGACGGCGGTCTGGATACCACGACCTTCGGCCAGGACCTGGTGGCCGACGGCGGCGTGGAAGTGCGCCCCGAGTATTTCCTCGGCTCCTACTACGACGCCACCCTGGATGCCGTCGAGATCGCCATCAATCGCGATGCGCTGACGGATGCCGGCTGGGCCGGGCTGGACCCGGACAATCTCAACTTCCAGGTCTTCACGACGAAGGACGGCACCTGCAACACCTGCAACGACGGCGGTCCCGGCGGCGGAGACATCGGCGGGCGCAGCGACCTGCGCGATGCCGTCTACAACGACTACATCGCCGAGGACTACTGGCAGGCCCAGGGAGGCCTGCAGAGTGTCCTCGGCTACTGGATCGGCGGGGATTCCCGGGGCGGACGGGCCAAGGTGGCCATGCTCGTGCACGGCAACCAGGCGATTCAGCCCGGCAGCACGATCCAGGACCTGATCAACAACGGCCAGGGCGCCGGGTACCATCGCGTGCTCGATCCCCACGAGGCCTACAATGTGCCGCTGAACCTGCACATCACGCCCACCCTGGCCTCCGCAATGCAGTGGGCGAGGGTCGATACCAATCTCAGCCCCACCTGGCGCGATGGCCCGTTGTTCAATCAGCGGATCGGGCGGCTGGCCGCCACCAACGTGGTGCGGCTGCTCGGCTCTACCTTCAGCGACCACATCCTGCCGTACTTCACCAAGGAGTACAACGCGGACAACGTCGCGCTGGCCGGCCACTACCTGGAGACCATCTACGGCACGCCCCCCAGCACCAACGTGTTCTGGACGCCGGAACGGGTGGTGGACCACGACGTGCTGGACAAGGTGGATGACCTCGGCTTCGAGTACACCTTTGTCGACCAGATGATGCACCTTCGCGAATGGTACGGCCGGCAGTCGGCCTTCGGCAACGACGGGTACCGGATCAACCGGATCGGCAACACGCGTGTGTTTGCCATCAACGATGACGCGAGTGAGTTCCGGTTCCAGAATACCGACAGCGGCCTGGACATTGCCCTGCGCCGGCTGGTCAGCCGCAAGGCCCGGAGCGGGCAGCAGGACCAACTCGTGGTGTTATTGAGCAGCTGGGAAGATTTCGGCAGCCTCGACAACGCCAATGCCTACGACCGGAACATCCGGTGGATTGCCAACCGCCCGTGGGTGGAGCTGGTGGCCTTTGACGATATCGCCGAAGGCAAGGTCGATACGAACAACGACGATACCGGCGACGCGTGGGGGACCGTGGACCGCGGGACGCCCGGCAGTCTGCCCAAGGTGGCCAAGGACTTTGTCCACCATGCCTCGCAGGAGGACTACGACAACTGGTACGTGGGCGACACGCCCCTGGAGCAGGGGCTGCAGACCAACCGGTTCGAGGTGCGCCCCGGCGTCCTCATGCCCTCCGAATACGGCATGATGTTTTTTGGCGGCGTGGTCAGCTCCACGTGGGACGACGTGACGCTGGTGGCCTCGTCCAACCTCTCGGCCCTGGCTCGGGGTGTATTCCACGCGTCGACCTTCCAGACGGCCTTCCACGAGAGTCAGAACAACGATCTGCGCAAGTACAGCACGGGGGACTACATCTACCCGGACAGCGACCCGAACACGCTGGCGAGCTTTGCCGCGGTGGCGCAGGCCCAGACGCGCAAGGCGGGCATCCTCAAGCGCGTAGACGATTGGGCCGCCGCCCCGCCCGTCTCCTCCCAGGCCCTGGCCGAGGACATCGATGCCGACGGCGAGGACGAATACCTGCTGTACAACGACCGGCTCTTCACCGTCTTTGAGGCCATTGGCGGGCGGATGGTCGGCGCCTGGGTGCGCAGCCTCCTGAGCGACAAGGTGTACCAGGCGGCGGGGAACTTCCACAGTGCCGCCGGATTCGCCTCCGAGCAGGAGGGGTCGTACAGCGTAGAGACCAACGGGGCGGTCGTAGCCAGGCGAACGTCGGCCTTCAAAGACTGGTTCAGCATGGACGGCGGCGGCACCGATCAGTACGTCAACGATCTCTACACGGCCGTGAACTGGACCAATGGCTGGCGCTTTGCCTCGTCCGACGGGCTGATCACCAAGACCGTCACCCTGGACGCGGATGCCTGGGACCTGGACGCCGACTACCAGCTCGACACCAGCGGCGGGAACCAGACGCTCTTTATCCGCCACGGGCTCGCGCCCAACCTGGAGGACCTCCTCCTCCACGGGCAGGCCCACCTGTCCGGCGAAATGCACGCCGGGGGGGTGATGACCCTGGCCAATACCAACTATGTGGAAACCGTCAGCGCCCGGATCACCTACGCGACCAACGGCTTCGCCGCGGGCTTCAACACCGATGCGGTGGATGACGACCCGTCAAAGAGCGTCGAGTTCTTCACCGTCAACATGCGCAACCAGGCCCAGACCCACCAGGTGGAGATGGTAGGGACCAACAGCTTCACCTTCAGCCTCGGGTTCACCGCGGCGCCTTCCGACTGGGACGGCGACGGCATCCCCAACACGGTGGAAGACGATACGCCGGGGCTGGACGCCGATGATCCCGGCGACGGCAGCCAGGATGCCGACGGGGACGGCAAATCCAACCGCGACGAATACATCGCCAACACCGACCCGAACGATGCCAACGACGTGCCCGCGGTATCGGCGCTGCAGTCGATGAGTACCGCGACCGGGATCGTGGTGGAGGTGGATACCCGTCAGAATCGCGAATACCATGTGTGGTACAGCGACGCCGGGCTGCTGTCCCCGGCGTGGGCCCGCGCGACCACCAACCCCATTTCCGGCACCGGCGGCATGGTCGAGTGGATGGACGACGGGACGACGACGGTTCCCGGCCCGTTCGATCCCTCCGTCCAGCACCGCTTCTACCGGAGTGAGGTGCAACTCCCGCAATAAGCGTCCCGCGCCCCGGGCTTCCATCTTTCGTCCCTCCGGGACGGGGGACGGCGCCGGGCGGACTCGCCCCGCAACGGGGCGTGGCCCGGCGGGGCTCAGTACGCGTTTTCCCGGCTGAAAACGGTCTTCACCAGGATCTTGAAGTCAAAGGCCAGCGACCAGTTCTCCAGGTAAAACAGGTCGTACTTGATCCGCTCCTGCAGGCTGGTGTTGCCGCGCAGGCCGTTCACCTGCGCCCAGCCGGTCATCCCGGGCTTGGAGACGTGGCGCCACATGTAGCGGCTGATGTCATCGCGGAACTGCTCCACGAAATGGGGCCGCTCGGGGCGGGGCCCGACGAGGCTCATGTGGCCCCGCAGGACGTTCCAGAACTGGGGCACTTCATCGAGGTTGTGGCGGCGCAGAAACGCGCCGATGCGCGTGCGCCGCGGATCCTCGGGCGAGGTCCATACCGGCCCGCTTTCTTCTTCGGCGTCGCACCGCATGGTGCGAAGTTTGTAGAGGGTGAACGGTTGCCCGTGTTCGCCGCAGCGGATCTGCCGGTAGAAGACCGGCCCCGGGGATTCGCGTTTGATGAGGATGGCGGCCACCAAGATCACAGGCGAATAGATCAGCAGGCCCAGGCACGCCCCGGCAATATCTTCCACGCGTTTGAGGACCCGGCGCCAGAAGACATCCAGCGGCCACCGGCCGATGCCCAGCAGGGGCACGCCGCCCACGGTTTCGATCTCCACCTTGCTCGTCAGCACCCGAAACATATCGGGCACCATGGAGAACTTGGCCAGGTTGCGCTCGCTGAGCACGATCAGCTCGACCATCTTCTCGTGGGAGAGGATCGAGGGGTTGGCCAGCACGATCTCATCGATCTCCATCGCCGGCAGGCGGCGGGGCAGATCCTCGAGGGAGGACGCGATGCGTTCGGGGGGCAGGTCGGGGTGCACCTCCTGGCCGGGCAGAGGTACGAACCCCATCACCCGCGTGCGCAGACGCGGCTCGCTGCGGAGAGAGCGTTCGAGGCCGAGGGCTACCTGGTCGGCCCCGAGAATGAGGGCCTGTTTTTTCGAGGCCTGGTACTTGGCCCAGTGCCGTTCGAGCTGGAACAGGACATTGCGCTCGATGACCAGCAGGAGCGTCACCGTGGCAAAGGAGATGCCGGTGGCCAGCCGGGAAAACGGGGGTTCGGTCCGCACCACGAAGGCCAGGGCGGTGGCCAGCAGCAGGCCGAGACCGCAGGCGCGGATGATGCGGGGGATCTTTTCGGTAAAGTGTCCGAACTGGGGGCGGTCGTACAGGCCCAGGGTGCGGAAAATGACGAGGAACAGCGCGGTTGCAACGCCGGCGCCGACTACGTAGAGTTGCATGGGCGGCAGGCCCTCGTGAAAGAGGGGCACCCACCCGGAATAGAATCGCACCCAGACGGCAAGGAGGAAGCCGAGGTAAATGAAGATCGCATCCGCCCCCACCGCCAGCACACTCATCATGACATCGAATGTATCGCGGGCTCGCATAGACAACCAAAGAGTAGAAGGCGCCGCGACGTTTGGCAAGGTGTGTCCGCGGGGCAGGGGCGGGATTGTGCCGTCCTTGCCGTGCGAGAGGAGGCGGGTGTGAGTCGCACGCGCTCCGCGGAGAGTCCGGCAGGCGGCGCTCGCGTGGCGGGGCGCCCCGGGGAGTGGCCGCTGTTGTCCGGCGTCATTCGCATATTCTGGCCCACCTTGCTCGTGGCGGCGGGGGTCGGGTTTCTTCTGCGCGCAGCCTTTCCCCGACCGGCTCTCTCGCCGGTCCAGGTGGGGTTCGGGTTCCTGCTGCTGGCGGCCCTGCTCGGCTGGGTCATTGTTCGCGGCGAACGGCAGTTTTTCCGCTTCTGGAAAGGCGCCCGGGGCGAGGACATGGTGGCGCGTCTGCTGTCCATGCTGCCGGCGGAGTTTGACGTCTATCACGGCGTGCCGGTGGGAGGGGGCTTC
>CAZCOO010000050.1:10045-16223 GCA_964500395.1 uncultured Verrucomicrobiota bacterium
ATCACATTGTGGTCGGGCCCGGCGGGGTGTTTGTGATCGAGACCAAAAACTGGGCGGGACGCGTGCGGGTTGTAGACGGCCGGATCGAAGTCGACGGGCAGGAACCCGATCGCCCGCCGCTGGTGCAGGTCAAGGCGGCGGCACAGTCCCTGTCCGATTCCCTGCAGGGGGCGCTCTCCCGGGATCTATCGGTGCAGCCGGTGGTGTGCTTTGCCGAGGGCCGTCTGGACGGGGGGCGGACCGGTACGCAGGGGGTCGTGGTGTGCAACACGCAGACCCTGCATTCGGTTCTTCGCGATTCGGTGGAAGAACCTCTGCGGAGAACGGATCGCGAACAGATTCGCGAATGGTTGCTCGCACAGATGAACGAAGCGGCAGCGGGCGCTGCCGACGCGGAAGGAGGATTTGCATCATGAAGGTATTGATTCCCGTGGCGGAAGGATCGGAGGAAATGGAAGCGGTGATCTGCATCGATACGCTGCGACGGGCCGGTTGGCAGGTCGATGTCGCCGGCCTGGGCGAGGGGGTGATGACCCTCTCCCGCGGTGTGCGCCTTGCCCCGGACCGGGCGTGGGAGGAGATCGATCCGGATGCATACGACCTGATGGTGATTCCGGGCGGGGGCGGCGGTGTGGACCGCATGATCGAACACGCCGGCCTGGTCGCCGCAATCGAACGCCATGCGAAGGCGGGCAAGCCGCTGGCCTCTGTGTGCGCAGGGGCGCTGGTGCTGCAGGCGGCGGGCGTCCTGGAAGGACGGCGCGTCACCTGCCACCCGAACGCGGCCCCCCGCCTGACCGCGACGGAGCGCGTCGACGAGCGGGTCGTGGTGGACGGCGCCCTGATCACCAGCCAGGGGCCCGGCACCTGTTTTGAATTCGCGCTCACGCTGATTGAACAACTCGAGAGCCCGGCGAAAGCCGGCGAGGTGGCCGGCCCCATGATTGTGGCGTAAGGGCGGGCTCGCCCGCCTCCGCCCAGGCCCCCCTGAAGGGGATTGTCACGACCGCCCGGGCATGTCAGGATCGTCTTCCCTCCCGAGGGCCCCCTGAAAACGAAACCGGACGAGGAATACAGGATGATTAAACACGTTGTAATGTGGACCGTGAAGGGTGAAAGCCACGGCATGAGTCGCCCGCAGATCGCCGAGAAAATCAAGCGGGACCTGGAAGCCCTGCCGGCGGAGATCCCCGAGCTCCAACACATCGAAGTCGGCATCAACCAGGCGCCGTCCGAGGCGTCCTGCGATGTTTGCCTGATCTCTGAGTTTGAGACGTGGGCGGATCTCGATACCTACCGGGACCACCCCGCCCACCAGGACGTCGTAGCCTTTGTCAAAGAGGTGGTGACGGGGCGCCACGTCGTGGATTACGAGGGCTGAACCCGCGTTATGGATGTTCCCCTCAGCCGGCGCAGCCGGGACATTTCCCAGTCCTTTATCCGCGCGATGACCCGGGAATGCCGGGAATGCGGCGGGATCAACATGGCCCAGGGGCTGTGCGATCTGCCGGTGCCGGAGCCGGTTCTGGCCGGAGCCCGCGAGGCCATGGCCGCCGGGGCGAACACCTATGCCCCGGCGCATGGCGTCGAGGCGTTGCGCCGGGCGGTGGCGGAGGACGTGCGGGCGCGTACGGGGGACGACCGTGTGGATGACGAGAACATCGTCATCAGCGCCGGGGCCACCGGGGCGTTCCACATCACGGCCCAGGCGTTGTTGAATCCCGGCGACGAGGTAATCCTGTTGGAGCCGTACTACGGATATCACCGCGCCACCCTGGACCTGCTGGAATGCCCTCTTCACTGTGTCCGGCTGGAGCCGCCGGACTGGACGCTGCCGGCCGGGGCCCTGGAGGCGGCCGCGACTCCCCGTACGCGGGCGCTGGTCATCAGCAATCCGTGCAACCCGTGCGGCAAGGTCTTTGCCCGGGAAGAACTGGAATGGCTCGCCGACTTCGCGGAGACCCATGACCTGGTTCTCTTTTCCGATGAAATCTATGAGCACTTTGTCTACGACGGTCGGGTTCACATCCCGCCGCGCACCCTGGACCGGTTGCAGGCCCGGACGGTGACCATCGGCGGGTTTTCCAAAATCTTTGCCATCACCGGCTGGCGCGTGGGCTACGCGATCGCCCCGGCGCCGGTGGCGGCGTCGGCCTCGGCATTCAACGACCTGGTGTATGTATGCGCCCCCACGCCGTTCCAGCTCGGGGCGGCGCGGGGCCTTCGGGAACTGCCCCCCTCATTTTACGAGACGGTGGCCCGCGAGCACCGGGAGAAACGGGACCAGTTCTGCGGAGCGCTGCGCGCCGCCGGCATGGAGCCATACGTTCCCCAGGGCGCCTACTACGTGATGGCGGATATTTCCGCCCTCCCCGGTCGCGATGACCTGGACAAAGTCCGCCGCCTGCTGCAGCGGACGGGAGTGGCGGCGGTCCCCGGCCGGGCATTTTACCGGGATGCCGGGGGCGAGGGCCTGGCCCGGTTCTGCTTTGCCAAGCGACCCGAGGTGCTCGATCAAGCCTGTGATCGCCTGTCGCGCTGAGCCGGCCCCTCGCCTCCGGCCGGCAAACGCCCCCCCCGGGCCGATCCGCAGAGACTCACAGGCCCCGGTTTTCCGGGCGAGGGTTCCGGCCGCCGCCGAATTGTTGCACATACAGCCGGCCGGATGATCGGGAGAGCACATGCTTGGCACGGCAACCGGCGGGTTGGGGGACTCCCCGGTTGTTATATGTATAACTCATTGTGCCTCAATGATTTGCAAAAGTTTTTGTTTGACCTTCCCGGCCTTTCTGCGTATCACTGGGTACCAGTTAACCAAAGGAGACTGCACCATGTCGTTCCAGATTACTGATTGTTGTACCGCCTGTGATGCCTGCCGCCCGGTGTGCCCGGTCAAAGCGATCGAAGCGAGTGAGCCGATTTACAAGATCAATCCGGCGGTATGCAACGACTGTGCGGACATTATGGGGGGTCCCCGCTGCATTCCGGTATGCCCGGAAGCCGGTGCGATCATTCACATCCCGCACGAGTGAGCCGGGAGTGGATCAGCCGATGGACTGCTCGGCGTCCTGTTCGCTGAGGCAACCTGCAAGCTCCCGCGTGCCGCAGGGGTTCTCGGCGTCCCGGCATTGCCGCCGGCGCGCGAGGAACCGCTCGCACTGACGGGTGCGATCGTATCCCAGCATGATGCCGAGCATGAAGTCCTGTTCCGGGGTCAGGCGGCAATGGGGACAGGATCCGAAAGACCGGATTACGTCGACACAGGACTTGTGTCCAAAATAGACGTTTACGCGTCCGTCTTCCAGGGGGCGAAACAGGTAGTCCACATTCTCGTGCTGTAACTCCCGCTCCGCCCAGTCCAGTTTTTCCGGGGGCAGGGTGTAGAGCGCGAGGTCGCGCAGCCCGCGATTGTGTTCGTAAATCAAGTGGTAAAATACATCCATGACGGGAAACCCTACCCGTAATGATTGACATGTCAATCAAATCATCGGCACTCCACACAAATTGTTTGCGGGGCAGTCAGGGGGGGATTGTGCGGCGGGCGAGGAGAGGTCGCCTCGCGCCCTCTCCGGACCGGACGGCCCCCTCAGGAGGGGTCGGATTCGGGGTCTTTGTCGCTGAGGTCGATGCCTAACTCCTCGGCGAGCCGGCGCCAGTGGGGCTCGGCTTCACACGGACAGCAATCGCACCACACGGCCGTGTCCTCGTGCATGTTGGCGGGTTCGCGCCGGGGGGATGATTGGGTGTCGCCTTCTCGCTTCATCTTGTAGTCCTCCACCAGACCGTACGGGCGGCCGGTGGATGGTGCAAGCCGATGGGGGTACGCGGCGGAACCGGGCGGCGGCCGGCCTTTCCTCGTGTTGCACTGGGGCGGGGGGGGGCTTCAGCGCACCGTAAAGGTGGTGGCCTTTGTCCCGGCAGACCCCAGGGTGCCCTGGAGGAGCAGGTCGAGGGCGCCGTCCGGGGTCCCCACTTCGCCGAGTGTGAAGCGGTCGGCGGAGTCGACGGCATCGGCGCCGGAGGAGTAGGCGTAGATGCGGATCTCCAGGTTGGTGAGGCCGGAATACGCCGCGTCGGTCACAGCGACGGAAAGGGTGGCCCCATTCTGTGAGTTGTTCATGGTGGTGGTGGCAATTTCGTTTCCCGCGGAGAAGCCGTCGGCATCCGTCATGATGGCGATGGTAAATTCCTCGCCGCTTCCGTTGTTCTCCCCGAACTCAAACGCGAGGTTGGTCACAGTCAGGCGTTGCCCGGGCGCCGCGGCCGTCACCCAGCGATAGTAAAGACTGGCGGAGACGGCATCGGCCAGGGAGGTCTCGTCCCAGTCGATGGAGCCCATCACGTCGTGCCAGTAGCCGCCGTCGCGCAGATTTGCCGGATTGGCATGCGTAACGGTGCTGGTGGCCACGCCGGTGGCGACCGAGAGCGCCTGCGTCTGAACGGAGTCGTCCGCGTACCACGAGGTGTCGTGGCTGTCGAAATTCCACCAGGCGAGATCTTCGGCGAGGCACGGCAGGGCCATCCCCGCCAGGAGCATGCCGTGTACAAGTGATTTCATAACGCTGTGGTTCATGGGCACCCCCAATCCGAGGCCATCCGTTTCCTGCCCATCAGAGTACCCCCAGCTCAACGGTCATTCTATACTTATCCGCGCACAATATAGTCCCGTTTGCGCACGGTTATGCTTGCACTTTCGCCATTCCCGGTCACGATGACGGCGTGAAGCGAATCTTCATAGCGCAGTACTGGCAGTTGCAACTGAGCCAGGATATCGCAGAGGGGTTTTTTGACTACTATGCGTCGCGCAATCTGCCCTGGAGTGTGCAGCGCCTGTCGGCATCCCTTCTGCGCCAGTTGAAGCATCCCCCGACCTCCTGGGACATGGACGCGATCATCATGCCGTTTACGGATCAACGCGATCCGCTCCTCCAGGGCCTGCTGGAGAACGGCCAGAATGTTGTCGTCACCCACCACATGGAAGACCGGTTTGCCTGCCCGCAGGTGGATATCGATCATCGCGCGGTGGGGGAAATGGCCCGGGAGTACCTGGCGGCCTGCGGCTACGATGCGATTCTCGGGGTGTCCGACTCCCCGGTTCGGGCGCACCGCCGGCGCTTTACGGCGTTTGAACCGGACAGGGGCACAGAGGCCTTCCGCCTGGTGGTCCTCGACCGCCGGAACGACCAGGCGGATGACCTGCGGGCGGATCTGCAATCCTTCATGGAGCAGCACCCCGACCGGCGCAACGCGATTTTCTGCACCAGCGACATGCTGGCCGGCTCCGTCATCGATCTCCTGGCGGATGCCCGCTATGAGATTCCCGCGGATGTGGCGGTGCTGGGCGCCGACAACGAGAAGCTGATCAGTACGCACTACAGCCCGCCCATCTCCAGCATCCAGACCGACTACTACAAAGTGGGTTACGAGGCGGCGCGGCTCACCGAGGAGTTGATTGCCGGGCGACGGCGGCGGGAGTACCGCCCGGTGCTCATCCCGCCGGTCCGCGTGGTGGAACGGCTTTCCACCGGCCTGGCCCACCTGCACAATCCCAAGCTTGAACGCGCGCTGATCTACCTCAAGGAGCACGCCTTCGAGCCGTTGACCATTCCCGAGACGGCCCGCGCCGGGGGCATGTCCGTGCGGCTCCTCCAGAAACTGTTCCGGGAGGAATTCCGGACCAGCCCGCTGGAATACGTGCTCCAGATACGCATCAACCGCGCCAAGGAGCTTTTGCAGAAGACCGATATGACGATTGATGAAATCGCCGATACCATCGGGTATGCGCGGGGGCACACGCTCTCGAAGCTGTTCCGCAAAGCGACGGGCCTGTCCCCGGGGGCGTTCCGGAAGCAGTTCCGAAACATGTGATCGCGGCGAGCCCACCGCCCCCGGCTCCGTCCGATGGGGCGGGGGCCTGACCCCAACGTGCTCAAAATCAAAATCGAAATCGAAATCGGGATCGGGATCGATGCTCCCGGCCGGACGGGTTCACCCCGGCCCGCCGAACGATTCCGCCCACATAGTATGGGTCAGGCCTTGACATTTGACTATCGTTTCCAAGCCTGCGCCTTCCTATATCGAGATATCAAAAGTCATGGCCTGATCCCAGCGTGCTTCTGACGGGGGTCGGCCAGGAATGACCGACCTACCGGGGGAGTCTGCGGCACCGATCGGTGTC
>CAZCOO010000051.1:0-16157 GCA_964500395.1 uncultured Verrucomicrobiota bacterium
TGTCGCTCGTATTCCGTATCGCATGGGCGGGATTCCTTTGTGGGACCGGTTGCACCATAAGGCCCCCTCCCCCCCGGCACAAGTCTTTTTCGGGTGTTTTGCGCGGGTACGCCCCTCCCCAACTCCAAACGGCCTCAAACCGTCATTTCGACAAGCGAAGTCGAGGAATTCCCCGAACCCGATCGCACTCTCCTTACCTCGCCCATCCTGCGGCAGTGGGGCGCCACGATCGGCTCCTCTGCCGGCAAAGCCGGGGAATCGCCACAAAGGCGCGTCATGTGGAGCCTGTCGAGACATCCCCCGACGCCGGGATTCCTCGGCTCCCGCATCTCGCCGATGCCCGTCAGGCCGGCGGGCTCGGGCCCACGTGTACCGAGCCGCAGGCAGGCCCCCGCCCCCCCTTTTGCCGGGCGAGCCAACGGGCCCGACTACCGAACCACACTCCGCAGGGCCTGCACATCCTGCCCGCTGGGCTGCTGAAAGACCCGCAGGCCGAATTCCGGGACGGAGGCCAGCAGGTGCTCGAAGATGTCGGACTGGATCCCCTCGTAGGGCGCCCACTCGGTATCGTTGGTGAAGACGTAAATCTCCAGGGGCAGGCCTTGCGGGGTGGGATCCAACTGGCGAACCAGGAAGGTCATGTCCTGCCGGATATCCGAACGGCTGCGAAGGTAGGCGGCGCAATAGGCGCGGAAGGTGCCGAGGTTCGTCAGGCGGCGGCCATTCAGGCCCTCTTGTCCTTTTTCCAGTCCCCGACGGGTGCGGTCCTCCTCCAACTCCGTCTCTTTCCCGTCCAGGTACGTCTGCAGCAGGGCAATGCCGTGAAGACGCTCGTGCAGGGCGTCGTCGAGAAATCCGATCGACTGCATGTCGAGGTAGATGGCCCGCTTGATGCGGCGTCCGCCGGATTCCTGCATGCCCCGCCAGTTGGTCAGCGACTCGCTGATCATGGCGTAACTGGGGATATTGGTGATGGTCTTGTCCCAGTTCTGCACCTTCACCGTGGTCAGGGTGACATCAATGACAGTGCCATCGGCCCCGTGATTGGGCATGGAGATCCAATCCCCCACCTGCACGATGTTGTTGACGGACACTTGAACCCCGGCCACCAGGCCGAGGATCGCGTCCTTGAAGATCAGCAGCAGAATGGCGGTGAGCGCCCCCAGCCCCGAAAGGAAATATCCCGGGGCCTGCCCGAAGGCAATGGAGAGCATGAGCACAACCCCGAAGATCAGCAGCACCAGCTTTACGGCCTGGATGAAGCCCCGGATGGGGATGCGCCGAACGCGGGGACGGGACCGGGCGATGCGGGCCACGGCGTTCAGAAACGCATCCAGCACCATCAGCACGATCACCACGATGTAGAGGCCCACGAATTTCTCGGCCGCTTCGGTGAGCCAGGGGTAGTCCGCCAGCACGACGGGCGCCAGCCAGTAGACCAGCAGGGCCGGCGCGAGGTGGGACAGGCGTCGCATCACCCCTTCGTCCAGCAGCGCGTCGTCCCACTCGATCCGGCTCTTCCGGATGATGCGGCCCAGCACAGTCTGGAGAAATCCGTGGGCGAGCACGCGGAGCAGGTACCCCGCGACCAGCAGAACGAGGATCCCGCTCAGCGCGATCATCACGTTCGCGGCCGGCGCGGGAAGACCCAGTTCCACCATCCAGCGCCAGAAGGCATCCAGCCCCCCTTCAATCCATCCAACTGTTTCCGTCATAGACGAATCCCGTTGAGCATCCGGAGCGCGCCGAAGCCGGCCCTGCCGGAACCACCCGGTTCGACGGCGGGGCGGGCGCGGCCGGCCCGGAGGCCGTCCCGGACGCGATTACGATAAGTCCAGGTTCTTGTCCGTCACCGCCCCCTCCGAGGCCGAGGTCACGGTCGCGGCATACTTGGCCAGCACACCCCGCGTGTAGCGCGGCTTGGGCCGCTTCCAGGTGCGGAGGCGCCTGTCGATTTCCTTTTGATCGAGGTCCAGGGTCATTTTTTTCTTTTTGGCATCGATGGTGATGGGATCGCCGTTGCGGACGACCGCGATGGGGCCGCCCTCGTACGCTTCCGGTGTGATGTGTCCGACCACGAATCCGTGACTGCCCCCGGAAAACCGGCCGTCGGTAATCAGGGCCACCTCCTTGCCCAGTCCTTTGCCCATGATCGCCGAGGTCGGGCTCAGCATCTCCCGCATGCCGGGACCCCCGCGCGGCCCTTCCGTGCGGATGACCACGACGTGCCCGGCCTTGACCTTTCCGTTCAGGATGGCCTCCAGCGCCGTTTCTTCCGACTCGAACACGATGGCCTTGCCGGAAAACGACTCGCCCTCTTTCCCGGAGATCTTGGCCACGGCCCCGCCCGGCGCCAGGTTCCCCTTCAGGACCACCAGGTGCCCGGTCTTCTTCACCGGGTTGTCCATCGGCCGGATGATCTCCTGGTTCTTCGGGTACGGCTTCGCCCCGCGGAGGTTCTGCTTGAGCGTCTTGCCCGTCACGGTCAGGCAGTCGCCGTTCATCAGGCCTTCCTCGATCAGCGTCTTCATCAGCGGCACCGTCCCGCCGATCTTCACCAGCTCCGCCATGACAAAGCGCCCGCTGGGCTTCAGGTCGGCCAGCACCGGCACCTTGCGCCCGATGCGGTTGAAATCCTCGATCTTCAGCTTCACCCCGGCGGTATAGGCCATGCCCAGCAGGTGCAGAACCGCGTTGGTCGACCCGCCGAGCGCCGTCACCATGGTGACGGCATTCAGGAAGGCCTCGCGCGTGAGGATGTCCGAGGGCCGGATGCCGCGCTTGATCAGGTTCAGCACCGCCTTGCCCGCCTCCCGGCAATCCTGCGCCTTCTCCCTGGAGATCGCCGCCTGGGCGGAGCTGTTCGGCAGACTCATCCCCAGCGCCTCAATCGCCGAGGCCATGGTGTTGGCCGTATACATGCCCCCGCAGGACCCCGGCCCCGGGATGGCGCAGCTCTCGATATCGGTCAGCTCTTTTTTGCTGATGTCCCCCCGCGCCTGGGCGCCCACCGCCTCAAAGACTGATACGATATCCACGTTCCGGTTTTTGTGGACCCCGGGCAGGATGGTGCCGCCGTACACGAAGACGGAAGGACGGTCCAACCGGGCCAGCGCCATCAGGCAGCCCGGCATGTTCTTGTCGCACCCGCCGATGGCCACCACCCCGTCAAAGCCCTGGCACCCGACGACGGTTTCGATCGAATCCGCAATCACTTCGCGGGACGTCAGCGAATACTTCATTCCTTCCGTCCCCATCGAAATGCCGTCCGAGATGGTGATCGTATTGAAGATCGTCGCCTTGCCCCCGTTGCCGTCCACACCGGCCGCCGCTTCGACGGCCAGCTTGTCGATGTGCATATTGCAGGGCGTCACCTGGCTCCAGGTGGATGCGATGCCGACCTGGTTCTTCCGGAAATCACTGCGTTCGTAGCCGACGGCGTGGAGCATGGCCCGGCCGGCGGCCCGGGCGGTGCCGTCGAGCACCTTGCTGGAATATTCGCGCCGAAGCGAGTGGCGCTTCGCTTCCGAGGTCTTCTTTGGCGAGGGGGCTTTCTTCTTGCTCATCGTCTCATCACTCCGGTTTAGACTGCGGATTGTCCTGGTCAAAAATAGAACGGGCATCCTAGCACCGGATGGCCGGCAGGAAAAGATGCAATCCCGCCCGCATGTCCTCCGGCCGCGAATCACCCGGCTGTGCATTGCCCGCCCCCCCGATGCCCTGTACACTCCGGTCCCGGCCTGGGTTCTCTCCGGCCGGCAACCCGCTCTCATAAAAACAACCACCCGCAGCCCTCATGGTGAACTGGAAGAAAAACCTGGTCATGGTCTGGCTGTCCCAGTTCTTGTCGATCATGGGATTCGCCTTCGCCATGCCCTTCGCCCCCTACTACATCCAGTCGCTCGGGGTGCAGGATCCCGTCGACGTAAAACTCTGGGTGTCGCTGTTCGCCGCGGCCACGCCCACCGCCCTCGCCATCTTCTCCCCCATCTGGGGCACACTGGCCGACCTCTACGGCCGCCGCATCATGCTCCTGCGCGCAAATTTTTCCGCTTCGATCATCCTCGTGCTCATGGCGCTGGTCCGGAACGTGGAGACCCTCGTGCTGCTCCGCTTCATCCAGGGCACCCTCACCGGAACGGTCCCCGCCGCCCAGACGCTGGTCTCGGCCCACACCCCGCAAAACCGGAGCGGGATGGCCCTGGGATCGCTCAGCGCGGCCCTGTTTACCGGGGCCATGGCCGGCGCCGGCCTGGGCGGGTTTGTCGCCGATCTCTTCGGGTACCGCCTGGCCTTCCTCGTCGGCGCCGGCCTGCTCTTCTCGGCGGGCGGCCTGGTCCTCTTCGGGACCGATGAGTTGTTCGAACGCCCGGACGAGACGCCCGACCTGAAGACGACCTTCGCCCCCCGCCTCCGCTGGCCGCAGCTCGGCAGCGCGGCCCCCATTGTCTTTCTCATCCTGTTCATGGCGCTGGTCCGCCAGTTCGACATGGCCATGCTGCCCCTGCTGGTCCAGGAGGTGCACGGCTCCCTCGCCGGGGTCTCCCGCTGGACCGGCGGCCTCTTTGCCGCGGGCAGCGTGGCCGGCCTCCTCGCCGGCATCATCCTCGGCCGCCTCGCCGATCGCATCCCGCCCCCGCGCATCGCCCAGGCCTCCGCGCTCGGCGGCGCGCTGGCCATGATCCCCCAGGGGCTGGCCCAGGGATTTATCCTTCTCTTTATGGGCCGAATGGGCATGATGTTCTGCGCGGGCGGGCTGGATCCGGTCTTCCAGATCTGGCTGGCCAAGACCACGCCCCCGTCCCGCCGCGGATTCATCTTCGGCTGGGCGACCACGGCCAAATCCATCGGGTGGATTATCGCCCCGCTGATGAGCGGATCGCTGGCGGCCGCCTTCGGCATTCGAAGCATCTATTTTATCAACAGCCTGTTTTTCCTGCTGCTCATCCCCGCGATCGTGTGGGTGGTCCGGAAAAGCAAGGCCCTGGCCCGGGAGGAAGAAACCCCATCATGACACCGCGTGCTGCCCTGTTCGACCTGGACGGAACCCTGCTCGACACCATCCAAGACATCGGCAATGCCATGAACCGCGTCCTGGCCCGGTTCGAGCTGCCGACCCATGACATCGCGTTTTACAAGACCGCCGTGGGCAACGGGTCCGAGCGGCTCGTGCGCCGCTCCCTGCCCGAGGGCGGCGATGACACCGGGCACGAGGCGCTCGTGCAGTCCTGTTACGGGGCCTTTCTCGATGAATACCGCAACGGCCTGGCCAACACGACCCGCATCTACGACGGCATCCCCGACCTGCTCGATGCCCTCAAGGCCCGGCGCTTTCCCATGGCGATCCTGTCCAACAAACCGCATCCCTTCACCATCCGCCTGGTGGACCATCTGCTCTATACCTGGTTTTTCGAGTTCGTCGCCGGCTCCAAACCGGGCGTCCCCAAAAAGCCGGACCCCACCGCCGCGGTCGAAATCAGCCGCCACCTCAACGTCCGCCCGCAGGACGTGCTCTACTTCGGCGACACGGCCACGGATATGGAAACCGCCCGGGCCGCCGGCATGGTCCCCATCGGCGTGCTGTGGGGCTTCCGCGGCGAAGCCGAACTCCGGGACGCCGGGGCCGAGATCCTGATTGAACACCCCCAGCAAATTCTCGACCGGTGGCCGGGGGGCGAATCATGACCCCGCCCGCCGAACCGCGCCGCGTACTCATCGCGGGCTGCGGCTACGTCGGCGGGCGCCTCGCCGAAATGCTCGTAGCAGACGGCTGTACCGTCTGGGGCCTGACCCGCAGCGGGACCCGCCTGCCGGCGGGGGTCCGGGGCGTGGGCGCCGATCTCGGGGCCCCGGCCGGATGGCCCGACCTGCCCGACCCCATCGATGCGCTGGTGTTTGCCGCGGGCCGCACACGCGGCGACGGAGACGGGGCCTATGCAGCCCTCTTTGCCACAGGCCTCGACGCCCTGCTCCGCCGCTATGAAGAGGCCGATTCCCCGCCCCGCCGGGTCCTGATGGTGTCGTCCACCGGCGTCTACGGCAGCCGGCCCGGCGAATGGGTGGACGAGGAAACCCCGGCCTCCCCCGAGCGCACCGGCCCCCGCTATCTCGCACAGGCCGAAGCGCGCCTGGAAACCGGCCCGCTCCCCGCCTGTTCCGTACGGCTCTCCGGCATCTACGGTCCGGGGCGCACGCGGCTGATCGACCGGGTTCGGGAGGGAGAGGCCGAGTACGATCCGGAAGCCCCGGAGTGGGTGAACCACATCCACCGGGAGGACGCCGCGGGAATCCTCCGCTTTCTATTGCGGGCGAGTTCCCTGCCGCCGGTCGTCCTCGGGACCGATGCCGAACCGGTGCGCCGGGCCGAACTCCTCCAGTGGCTCGCCGCACAAATCGGGGCCCCCGCCCCGCGCGCCGTCCCCGGCAGTTCCGCCCGCCGGCCCCGCAGCGGGGGAAAACGATGCCGAAACACGCGCCTGCAGGCGATGCGCTATCCCTACGCCTACCCCACCTTCCGCGAAGGCTACCCCCCCCTGTTCCGCCCCGAACACTGACACCGCATCGCGGCGTGACGGCACAGCACGGGCCGCATGCGGGCACGTGTATCCGATGACGATCACGATCAGGATGGCGGTTGCGGGGGGCCGGAGCCATGCGTCCGGGCGGGATCCGGCGACAGCCGCCGGGCAGTCCTCACCGCAGGGGCTGATCAGAAAACACCGCGTCGAAGCGGACCTCCCCGGGTCGCGGGGCGAGCGTGAGGTCCTCGTCCCGGGCCTGCTCCAGCTCGGCGGCGGCATCGTAGTCGTACCACCAGTACGCATACGCACTCTGTTCATCCCCGTACTTGCTCAGCACCGTGTCCGGGGTCCCGAATTTGTTCCAGTAGAGCAACCGGGTGTAATCGATATTCCACAAGAGCACGTAGGGCACCTCCCGATAGATCCGCTGGTCGATCTCACGCAGAACCTTGCGCCGCTCCTGCACATCAAAGATCGTCCGCGTCTTGTCGATCAGCCGGTCGACCTCCTCATTCCGAAACCCGGTGATGTTGTTGCCGGACGGCCGATCGGCCTCCTTGCTGTGCCACATGCTCTCGGGGTCCTTCCAGAGCCCGGCCCCCCAGGCGGCCCATGTCATGTCGTAGTTGTATTCTTCCATGTCGCGCGACCACGCCGCCCAATCCTTTTTCACGATGTTGAGCGTAATCCCCACGTCCAACAGGTCTTCCTTGTAGATGACCAGGAACTTATCCGCCGTGGCGCTGCGCGTGAGGAAGTTGATCTCCAGCGGGGCGCCGTCCTTCATGAGCAGGCCCGTCTCCGGATCCGTCTCCCACCCGGCCTCTTTCAACAACGCCCGGGCCCTCTCTTTGTCAAACGCAATCAATTCGTTCGGGCAGGGATGGTCCTCGCTGTAGAGATCCTCGTAATAGGAGCGGTGGAGAAAATACTGGTTGTGCATCAGGGTCTTGTTCAGGCGCGGCCGGTTCAGCAGATGGGCCAGGGCGAGGCGCACCCGACGGTCATCGAACGGCGCCCGGCGCATGTTCATGGCAAAGCCCTGGAAGCCGATCGGTTTGTGGTTGTAGACCTTCTGTTTCACAATCCAGTTGCGGCGGAATTTCTCCGTATCCGTCTGCTCTACCCAGCGATGGGCCGTGTACACCGCGAACAAATCGATGCCGCCGGTCTTGAAGGATTGAAAGGCATTATCCCGCTCGCTGAAAAAGTGATAGATGATCTCGGAAAAATTCCCCACGGACAGGTTGCGCTCGGCATCGCCCTGCCACCAGTCATCCCGGCGCGCCAGCGTCACCGTGCGCCCCTCCTGGATCTCCTCGATCCGGTACGGTCCGGACACCACCGGAAATTCGAAGTTCAGCTTGTTGAAGTCCTTGTCTTCGTAGGCGTGCCGGGGGAGCACATTCAACCCGCCCAGGGACAGCAGATTTCGCCAGTGCACTTCGTTTGCCGTGAACCGGACGGTGTGTTCATCGAGCACCTCCGGTTCGTTGAATTTTTCCAGCGAGACCTTGTGCGGACCGGTGAGGTGTTCGGGCTTCATGATCGTCCGGTACGTCCACGCCACATCATCTGCGGTCACCGGTTCGCCGTCGCTCCACTGGGCCTCCGGATCGAGGTGCAGGGTGAAGGTCTTCTTGTCATCGGACAGGACACACCGCTCGGCCAGCCCCGGCTCGTGCTGCAGGGTCACCGGGTTCATGGTCAGCAGCGAGTCGAAGAGCTGACCGAACAACTGGGCGGAAAAGACGTTGTTATCGAGGTAGTAGTTGAAGCTCTTGGGATACTGCGCCACAAAGACATCCATGTCGCCGCCCCGTTCGGCGAAGGGGCTGGCGATGGGATCGGGCGCGTCTTCCCAGTCGGCCCCGGGATAGGACGTGGACTCGGCCAGGGCGGGGGCGGCCATCGCGAGGATCATCAGGGCGGTCAGGGTGCGTGACATCATAAAAGCCTTTCGGTTGGACGTGCGCTCGGCATCGGACCCCTCACGATAGCGATTCTCCTGCCGGGTTCAAGGGAGGACCAGCGAGGGAAGCTCCGACAATCGCTCGAGATACCACACGTAGCGTTCCCCCGCGCTGAGGTTGTCGAGCTCCCGGGCTTCGTCGCGCAGCAGGTCGGGCATCCGGTCCTGCAGTAGCTCTTCCGGAAATGCCGGCTCAAAGGTCATCGGGGTCCCCACGGAGATCCCGTCCGCTTCGCCCGATGCAATCAGGCGGTCCATGGTCTCCCGCCTGCGGAGTCCCCCGTTGAACAGAATCGGGCAGTCGAATCGATCGCGGGCCATCGAGGCGAACGCGTGAAAATACGCCGCGCGTTCGCCCGCATCGTCGGGCTTGGGCTGGGGCGATTCGAAATCCGCCCCCGCGATCTCCACGCAATCGGGTCGCGTCTCGGCGAGCACGTCCAGGGCCCGCCCGGCTTCCTCCAGCGACCACCCCGCCCGGCGGTAATCGCCGCTGTTCAGCTTCACGGCGACGGGCGCACGCCCCGCGACCTCCCGCCGAACCCGGTCGAGGACCTCGGCCGGGAACCGCGTCCGGTTCTCGATCGAGCCGCCATACCGGTCCGACCGCTGATTGGTTGCGGGCGAAAGAAACTGCGCGGCCAGGTATCCGTGTGCGCCGTGCACCTGGATCCCTTGAAACCCCGCCTCGACCGCCCGCCGGGCCGTGGTCCCGAAGCGGGTGACGACGTCATCGATATCCGCGGCGGACATGCCGGACACCGCCTCGTTCCCCCTCTCGTCCCGTTGGGGCGAAGGCGCCAGGCAGACGCCTCCCGGCCGGGGACACGCCTGGGCGCCGGGGTGGTTGATCTGCATCCAGAGCGGCGCGGGACCCTCGGCCGCCCGCACCCATTCGCGAAAGGGGGCCAGGGGCGTATCGGCTTCGAGGGCCACGTTGGTCAGGGTAATCATGGCCCGGGAGTCCACCATCACATTGCCGGTGAGCAGCATCCCGGCCCCACTGCGGGCCCACAGGCGATAGAGGTCAAACATCTCAGGTTTGGGCACGTGGTGCTCGTCGCCCAGCTCCTCGCTCATGGCCGCCTTCACCAGCCGGTTCAACCACCGCTGGCCCGGATTCAACTGTATCGGATCTGAAATGCCTGTTGTCATCGCGCCGCACTATACCGGCAAACGGCCCGTCGTCTATTTTGTGAACGATTTTTTTCTTCCGGCGGGCGCGGTCTGGCGGCAGACTGCCGCCATTTCCTGCCGGACCCGTCCGGACGGGATGCATCCACTGGACAGGGCCCTTTCACAATCGGAGGCATGGGTGGCCAATCACCACCCGAAACCCCGTACCCAGCATCCAAAAACGAATAACCAATAACCAACAACCAACAACCAATAACCAATAACCAATAACGCCCCCATGAACCAGACGTATACCAGAGACGACCTTCTCTCCTTCCCCCCCCGCCATACGCGGCTCATCGGAATCGATTCGGACGGCTGTGTCTTCGATTCCATGGAAATCAAACAGAAGGACTGCTTTCATACGGAGATCATCCGGTTCTGGAATCTCGCTCCCATCGAACCGCTGCTTCGCGAGACCGCTGAATTCGTGAACCTCTACTCCGTGGACCGCGGCAGCAACCGGTTCATCAGCCTCCTGAAGACGTTCGACCTGCTGCAGGACCGCCCCGAGGTTCTGCAAAGCGGGGTGCCCCTCCCGGACACCGAATCGCTCCGTCGCTATGTGGAATCCGGCCTGCCCCTCAGCAACGACACCCTGGCCCGGGAAGTCGAGCGAACCGGCGATCCGGACCTGCGGCGGATCCTCGAATGGAGTTTGGCCGTAAATGAGCAGGTCCAGCGAATCGGGGATCGAATACACCCGTTTGACGGCGTGCGCGAGGCCCTGAACCGCATGAAGGAGGGCGCCGATCTCCTGGTCGTCTCCCAGACGCCGGAAGAGGCGCTTGTGCGGGAATGGGATCAGCACGACCTGCATTCGTACGTGCACCTCATCGCCGGCCAGGAACTCGGCACCAAGGCCGAACACCTTCAGATGGCCATGCAGAATCGCTACACGCCCGAACGGGTCCTCTTGATCGGGGACGCGCCCGGAGACCGGAAGGCCGCCCGGGCCACCGGATGCCTGTTCTACCCCATCCTGCCCGGCCGCGAAGCGGAGGCCTGGAAGCAATTCGCAGAAGAAGGCCTGGCGCGCTTTGCCGAGGGCACCTACGAGGGCGAATACCAGGACCGGCAGATCGCAGCCTTCGAGACCCGGCTCCCCTCAACCCCTCCCTGGGCCGAATAACCCCGGCGGGACCGCTTGGGCGCCCTTTTCATCCGCCCGGCGACAGCCGACGGGCCTCCGGCGGCGGCTCAATCCACAGCCGCCCCTCGCGCACCTCCATGGCGCCGCGGCCGGCCGGGGTGCCGTCGAGGGACGAGAACCGCCACCCCCGAACATCGCCCAGGGAGTCCGCAAGTTCGAGGTCGAGGGCAAATCGCTCGGGTCGTCCGCTCCACTGGATTCGCCCCCCGGCATCTCCCTTCGGCATTTCGATCCAGAGCCCATCGGTTGTGACCAGCGGCCCGACCGCCCGTTCACGCCCGTACCCGTCGGCAAACACACCCCCCGTTGTGCGGGCATATGCGTATCGCCCGGCCTCATCCCGGGCCAATAGCATGCGGACATTCCCCCCCGGCCCCATCACCTTCCATCCGTCGGGGGGCAGGACCTCTCCCCCTTCTTCGCCGGGCAACGTCCACGCCTCCCGTCCGAGATTGATAAAGACCGTCCGCCCCCCGCCATATTGCAGCCGGAGCCGGCGACCGGGATTGGCCAGGGACCGGCCCATGATATCCGCGTAGGGCACATAGCGGTCGCCCGCCCTGAACTCGATGGCGGCCGGCGGCGGGGAGGGTCGCGCGTCCAGCCGGCTCGCGGCCAGCGCCACCAGGCGCAGGCGTTCGCTCTCCTCCAGGGTGTCGATCCCCGGCAAAACCGGCCCCCATCCCCGTGCCATGGCATCCGCCAGAATCCGGGCCGCCGGGTGTGCGTGATTGCCGTAGGATCCCGGATCCGGGAAGACAGCCATCAGGGGGGAGATCCGGTGATGCCCGATCAACAGATTGATGGGCGCGCGTCCCGGCGCCCCCAACACCCAACCGTCCGCAAGCCCGGCCATCAGCCACCCGAAGCGGCCTTGAACCATAACGCCCCGGGGAGACACCGCCGAGAGGCCGCTCACCCAGTCGCCGTACGCGTAATAGCTCTGGGCATAGGTGGCCGCGCCGGGCAGGCGGGCATCGTAATCCGTGTTGTCCCACGGAGCGGTTTCCGCCATCCCGGCAAGGAGCTGTATCTCCGAATCCCCGATCGTCTCCGCCGGGTCATGGAACGGCGCCGAAAACAAACTCAGGGGCTTCCGGGCGTAGCCGAGAGGACCCGCCGGGCGCCAGGTGCCGTCCGGTTGCCGTTGCACCTGGTCGCCGGAAAACGCGGGGCTCTGCGGGCAGCATAGCCGGGTTTGAATCATCCGGATGCCCCGGCCGCCGGTCTCGTGCGGGGGCCGGGGGGCGCCCCCGGCGCAGCCCCCGTCCCGGGGTGCCGCGGGCAGCGCCACGATGTTTGTCTGCCCGTACAGGGTCCCCCACTCGAACCGGCTCGCGTCTCCCCCGCCCGCTGCCGCCGGAATCAAGGACCGGAGCGACCCCAGGTGATCCGACGGCGGATGCGGGATGCGCGGGATGACATCCAGCAGCTCCGGGGACAGGAGAAACACCATCCGTTCCACGACCGGGTTCCGACGCCCCCGGGTCGTCGGCTTGTAAACCGCCCGCCCGGTTAAGCGAATCCCGTCCGCCTCCCGGCCGCTCGCCCATTTCACGAGGGAGGCATTCGACCGCGTCCAGTCGAACCACTGCGTGAGAAACCAGGCCCGGCCTCCGGCCTGGACCACCGCGAGGGAGGGCGCCCGGCTCGGGTCCGACGCATAGGCGTCGAGCGGCCACAGCGCCGCCCCCGGATCAAACAGCCAGCGGCCCGCGTTTACCTCCCGTACCGGCTCATGCCCCTGCACCTCCAGCGAGAGCGCTCCCCGTACCAGCGAATACCGGACGCGCGTGCCGCCGGCGTAGTAGAGTTCGAGATACTCGTCGGCCAGATCGAGGCGCTGCGGCGGGGCGGCCGGCAGCCCCTCCAGCAACGGCTCCGCCCGCCACTCCGCGATCCGGCGCCCGTCGGCCATGACTTCGAGCTGCCCCGGCTGCCGGAACGATTTCAGAATGAATTGAAGGCGGTGCTCATCCGATTCCGCGATAAAGTGGACCCATCCGCGGGCGTCCTGCTCAATGCGACTTCGCCACGTCCCCTTCCGAACCGGCAGAATCGTGGCCGGATCATCGGGAAAGCGAAGCCGGCCGGGGCCCCGATTCACACCCGGATCCTGCGCCGCGGGCAGCTCGATGCCCCGGCGCGGTCGCGTGGGGGCGGCCAGGGGCCGCACCCGCTCCACCCTCACGTCGAGCGCATCCAGGGTGAGTCCTCCCGCGGGCGCGCCGGGCCGTACGACAATCCCGGCCAACCGGCAGGGATGCAAAGCCGGGTCGATCACCTCCCGGCTCAGCGTCCGGCGGAGAAGTCGCCACCCCAGGCGGGTAGCCTGCCCGACATCGACCTCATGCACCGTGCCCTGTCGGTCCAGAATGCGAAACGCCACCTCGACCGGCGCCGGCGATTTGAGATCCGCCAGCGCCCAGATCGAGAGCAGGTCGAATTGTTGAGGCAGCCGAATCGCTTCCGGCGGTTCGATGAGGAGCGGTGCCGCCGGGCTGAGATTCGTCCAGGTCACATGCAGCGAGTGCCCCCGCCACCCGGGGGTTGCCTCCGAGCGCTGGACGGGCCGCGGGTCGACCTCCGCTCCCGCCCGAACCGTCCATCCCATCAGCAGATCGAGATCGAGCAGGGCCAGGGGGGCCGGGGGCCGGGACGGGGAGTCGGATGCTTCCGCAGCCGTCGCATCCTCCTCCTGACCGGATGCCGGCGTCGCCGCGGGAGGGGCCGACGTCCGGCAGGCCGCCGGCAGGAGGGCCCAGGCGGCCAGAAGGGCCGCCCCCAGGACCCGTCGACCGATCCGCGGCAAGGCACACAGGACCGAAGGTCGCTCGACTCCGGATGGAGAGGCACTAGACATGGCGGATCGTTCGCCGGGTCGGATCCTCCACCGCGGGCACGTGCCGGCCGGGCGGGGACGCCCCGCACCATCACCCGGTGGATGCATCCTCTTCTATCCGCTCCGGTTTTCCTGTCGGCGGCTCACTGCGGATCCAGTCCCGCACCGCCTCCGGCAGGGGATCCACGCGTTTCAGGGTGCAGGAGTCCTCTCCCGCGTCCGGCCGGGGAATGGACACGGTGTCCCCCGGCGATTTTCCCATCACCGCCTGGGCCAGCCGCGTGTTGCTGGAGATGATCCCCAGCTCATCGTTCTGGTCCCACACCCCGAGGATGACATACCGCTCCGTGCGCCCATCCGGATATTCCAGTTCCACCCGGGTCGCCTGGCCCGCCGTCTCCGCCGGCACATCGTCAAACGTCGTCGGCGTCACTTCGTTGAGCATCTTCTGGAGTTCCGCCTGTCGATTCATCAGCAGCGACTGGTGGTCCTTGGCCGCCTTGTATTCAAAGTTCTCCCGCAGGTCTCCGTAGCTGCGCGCCACCGCGATCTCCTTGCTGTTTTGCGGGATCTCTTCCTGCGTAATTTTCCGGAGCTGCTCCTGCTTTTCCAGATAGCTCCGGTGCGAGGTCACCGGCCCCGCCTGCCGCGCCACGGCCTCGGCCCGCGCATCCCCGGCCGTCATTTTCTCCAGCTCCGGCCGCAGCTTGATGATCTGCCCCATCACGGAACGACGGTCCATCTCCGGCCAGGCGGAGCTGTCCCGGATCTGCTGCATCATGCGCCGGCGATCGCGGTCCTCGAGCCGGTCCAGCGCCTGCTTGAGCCACCGCGGCTGCTTGAAACGGTCCTTCAGCCACTTGTGCGCTTTCATGGACGCCCCTTCCCGGGGCCGTTCCAGGACGTACAGCGTCACGTCCATCAATTCGCCCGGGGGAACCCCCGCCCACGCATCGAGCTGATCGATGTTTTTCCAGAGCCAGAGCAGTAAGTCCGCGGTGATCTCCCGCCGGTTGATCGCGTCCTTTAAATAGCCCCGCACACTGTGCGCACGGCCGGACACCTCGAGCTGCTCGATGATATACCCCGCCAGCGAAAGATCGAGATCCGGCAGAATGCCGACAAAGACCGGCTCGACCTCGTCGGCCCGGTGCGCCAGCAGCAAGTCCACCAGCTCCCGCACCTCCCGGGCCGAAAGGGCCGGCAGGGTCGCGAGCAGCACATCCGCCGACACAAAAAAGGCGGTCTCTTTGTGCCGGTCTACGATCTCGGACGGCACTTCGTGATGCACCGCTCGGATGAGCGCCCGCGCCCGCAGGGCCGGCGTGCGGCGGCCCGCACCCTGAATCACAAAATGCAATCGCTCTCCTATGGCGTCGCGCTCCTCGCCGGACAACGGATCTTCCCGCTCTTCGGCCATCTCGTCGATCATATCCAGGATGGGCTCCATCCGCGTTTCCCGCCGGAGGTCTTCAAACCAGTCGCCCCCGAAGGACTTTTCCTTGTGCCGGAGTTGAATGACCTCGCTTCGCTTGGCCGGAAGATCCACCAGGGGGTCCCGCTTCAGTTCCTTTCGGGCCTCTTCCCAGAATTTCTTCCAGCCGCCGCTCCCCAGCACATGCTCGGTGAGACATTCCTGCAATTGCACCACCGTCATCGGCCCGAAGCTGCTGAGGGCCAGCCGCACCAGCTCGCCCGGCTTGTCCGAAGCCATCGCCCTGAGACTTTCGGGATCGTCGTGGCGTCGGGCCAGGAGATGGTCCGGATCGAGCAGCATCAGGGTCTCCGCGGCATACCCGAAGGCCATGTGATGATCCTTCTTCCGGTCGAAATCGATATCGACCTGCTCGTAAAAATGATGCACCTCCCGCACCACGCCGAATCCCCAGGTCTTGTCGAAACAGAGCACCCCCTCCCGGAGATTCCGCAGAAGGTTCAACCGCCGAAAGCATTCCGATACATTCAGTTTGTCCCGAAACCCGGCATTCTTCGCCGCCGATCGAATCTCCGGGGTATTGCCGAAGAGCCGGCTGATCTGTTTTTCCATCTCCAGGGGCCGCGGCAACGATTCAGAGCCCGCCCACTGGATTTCCAGCGCCTGCAGGGCCGTCTCCGCATCCTCCTGCTCCCGGGCCGCCTCCGCCAGCAACTCCGCCAGCGAGGCCGCCTGCGCCCCGGCCCCGCTCTGCTGCGCCTCCTTCAGCATCCCCAGCAGCTTTTCAGAAGGCAGGGGGGAGGTTTCCAGGCTTTCCAGGAACGCCGCTTCGCGCTCCTCCGGGTTCATCTTCTCGTGCGTCATCGTACAACTCCTCAGGCCGGCATCGTGCCGGCGTTCGTAAAATCTGCGTCAAAACGGGTCGGCAACCTTTGTCGACTGACCGGAAAATTTCAACGATGAACTTCGCCCGGCCCCGGCGAACCGGGGAAGCCTGTCCCATCAATGCGGCCAACCAGATGTTGTAGGACACGCTTCCCTCGCAGAGGGAGCGTGTG
>CAZCOO010000052.1:0-16075 GCA_964500395.1 uncultured Verrucomicrobiota bacterium
CCGCCTGACCGCTTTCCCACGACACGATATGCGGGCGGAAAAGCCTCTGTGTTGCGTATCTCAAAGCCTGATGCTATCCTCATCAACAGGGGGCGGCTATGACAACAAAAGAGCAGATTGCCCAAAGGGTCTCGGGCCTGGATGAGCACATCGGGCCGAGCCACGGTGATTTCAGTGATTCCGGATTGAAGGGGGCCCGTGTCACAAGAGCCGCGCGCCGGGCAATTGTGCACAAATCACAGCTCGCCGGTTCTATCGGGTCCATATCCGGCAAACGCCTGACCCGCATCCGGAAGAACATTGCCCGCCGGGTAAAAGGCAACGGATAGCCCGGCTCGAAAAGCTCTTCCGATCAACGATTGAGTCGATCATCAACCTGTGCAAATATAGCCGGACTTCATCCTGGAAACGCGGCACGGAAACTCCCCCGCATGTGCGGGACATACCCCGAATTTCTGAACCCTGAAACCTGACAACTCGAACCCCCGAACCCTGACACCGACATGAATAAAGACATCCCCACCGGCCTCAGTTTCGATGACGTCCTGCTGGTTCCCCGCCGGAGCCCCATCCTGCCCTCGGATGTGTGCCTCCATTCGCGGGTCACAGGCAAGATCCCTTTGAACATCCCGCTGGTGTCGTCCGCCATGGACACGGTATCGGAGGACCGTCTCGCCATTGCCCTGGCCCGCGAGGGGGGGATCGGCGTGATTCACCGGAACTGCACCATCGAGCGGCAGGTCAACATGGTCTCCCGCGTCAAACGGTCCGAAAACATCGTCATCGACAATCCCCAGACCGTCCACCCCTCCATGACCATCGCCCAGCTCCGGGTCGTCTCGGATCGGAGCGGGGTCTCCGGGTTTCCGGTCGTCGACGACGAAGGCGTTCTCCGCGGCATCGTCACCCAGCGCGACATCTGGGTGATCGAAGACAGCCAGAAACACCTCGAAGAGGTCATGACCCCGCGCGAGAAGCTGGTGACCAGCCACGTCGGCGTCAGCCAGGACGAGGCCATGAAGATTCTCTACGAGCACCGCATCGAGAAGCTCCCGCTGGTCGATGATGAGGACAAGCTCGTCGGCCTCATGACCAGCGCCGATATCGAGAAGCGGCGCATGTACGCCGACGCCTGCACGGACGGCAACGGCCACCTTCGCGTCGGCGCGGCCATCGGCGTCGGCAGCGATGCCCGCGAACGGGCCGAGGCCCTCATGGAGGCCGAGGCGGATGCCCTCTTTATCGATGCCGCCACCGGCCACACCGAACGTGTGATCCGCCTGCTGGAGACATTGAAGAGCGACCTGCCCGATATCCCCGTGGTGGCGGGCAATGTCGTGACGCCCGACGGCGCCTGCGACCTGATCGACGCCGGCGCCGCGGCCGTCAAGGTCGGCGTGGGGCCCGGCTCCATCTGCACCACCCGGGTCGTCTCCGGAGTGGGCATGCCCCAGTTCAGCGCCGTGCATCACGTCGCCGCGGCCTGCCGGGAGCGCGGGATTCCCTGCATCGCGGACGGCGGCATCCGCTTTTCCGGCGATATCATCAAGGCCCTCGCGGCCGGCGCCTCCGCCGTCATGATCGGCTCGCTGCTCGCCGGAACCGAGGAGAGCCCCGGCAACACCGCCCGCTGGCAGGGGAAGACCTACAAGGAATACCGCGGGATGGGCAGCACGAACGCCATGAAGCAGGGCTCCAGCGACCGCTACGGCCAGAATTCATCCGGCAAGATGGTCCCCGAGGGCGTCGAAGGCCGGGTTCCCTACAAGGGCCCGCTGGGCCCCATGGTCTTCCAGCTCATGGGCGGGGTGCGCTCCGGCATGGGGTATGTCGGCGCCCGGACCCTGGACGAGCTTCAGGAAAAGGCCGAATTTGTCCGCGTAACCCCCGGCGGCCTCAAGGAGAGTCATCCCCACGATGTAACGATTACCGAAGAACCCATCAACTACTCCAGTATGTAAGCAGGGGATGCCTTCCGCATGAAGACACAGGTCGCCGTCATCGATTTCGGGTCGCAGTACTCCCAGCTCATTGTCCGCCGCATTCGCGAAATGGGATATTTCGCCCGCCTCTACAACCCTGAGGACGTGCGGGAGATCGGCCGGCCGGCCGGGGTTGTCCTCTCCGGCGGCCCCCGCAGCGTGCGCGATGAAGACGCCCCGGATGTCGACCTCGATTTTCTCTACAGCCTGGAGGTCCCCCTCCTCGGCATCTGCTACGGGATGCAGTTGCTCAACGTCCGGCGGGGCGGCGAGGTCGCCCCGGGGCCCTCCCGCGAGTACGGGCGGTCGCAGATCTTCGTCAAGGACCCCGACGCCCTCCTCCGGGACGTGCGCGAGGCCTCCCAGATCTGGATGAGCCATTCCGACAGCGTATCGGAACTGGCTCACGGCTGCCGCGTCCTGGCGGAAAACCGGGAGGGACGGCCCGTGGCCGTGTGCTGGCCGGACAACATCTTCGGCATCCAGTTCCACCCCGAAGTCACCCACACCGAAGAGGGCGCCCGCGTCCTCCAAAACTTTCTCTCCCTGCTGGCGGAGCCGCCCCGCTTCTCCATGGAACGCTTCAAGGAAGAACTCATCGAGTCCATCCAACAGGAAGTGGACGGCCGCGAGGTGGTCTGCGCGGTCTCCGGCGGAGTGGACTCCACCGTCATGGCCGTGCTCCTGCACCAGGCCGGGGTCAAGGTGCACCCCATCTTCGTGGACAACGGCCTGCTCCGGAAAGACGAAGCCGCGGAGGTGGCCGAACAGTTCCGGGAACTCGGGATTGGCATCGACCTCGTCGACGCCTCGGACCGCTTTCTCGATGCCCTGGCCGGGATTACCGATCCCGAAGAAAAGCGGCGGACCATCGGCGACATGTTTGTCGACGTGTTCTTCTCGCACGCCGGTTCGATCGAACTCCTCGCCCAGGGCACCCTCTACCCCGACGTCATCGAAAGCGCCACCAGCGGGTCCATCGCCTCCCGCATCAAAACCCACCACAACCGGGTGGACCGCATCCTGGAACTCCAGCGCGAGGGCCGGATCATCGAACCCCTGGATGAACTCTTCAAGGACGGGGTCCGCGCCCTGGGCAAAACCCTCGGCATCCCCCACCGCATTCTCTATCGGCATCCCTTCCCCGGCCCGGGCCTGGCCGTCCGCGTTCCCGGCGCCGTCACCCGGGAAAAACTCGACATCCTGCGCGAGGCCGACGCCGTCTTCATCGGGGAATTGCGGGATGCGGGCTGGTACGATCAGATCTGGCAGGCCTGCACCACCATCCTGCCCAACAAGTCCGTGGGGGTGAAAGGGGACGAACGGGCCTACGAACACGTCATCGTCCTGCGCGCCGTGATCAGCGAAGACGCCATGACCGCCGACTGGGTCGAAATCCCCCACGAAATCCTCCGCAACGTGTCCAACCGCATCCTCAACGGCGTAGAACACGTCAACCGCGTCCTCTACGACATCTCCACCAAGCCCCCCGCCTCCATCGAATGGGAGTGACCGCCGTGACCGACCTTGCCCAACTCGCGCGCGACATCGACCGCGCCGCCCGGCTGGAAGGGCATTTTGTGCTCCGCTCCGGCGCCGTGAGTCACGAGTATTTCGATAAATACCGCTTTGAATCCGACCCCGGCCTTCTCCATCGCGTGGCCGCCGCCATGGCCCCCCGGGTCCCCGCGGGCACTCGGGCGCTGGCCGGGCTGGAAATGGGCGGTATCCCGCTCGCCGTGGCCCTCTCCCGCGAGACGGGCCTCCCCGCCCGGTTCGTGCGCAAACAGGCCAAAGAATACGGCACCTGCAACCTCGCCGAGGGCGGCCCCGTCGAGGGCCTCCCCGTGCTCATCGTGGAGGACGTCATCACCTCCGGCGGCCAGGTCATCGAATCGGCCGCGGAACTGCGCGAGCGCGGCGCCCTCGTGACCCACGTCCTCTGCGCCATCGACCGCGAATCCGGCGGGCGGGAGCGCCTCGCGGAAGCCGGCCTCGACCTCATCCCGCTGCTGAGCATGTCCCAGCTCCGGGCCGCACGCACCTCCGCATAAGAGAGGACCGAAGGGGGATACGGGAGAGGGCCTATCGAGCATTGGAAGCGAAGCCCGTCCCGGGGTATCGTGAAGATAGACAAACCTGAACCAAAAGCGTGAACCCGCCATGTCACGGCCGACTCTCGTCAGTATCAACAACCGGGTAGTGCCGGTCGAAGAGGCCCGGATTCCCGTGCTCGACCGGGGATTCCTCTTCGGGGACGGCGTCTACGAAGTGATCGCCGTCCTCGGCGGCAGGCCGCTGGAACTCACCGGGCACCGTACACGGCTGCAACGGTCCCTGCAGGAAACCGGGATTCCCTCTCCGTTCTCCGGGGAAGACCTGGATCAGCGCATCCGGAATCTCATCCGGCGCGAAGAACTGGACGAGGGCATGGTCTACATCCAGGTGACCCGGGGCGTCGAGGCCCTCCGCTCCTTCCCCCCTCCCGACCCCGAGATCTGCGAGCCCACCACCGTCCTCTTCTGCCAGGATGCCCCATTGCGTCAAAACCCGCTCGCCGCGACCGGCATTGCCGCCGTCACCACACCCGACATCCGCTGGCGCCGGCGGGACATCAAGTCCACCTCCCTCCTCGCCCAGGTGATGGCCAAGGGGGACGCCACCCGCCAGGGCGCCTTCGAGGCCATCATGACAGAGGACGGGATGGTGACCGAAGGGGCGAGTTCAGCCGTGTTTGCCATCACCCCGGACCAGGCCCTGGTGACGGCCCCCTCCCGCGGCGACATCCTCGACTCCATCACCCGCCGCTCCGCCCTTCGCATTGCCGAGGCGGTCGGCCTTCGGCCGGAAATCCGCTCGCTGTCCGTCCGGGAACTCGCCGGCGCCCGCGAGGCCTTCATCGCGTCGGCCACCGCCTTGATCCTCCCGATCGTGAACCTGGACGGACGCGACATCGGGGGCGGCTCCCCCGGCCCGCTGACGCGGCAGATCCGGGAGACCTACCTCGCCTGGGCGGACGCAGGCGACCTCCCCTGATCAACCGGCGCCGGCCCTCACGCATCCCGCGGCGGGGACGCCCTGCCTTCCCCCAGTTCCTCCATCACGATCCGCGCCGCCCGCTTCGCGGCGCCCGGCTCTCCCAGGGCCTCGGCGACCTGCCGCAGACCCTCCTTCATCCGGTCCCGCTCCGGGGAATCCCCGGCCAGCGGCAGGATATCCGCGGCGAGCCTCGAGGGCGACGCCTCGCGCTGGATGCGCTCCGGACAGATCTCCCGTCCGGCCACCAGGTTCACCATGCCGATGTGGGGAATCTTCACCAGGGCGCGGCCGGCCCGGTAGGTCAGGCCCGAGGTCTTGTACACCACGACCATGGGGCATCCCAGCAAGGCGGTCTCCAGCGTCGCCGTCCCGGACGTCACCCAGGCGGCCCGGACCTGCCGCAGCACATCGCGGGTCCGCCCTGCCACCAGATGCCGGCGGGTCGGCCCGCCGGGGGTGGTCCGGGACAGGTCCTCGATCTGTCGCGCAGTCTCCGGTCCGGCCGCGGCCACATAAAACGTCGCCTCCGGCAGCTCCTTCTCCACCAGGCCCGCCGCCCGCCACAGGGCGGGAAAAATCCGCGCCACTTCCTGGCCGCGGCTGCCCGGCAACAGGCCGATCGGCACCCCGCCCTCCCCGGGGAGCGGCGCCGGCGGATCCTCCACCGCGTTCGCGGTGCGGGTCACCAGCGGATGCCCGACGAAATCCACCGGCAGCCCCGTCCCGGCAAAGACCGCGGGCTCAAAAGGGAATATCGCCATCAGCCGGTCCACATCGCGGGCCATGCGGGGGATCCGGCGCCGGTTCCAGGCCCACACCTGGGGGCAGATGTAGTACAGCACCTTGATCCCCAGCGCCTTTAATTTCGGGGCGAGCCGGAGATTGAACCCGGGGTAATCCACCAGCAGCGCGGCCTCCGGGCGGCGCCGCTCCGCCTCCGCCAGCACCTCGCGAAACACCCGCCGGAAAAACCCGTAGCGCTGCAACACCTCCCCCAGGCCCATCACCGCCATCTCGCGCGTGTGGGTCAATACCTCCACCCCCTCGGCCTCGCAGGCATCGCCGGCAATGCCCCAGAGCGCCAGGTCCGGCGCCCCGTCGCGGAGATGCGCCACCAGGCGAGCCAGGTGCATATCCCCCGACGGTTCGCCCGCCACCACCAGCAGCGATCGGCTCACACCGCCGTCCCCTGCTGCATCTCGTGCTGGATGCGCGCCGCCAGGGACAGCGCCTCCGCACCCCGCTCCCCGCTCACCAGGGGCTGGCGCCCGTCCCGACAGCACTCCAGAAACGACGACAGCTCCAGGGTCAGGGGATCCCCCTGTTTCACCGGCACCTCGTCGTGCTCGATCCCGGCATCCCCGCGCCGGTAAACCGTCCCCGCCTGATTCTGATAATCCAGCGAGATATAGGCATCCGGCAGGAAGACCCGGATCTTCCGCATGCGTTCCGGGCTGATGCGCGATGCCGTCACGTTCGCCACGCAGCCGTTCTCAAACTGCAGCCGGGCATTGGCAATGTCCTCCGACGGGCTCAGCACCGGAACCCCCACCGCGTGAATCTGCGCCACCGGCGAACGAACCAGGTGCAGAATCACCTCCAGGTCGTGGATCATCAGGTCCAGCACCACCGACACCTCCGTCCCCCGCGGGTGCAGCCCCTCCCGCGGCGGGGGGTAGGACGCCAGGCGATGCGCCTCGATGAACCGCGGTTCGCGCGCGATCGATTCCAGCGAGCGCAGCGCGGGGTTAAACCGCTCCACGTGGCCCACCTGCAGGATGCGGTCCCGCTCCTCGGCCAGGGCGACCATCTCTTCCGCTTCGCGCGTGGTCGCGGCGATCGGCTTTTCCACCAGCAGGTGCAGACCGCGATCCAGCAGCAGCCCGGCGATCTCCCGGTGCCGGTCGGTCGGCGCCGCCACGCTCGCGGCCTCGACCGCGTCCGCAAACGACTCCAGCGAGTCGAAGGCCCGTCCCCCGTGCTCCCGCGTGATGGCCTCCGCCCGCTCGCGATCGACATCGTATACGCCGACCCATTCCACGTCCGGCAGTCCCGCATATATCCGCGCGTGATGACGGCCGAGGCTGCCCACCCCGACCACGCCCACTTTCATCTTGCTCATGGAGCCCCCTTTTCGTGCTGTTCAAGGGTATTGGAATCAAAAGGTTTGTCTTCCGGGTCGAAGGCCACCACCGCAATGCCGAGCCGGTCGGCCCCCCGCAGAATCGCGTGCCGGTCCAGCAGGAGAGTCCGCCCCGCCTCCACACCCAGGGCCGTGGCCCTGGCTTTTCGCAGCGTCTGCACCGTATGCTCCCCCACGACCGGGATGTCGAACCGGGCATCATGGCCCTGCTTGGCCACCTTGGCCACCCGCACTCCGCCCCGGCCCAGCTTGCCGCCGCGCCGGATCGCCCGGTCCGTCCCTTCGAACCCTTCCACGGCCAACACCACCCCGTCCTTCACCACCACCGTCTGGCCGATATCCAGGCCGCTGACCGCCTTGGCCATACGCAACCCGTAGCGCAGGTCGGCGTCCTCCTCCGGGGTCGGGGCCCGGTCCGTCAGGCACCCCGGTTCCGGCATGGCATCCTGCATGAAGGCGCCGGCCGGGCGAAACACGCAGCCCGCGTCCTCGATCTGCGCACACACCGCGCCAAAAATCGTATGGGCGTTCTTGGCTTCGAGCGAATGGAGCAGGTCCCGCATCCGGCGATCCGGCCGCACGCGAAACAGGTTCGAGGGGGCAATCTGCCCCACCATCACCACATCGTGGTGGCCGAAGGCCTTGAGCGCCCCGATCAACCGGTCGAGCTGCCCCACGGACATCCACACGCACGCATCCACGTCCGCCGCCAGCCGCCGATCGGTCTCTCCCTTGAAAGCCACCGCCGCAATCCGTTTCACCCCCGCTTTCCGGGCGGATGCAACGAAGAGGCGGGGATAGACACCCCGGCCCGCAATCACACTCAACCCCTCGGGAATGGCCGATGCGTTCATCCCGGCCCCTCCCCGTCCGAAGCGGGCCACAGCACCACCCGGTCCACGGCGAAAGAGAGCATGCGGTTTTCCCGCGCGGCCCGGTACCGATACGCAGCCCGCAAGATCAAACGGTTCGCGCCGGGTCGAAGGGCCTCCGCCGGAATGTCCGCCTCGAGCTTCCGGAAATCCGGAGTCCGGTCAAACGACCAGGACCGGATGAATCGCCCGTTGCAAAACAGCCCCACCCGCTGATCCCGCCAGTTCAAGGGATACGGCGCAGCCGTCATCTCAAACGCCAGGGGTTGGACCTCGTCCAGCTCCACAAACAAATCGGCCTCCAGGTGTTCCACCCACCGGAACCCCCGCCCGTCCTCGCGCAGGGTCTCCCCGTGGCTCCAGCCGAACCCCAGCGCTCCCCCCCGCTTCAACGACTCCACCTCCAACCGCCCCGGAACCGGGGCCGCGGCCCCAGGCTCCGCTCCCGCGGCCGGGACCGGACCCATCGCCACCCCAACGGCTGCCGCTATGAACATCCACGCAATGCGGTTTCTCATGGCCGGCAGTGTAAGCCGCCGGTCCAAACCCCCGCAACCGTAACTTTGCCCCCCGTACAGACGGCGAGGCCGCCGTCCCTGCCGATAAAACGTGCATCGTGCAGGCAAACGGGAGGGTCCGCGCCCCGCGGACCGTCGCAGCACCCAGTCCCCACACCCCGGGGTCGGAGAGGAATACCCGTGGCGCGCCCCCTCGCCCTCCTCTGCACAGGAATCAAAAGGCCGATTACCTGCGCCGGGATATCCTGATGAAGACGAGGAAGCCTAAAGCCAGCAGAGCGATCGAGCTGGGTTCAGGTATGACATTCGCGGTGATTTCCGCTGCGCCGAAGTAGCCGAACGAACTGCCGGACCCGATCGCAAAATCGCCATCCCCGGCATTGCCGTTGAAACTCATGGTCAGAATGCCATTGGAGTCCGGTGTCATTCCGCTGAAGGTAATGGTGTCGCTTTCCGGGGAGTCGCCCAGATACAGGTAATCCACATTATCTCCGGTATTCCAGGTGGATGACCCGACAAACTGGAATTTTGTGGATCGGGCGGCGTCTTTCTGTCCCCAGATTCGGAAGTCGTACGTCGTCCCGTCCGTCGCCAGACCCGCAAAGGTAACGGTCTCAACAGAGCCATTCACGAAGTTATACTGCCCGGCCTCATTGGCGTTCTGCAGCAACCCGAGAGAAGAATTTCCGGTAGGAACGGCACTGCTCCCTTGCGAAATACCCCCTGTCAGGTTGGAAATCGTAATTCCCGTGTTGGCGCCGTTGATATCAACCAGTTCCGTGTCGGGATCCGGTTGGTTAAAGCTGCTTCCGAGTGAGTTCCACTCGTTTGAGTTCGCATCCGTCCAACGCAGATTTGTACCGAAATCGCCGCCGTTGAGAAGGATTGGATCCGCATGGACAACAGAGATGCTCAACAGGAATACGAAGGCATATACAAAATTCTTCATCGTCCTCTATCCTTTCGTCAATTTCCTTTTGGCTATTGATACAACGTTTCAGTTTCCGTGTATCAGCGTCAAGCAAAAACCGGCCGTTTCATCGACCCCTCCCCTCGCGCGGGAGGGGGGACGTTCGGTCGAGTGACCGCCCCCCGTACCCCCAATCCCGAATCTCCCCCGGACGAGCCCGGGGGGCTTTGGAATTGACTCCCGCCCCAAAACATCTCAGGTTGAAGCACAAATCGCGACCTTCGCCCGACTGGGATGCCTATGAATACCGACACGCTTTTTCAACAATGGGGCCTGCGGGAAAATCCCTTCCGCGCCGACGAAGCCAAGGATGACCCCGTCTTCCGCCGCCTGATGGGCGAAGGCATTCCCCACCCCGACTTCGAAAAAATCTTCGGCCAGCCCGATGTCCCCAGCCCCGCCGTCGTCTTCGGGGAAAAGGGCAGCGGCAAAACGGCCCTGCGCCTGATGACCCGGGAACGCCTCAAGCGCTACAACGAAGAGCACCCCGACCAGCAGATCCTCGTCATTTCGTACGACGACCTGAACCCCTTTCTGGATCAGTTCACCCGGCGTACCAAAAAGCAGCAGCGCCGCGCCGGCGCCCTCCAGCGCTTTCGACTGGAAGACCACATGGACGGGATCCTGTCCGTGGCCATCACCGGCCTGCTGGACGGCCTCCTGGACGACCTCAGCAGCAAGAGCAAGGGGGAACTCCGCAAAACGAGAAAAGCCCTGCGCAAGATGGGGGCCCAGCGCCGGTACGACCTCGCGGAAATCGCCATCCTCTACGACAACCCCGCCCACGCCACTGTGGAAGAGCGCTGGCAGCAACTCCGCAAGCTGCTCAAGCTCGGCCGCTTTTCCCGCCAGTCCGTCACCCTGACCGGCGGCATCCTGATGACCATTCTCGGGTTGGTGTTTGCCGCCGCGATCTGGGGCTTCGGCATCCAGAACTGGGAGGCGTACACCGGCCTGGGGATCAGCGCCCTGGCCGCGGGGGCCCTGCTCGGCTCCTGGGCCTGGCGGGGCGTCAAACTCATGCGCCTCGCCCGCAAGATCCACCAGGAGGTCCACGTGGTGGACCGCACTTGGAAGCAGCTCGTCGGCATGTTCGGGGATTTCCCCCCCAACGTGCTCCACAACCAGCCCCTGCCCGTCCCCGCCAGCGACGACAGCCGCTACCAGCTCTTCTCCCGCCTGCGGGGGGTCCTCTCCTGCATCGGCTACCAGGGAGTGGTCGTCCTGATCGACCGGGTGGATGAGCCGACGCTCATCAAGGGCGACCCCGAGAAGATGAAAAACATCATCTGGCCCCTGCTGGACAACAAGTTCCTGCAGCAACAGCAGATCGGCGTCAAAATGCTTCTCCCCATCGAGCTCAAGCACCTGCTCCGCCGGGAGGACGCGGCCTTTTTCCAGAAAGCCCGGCTCGACAAGCAGCACATGATTGAACAACTCACCTGGTCCGGCTCGACGCTCTACGATCTCTGCAACAAGCGGCTGAAGGCCTGCCGCGCCGAGGGAGCGGCGGAGATCGAACTGCGCGACCTCTTCGCCGAGGATGTCAGCCGCGAGGACCTCTTCGACGCCCTCGAACAGATGCACCAGCCGCGGGACGCCTTCAAGCTCCTGTACCAGGTCATCCAGGAACACTGCCTCCAGACGCCGGAGGCCGAGGCCGAACGGCCCATCCCGCGGCTGACCCTCGAGCACGTCCGCCGCCAGCAGAGCCAGCGCGTGCAGGACCTGCACCGAGGCCTCACCCCCGCCTAGCCCCTTAGACCTCCAATAGGGGTCAGTCCGTACATTGTAACAAACGATAGTATGATGTTGCTCCCGCTCGCCGGATCTTTGCACGAAGCGGGGCGATACGGCTTTCTTTTTTCGAAAAAAAGGGGGGGGAAGGTGATATACGGACGATCGACCTGTCCCCCCGTTCCATACATGTTCATCCGTGGTTCTCCCCTCCCCGGAACCGCACCGCCACGCTTTCCATTCATCAGAATCCCCCGCATGGCCCCTTAGACATCCCGGACCGAGTTGAGAAACCGATCCCAGCCCAGCTCCGGGTGCATTCCCAGCCGGGTAAGGGCAAAGTCGTATCGCACGGGGTCGTCCGGCCGGATGCACCGGAAGGCTTCCGTAATCTCCAATGCGGTCTTCAGGTTCGCCTGTTTGCGACGGGTGAATCCCAATGCCAGGGAGGCCCGGTAGATATGGGTATCCACCGGCATAATCAGCCGCGCGGGATCGAGCCACGACCAGCAGCCCGGATCCACCCGGTCCTTCCTCCCCATCCACCGCAGAAACAGAAACAATCGTTTGCATGCACTTCCGTCCTCCGGAGACGCCAGCAGGCTGGACCCCGGCATCGCCCCGGCCCGCCGCAATTCCCTCAGGGCCGCAGCCGCCCCCGCCCCCAGGTCGCCCTCGCAGGCCCGAACCGCCCGCTTAAATGTAAGGGAAAGCGATCCGTGCGCCTGCACCACGGAACGTGTCGCCGTGAGAAAGCGCCCCAGGTCCTCCCCGCCCGTCCAACGGTGACGAAACGTACGCGCCCGGTCCGCCACCTCCCCCGGCTCGAGGCGGCACAGCCCCTCCGCGGGATTCGGCCCCAGCATGGCCAGCACGCGCTCCACGCTGGCGTGAATGGTCTTCACGTTCCCGTAGGCGAGCGCGGCCGCAATCCAGCCCGCGAGCTCGCGGTCCCGCATGCGCCGGTAGCGGTAGATAAACCGGACGGGATCCGATCCGACGTATCGCCTGCGGGTCAACGCCCTGTACAGGTCCTCCCACGCCGCCTGGCGCAGACCCGGATGTGTAGAGACGGGGGTCACGACCGGCTCGGGGAAAACAGGAGGGATGCCGTCACCACGCCAGCCGATCCTCCTCCACTTCGTCGGCCCGGTAATCCGCCAGGGAGGATTCGACCTTCCCCGGATCGTCGAACCGCCCGATGTGGAAGAGCCCGGCGCCTTCGTCGACAAGCGGAGAGGTGACCCGCCCCACGATGATCCCGGGCGCCGGGGCAATGACGGGGACCTCCCGTTCCCCGAGCGGATCCGTGACGAGGGCGAGCGGGTCCCCTTTCTCCACCCGCTGCCCCAGCGGCGTATCTGCATGCAGAAGACCGCTGGCCGGAGAGCGCACCCATGCGCTGCCGGCGGCAATGTAGGGCCGCCGCTCCGTGCGCCGCCCGCGCCCCGCCGCCAGCATGCCGATCCGGCGCATCACGGCCACGGCCCCCAGCACGCCGGTCCGGACCCCGGCCGGGGCAAACCGAAACACTTCGCCCGCCTCGTATACCAGGGCGGGGACCCCTTCCGCCGCGGCCGCCGCCCGCAGCGATCCCTCCCGCAGGCTGGACTGCAGAATCACCGGCGCCCCGAATGCCCGGGCCAGGGGTTCGAGATCGTCCGCCTCCGGATCGAGCCGGATCTGCGGGAGGTTGGTCCGGTAGTGAGAGCCGGAGTGAATATCCAGACCGAAATCCGAACGCCGCACCACCTCTCGCATCACCAGGTCGGCCAGCCGCGAGGCCAGCGACCCCCCTTCCGACCCCGGAAACGAGCGGTTCAGGTCCCGCCGGTCGGGCAGATAGCGCGAGCGATGCAGAAAGGCGTACACGTTCACGACCGGCACGGCAATCAGGGTGCCGCGCAGGCGGTTCAGCACCTTCTGCCGAAGCAGCCGCCGCACCACCTCCACCCCGATGATTTCATCGCCGTGCACAGCCGCCGTGACAAAGAAGACGGGGCCGTCCCGCCGGCCGTGGATCACATGCACCGGGATGGACAACTGGTCCCCGGTCACCAGGTCCGCCACCGGAAGGTGCACCGTGGCCCGGCTCCCCGGCGACACCCGGGACTCGCCAATGGAAAAAGAGGCCCGCGGCACGGACTATCCCTTTCCCCGTGTGCGCGTGCGGCCGGGCTTTGCATTGGCCTCGATAAACTCTATGATCTTTCCGGCCACATCCTTCCCCGTGGCCGCCTCGATCCCCTCCAGACCGGGCGAGGAATTCACTTCCATCACCACCGGACCGTGATTCGACCGCAAAATGTCTACGCCGGCCGCGTTGAGGCCCATGATCCGCGCCGCCCGCACCGCCGTCGACCGCTCCTCGGGCGTAATCCGGACCGAATCCGCCGAACCGCCCCGGTGCACGTTGGATCGAAACTCGCCCTCGCGGCCCGTGCGCTTCATCGCGGCCACCACCTTGTTGCCCACGACAAAACAGCGGATGTCTGTCCCCCCGGCTTCCTTGATAAATTCCTGCACCAGGAAGTAGGCCTTCAATCCTCGAAAGGCCTCTATCACACTCCCCGCCGCCTTCTTTGTCTCGGCGAGGACCACGCCAATGCCCTGCGTCCCCTCGAGCAGTTTAATCACCAGGGGCGATCCCCCCACGAGGTTGATCAGGTCGTCGGTGTTCTTGGTCGAATGGGCGAACCCCGTGACCGGCAGGCCGATGCCCTTCCGGGCCAGCAACTGGAGCGACCGGAGCTTGTCGCGCGACCGGCTGATGGCGACCGATTCGTTGATGCTGTAGACATTCATCATCTCAAACTGACGCACCACCGCCGTGCCATAAAAGGTCACCGAGGCCCCGATGCGGGGAATGATGGCGTCAAAGCCGGTTAATTCCTCGCCGTTGTAGTGGATGGAGGGCTTGTGCGAGGTGATGTTCATGTAGCACCTGAGATGGTCGATGACCTGTACATCGTGCCCGCGGTCCCGGGCGACCTCCATCAGGCGCCGGGTGGAATAGAGGGTGCTCTTTCTCGATAAAATTCCGATTTTCATGCAGATCTACTCTTTCGTCTTGTTCGTTTGGGCGGGAGCCCGTACAGCCTGCGCACCGGGGGCCGGCCGAGGCAGTACGATGTACCCGGATCAATCAGGACGCGCCCCCGCAGAGCCGTGCGCCCCAGAAGCATGCGAAACCGCATATTATCCCGGTTTGTCACCGTGATGTCGATGTCCCATTGCATCGTGCCCAGCACGAGCGGGCAGCGGATGACCGGCCGGATTTCTTCATGCCCCCCCGAATCCCGCACCAGGCGGTCCTCCAGAAGCGGCGCCTCGCAGCATACCCCCAGGTCCCGGCGGCGAGGCAGCGGGTGGATGTGCATACGCAGCAGGGTCCCTTCATCCGACTCCACCCGCTCAACATGATAGGCGTGCAGCGCGGACGTCCGGGCTCCGGTGTCGATTTTCACTTTCACCGCCGGCAACCCCAGGGCCGGCAGCGACAACCATTCCCGCCACCCGATAACCGGGAGCCCGGGCCCCTCGCCGGGGGGGACTCGTTGGTCTCTGGACACATCGTGCATGCAGGACAGAGTAAGAGAGACCGACCCACGGCGCAAGCCGCCGCCCGCCCCGGACGCCCCGCAAAATCGTTACCGGACGGCGTCCGCCGCCGGTTCATACACGCAGAACGGGTCGGAGGCGTAGAGGTCGCCGGTCAATCCATAGGCCCTCGAACGGGACCCGCCGCAGCGGTCCCGATACTCGCAGCGACCGCATTTCCCGGTGAGCCGGGCCGGATCCCGCAACCCGCGGAACACCTCGTCGTGGCGGTAGATGTCCGCGATGTTGTACTCCCGCACATTTCCCCGGGCCAGCGGGAGAAAGCCGCTGGGGTACACATCCCCGGTATGATCCACAAAACAGAACCCCTTGCCCGCATTCACCGCCCGGGGGGACGCCCCGATTCCCTTGCCGTGTCCGTGCCCCCTCCCGGCCGGCTTGAAGCCTCCGTGCCGGTCCACATACCGCTTGTAATGCTGTGCCTCGGTCACCTTCACGGTGAACTCCACCCGCTTTGACAGCTCGTGCAACCGGCCGAACAACACCTCGAAGGTGTCCGGATCGCAGCCCTGCAGCTCCGTCCCGCGCCCCGTGGGAACCAGGAAAAAGACCTCCCAGAACACCGCGCCGAGCTCCTCCACCAGGTCGGCCATGGCATCGAAGTGGTGCTCGTTCCACTTCCCGAAGACGGTATTGATTTGTAGCGGCACGCCTTCTTCCCGGGCCCATCCGGCGGCCTCCATCGTTTTGGCAAACGCGCCGGGCACGCGCCGGAACTCGTCGTGCACGGCCTCGGTCGGTCCGTCGAGGCTCAGGGCCATCTGGTCCACGCCGGCCTCGCCCAACGACCGCACGCGCTCCCGCGTGAGGCGGGGCGTGGCCGCGGGGATGGTCCCCACGCGCAAGCCGAGACCCTTGGCATACCGGATGAGGTCCTCGAGATCGTCCCGTTGGATGGGATCGCCCCCGCTGAAAATCACCAGCGGGGTTCCCATGGCCCGAATATCATCCAGCAGGGCTTTTCCTTCGTCCAGGGACAGCTCGCGGGGATCCCGCCAATCAATCGCATCGGCCCGGCAATGACGACAGGCCAGCGCACAGGCGCGGGTCACCTCCCAGATAACCAGCAGCGGGCAGGAATCGAAATCCACGGCAAAACTCGGTCGTTTCATGGCCATACTATGCCGCACCCGGACGCATCTGACAAATCAGCCCTCCTCACCGCGGCCAGGACTTCGGCGGCCTGGGGCCTG
>CAZCOO010000053.1:0-15600 GCA_964500395.1 uncultured Verrucomicrobiota bacterium
CTTCGGATGCGGCCCATACCCCCTACCCGGCCGAGACCAAGGTCGCCCAGCCCGCCCCGTCGGTGATGATTATCACCCCGGAAAAGATCGGGGTGGACTGGTACTGGTACCGCTACGCCGACACGGACACCACGCGGGTTCAGAGCCGGATCGAGCGGCACCTGCGCCGGGCCGGGTTCGAGGTCCTGAGCATCGCCGAGATCGGCGCCTTTCCGGACAGCGCGGCCCTGGAGGACCTTCTGGACCGCGCCCGGGCCCTGGAAATCGCGCGGGAGGCCGGTGCCGATTACCTCATACTGGGACGCGCCTCGGCCGTGCGCCAGAGCCACGACACCGCCTACGGGGTGGATGTCTACCGGTACTCCGCCGGCGGGGATATCCGCATTGTGGAGGTCGGCAGCGGAACGCTGGTCGGCGATGCCTCGGGGGAGGCCGTGGAAGGAAACCAATCGCCGCGCACGGCCGGTCGCGATGCCCTCAAGGCCCTGGCAAAGAAGCTGGCCGGGCAGATCGAGCGACAGATGCGCGAACTCGCCCGCACCTACACCCCGCCCGCGGAGCCGGAGGCCGGGGAAACGGGCGGCGCCCCCGCCGCAGAAACCGCGCAACCCGATGCCGAGCCGGCCGACGCCCCCATGCCATGAGACAGGCGGATCGGTTCAGCCATCGTCTGCCGGTTGCCTGGCCCGATCCGCCTTTTCACGTGGCGCTCTGGCAGCCCGAGATCCCGCCCAATACCGGGACCATCGGCCGCCTGTGCGCCGCCGTCGGCTCCCCCCTCCATCTCATCGGTCCGCTGGGTTTCCGCATCGACGACGCCCGGGCCCGCCGGGCCGGGCTCGATTACTGGCCGCTGGTCGACCTCCACCGGCACCGGGATGGGGAGGCCTTTCGGGAGGCGATCGCCCCCGAGCGCCTGGTTCTCTTCAGCACCCGGGCCCGGACATCGTACACCGCGGCCCGCTACTCGCCCGGGGACGTCCTCCTCTTCGGCAGCGAGACCCGGGGCCTTCCCCCGTCCCTGCTCGATGACCACCCGGACGCCGTGTACGGCATCCCCACGCTCAACCCGGGCGTCCGCTCGCTCAACCTGGCCAACGCCGTCGCCATCGTCCTCTACGAAGCCTTGCGGCAACACGATGAATCCCGGCAGCCGTAGACAAATCTTGAACACCACCGCCGGAGGCCTGTCAGAGGGAGGGCGGAACGCATGTACGGAAGGAGATCATCCATGACCGAAACGGGTATCGGCGTCATCAACGATCAAGTGCGCGAGGAAAGTTCCTTTATCCAGACCCTGAAAGGGGAGATCGGCAAGGTCATCATCGGCCAGAGCGACCTGATCGATAAACTCATCATCGGGCTGCTGGCCAACGGCCACGTCCTCCTCGAGGGGGTCCCCGGCCTGGCCAAAACCCTGTCCGTACGGACGCTGGCCGGGGCGATCGCGGCCTCCTTCCAGCGGATCCAGTTCACGCCCGATCTCCTGCCGGCCGACCTGATCGGAACGCTGGTGTACAACCCCAAAGACGGGGAGTTCACCACCAAGAAGGGCCCGATCTTCTCCCAGATCATCCTCGCCGACGAAATCAACCGCGCCCCGGCAAAGGTTCAGAGCGCCCTCCTGGAGGCGATGCAGGAGCGGCAGGTCACCATCGGCACCCACACCTACGACCTGCCCAGCCCGTTTCTCGTCCTGGCCACGGAAAACCCCATCGAGCAGGAGGGCACCTATCCCCTGCCCGAAGCCCAGGTCGACCGCTTCATGCTCAAGCTCAAGATCGACTACCCCTCGCGGGAGGAGGAACGGTCCATCCTGGATGCCATGTCGGTCACCGACCGTCGGTTTGACATCACCCCCGTCGTGGAGCCGAAGGACATTGTCCGGGTCCGGGCCGTGGTCGACAGCATCTACGTCGACGACAAGATCAAGGACTACATCCTCCAGATCGTCTTTGCCACCCGCGAGCCGGAGCAGTGCCGTCTCCCCATCCGCGAATACATCCGGTACGGGGCCTCCCCCCGGGCCACCATCGCCCTCACCATCGCGGCCCGGGCCCACGCCTTTCTCCAGGGGCGCGGCTACGTCACCCCGCAGGACGTGAAAAGCATGGCCCCCGACATCCTCCGCCATCGCGTCATCGTGTCCTACGAGGCCGAGGCCGAGGAACTGACCCCGGACGATCTCATCACCCGCATTCTCAACGAACTGCCGGTCCCGTAACCCCAGCCCGAGGAGGTCGCGCGGCATGATTCCGCGGGAGGTCATTCAGAAAATCCGGCACATCGAGATTCACACGCGCCACCTGGTCAACGACGTGTTCGCGGGCCAGTACCACAGTGTCTTCAAGGGCCAGGGAATCGAGTTCGAGGAAGTGCGCGAGTATGTGCCGGGCGATGACATCCGCTCCATCGACTGGAATGTGACCGCCCGCATGGGCCACCCCTACGTGAAGAAATTCGTGGAAGAGCGCGAGCGAACCCTCCTGCTCCTCGTCGACATCAGCGCCTCCCACCGCTTCGGGAGCCACCGCCAGCTCAAGCGCGACCTCGCCGCGGAAATCGCCGCCACCCTCGCCTTCTCCGCCATTCGCAACAACGACCGCGTGGGTCTGATCCTCTTCACCGACCAGGTGGAGCGGTACGTCCCCCCGAACAAGGGGCCCCGGCACGTCCTGCGCGTCATCCGCGAGGTCCTCTACGCCCAGCCGCGGCACAAGGCCACCCGCGTGCAGCCCGCGCTGGACTTCATGAACCAGGTCACCCGCCGCGGCAGCATCGCCTTTCTCATCAGCGACTTCTATTTTCACGAGCCGTTCGAAAAGCCCCTGCGCATCACGGGCCGCCGCCACGACCTCATTTCGGTCCTCATCGGCGATCGCCGGGAGCAGGAGTGGCCCGCGGCCGGTCTCATCGAGTGGGAGGATGCCGAATCCGGCCGGCGCCTCCTGCTGGATGCATCCGACAGGCGGACCCGCCGGGCCCTCGCCCGGGCGGAGGGCGAGCGCCGGGACACCCTGCGCCGCACCCTCCGCCGGTGGGGCATCGATTCCATCGACGTCCACACCGGCGAACCGTTCGACAAGGCTCTCATCCAATTCTTCAGAATGAGGGAGGGGCGGCTGTAGCCATGAAGATACTCCGCCGACAGTCGCGCGCGCATGTCGCCATCCCCGTCCTTGCGGGGGTCGGCCTGCTCCTGCTGGGGTTCACGGCCTGTTCGCCCGCCCCGGAGCGGCCCGACCCCGACCGGCCGCTGGCGGCCTCTCTTTCGCTCAGCACCAACACCATCACCGTGGGCGATCCGGTCCGGGCCGATCTCACGATCTGGGCGCCCACCGGCGCCACCCTGCACGTGCCGGAGCCCGGCGGCGACAGCCCGGTTGACACCCTCGAGCGGGTAATCGAAGACCCCGTGGTCCGCGGCGGCGAAGCCGTGCACCGGCGGCGGTACGTCCTCACCGCCTACGACACCGGAGAGTTTGTCCTCGGCACCAACACCCTTCGCGCCTCGCTGGACACCGGGGAGACCCTCCACGCGCCCTACCCGTTCGCCACGCTCCGGGTGCGGAGTGTCCTCGGCGGCACCAACGCCGTCCTCCGCCCGGCCAAGGACCCGGTCGCGCCGCCGCCGGATTGGCCGCGGTGGGTGCTCGTCTTCGGCGCCATTGCCCTGGCCGCCCTCGCCATCGGCCTGCTCACGCGCGCCCTGGCCCGCCGCCACCGGCCCCGGGCCGCGCCCGCCCCCCCGCCGGAACCGCCGTACGTCCTCGCCCGCCGCGCCCTCGCTCGCCTGCGTGAACGCGGCTGGATGGAACAGGGCGAGGTGGACGCCTTTTATGTCGAGCTCTCGTCGATCGTGCGGCGCTATCTCGAAGGCCGGTTCGACATTCGGGCCCCGGAGCAGACGACCGAAGAATTCATCCGCGACGTCGCCTCCTCGCGGCGTTTGAGTGCAGAGCATCAGACCCGGGTCACCGCGTTTCTCGAACAGAGCGACCTCGTGAAATTTGCCCGGCACCGCCCGGGACTCGAGGACATGCAGAACGCCCTGCGCGCCGCCGAGCAACTCGTCGACGAGACCGCCCCCGCCCCGCAGGCGGAAGGAGGGCCGGCGGCATGACCTTTGACTATCCCTGGGTTCTGCTTCTGCTCCTCCTGGCGCCGGTCCTCGCCTGGCTGCGCGAACGCCGGCCCGGCCGGGCCGGCATGCGGTTCAGCGACACCCGCCTCCTCACCCGGCTGCCCCGCTCCTGGGCGGTGCACGCCGTGCGCCTGCTGCCCATCCTCTACGGCGCGGGTCTCGCGCTGCTGGTGGTGGCCGCCGCCCGACCGCGCATCGGGCTCGAAGAAAGCCGGGTCAAAACCGACGTGGTCGACATCGTGCTGCTGGTGGACGTCTCCACCTCCATGCGGGCCGAGGACCTCTCGGCCGCCGGCCGCCGCATGAACCGGCTGGACGCCTCCAAGCGGGTGATCCGCGAGTTTGTGGAAAAGCGGGCCGGCGACCGCATCGCCATTGTCTCGTTTGCCGCCCTCCCCTACACCGTCGCCCCGCTCACCCTCGACCACGGCTGGCTCTTGCAGCAACTCGACCGGCTCAAAACCGGCATGCTCGAGGACGGCACCGCCATTGGCTCCGCCATCGCCTCCGCCGTCAATCGCCTGCGCGACAGCGAAGCGGAAAGCAAGCTCGTGGTCCTCCTCACCGATGGCGTCAACAATGCCGGGGACCTCTCGCCCGAGAACGCCGCCCGCGCCGCCGAGGCCCTGGGCATCAAGGTCTACACCGTGGGCGCGGGCACCTCCGGCATCGTGCCCGTGCGCATCCGGGGGCACGTGGTCAACCAGTACTCCGAAATCGATGCCGAGACCCTCCAGCGCGTATCCGACATCACCGGCGCGCGCTTCTTCCGGGCCACCGACTTTGACGCCTTGCGGGATATCTACGCGGAGATCGACGAGATGGAGCGCACCGAAATCGACATCGAGGAGTACCGGCGGTTCGAAGAACGCTTTGCCGGATTCGCCGCGGCGGGCCTCGTGCTGCTCCTGCTGGAAAAACTTCTCTCCCTCACCCGGCTGCGGAGGTTGCCCTGATGCAGTGGGACCACCCCCAGCTCCTCCACCTGTTGTGGCTGGCGCCCCTGCTGGCGCTGCTCATCGGCCGGCTGCGGCGGCGCGCCTGGCGGCGCCTGCGGGCCTTCGCCGATGACATCACCCGGCGGGCCGTCCTCCCGGACCTCTCCATCCGCCGGCGGAAATGGCGCGACGGCCTCTGGCTGGCGGGCATCACCCTGGTGCTGGTCACCTTCGCCCGGCCCCAGTGGGGCTACCGCCTCCAGGAAGTCGAGCGGCGCGGGATCGACCTCATGGTGGTGCTCGACACCTCGCGCAGCATGCTCGCCCAAGACTTCAAGCCCAACCGGCTCCAGAAGGCAAAATGGGGCATCGAAGACCTCGTCAAACGGCTGCAGGGAGACCGCATCGGCCTGGTCGCCTTTGCCGGGAGCAGTTTCCTGCAGTGCCCGCTCACGCTCGACTACGCCGCCTTTCTCCTCACGCTCGAGGATGTCCACACCGGGCTCATCCCCCGGGGCGGCACCGCCCTTGAGCAGGCCCTGCGCACCGCCCTCGACAAGTTCGATAGCGGCAGCAACGCCGACAAGGCCATCCTCCTCATCACCGACGGCGAAGACCACGAAGGCGATCCCCTCTCCGTGGTGGAGGAATGCAACGAACGGGGGATCCGCATCTTCAGCATCGGCGTGGGCACGCCCAAGGGCGACCTCATCCCGGTCGAGGATGAACAGGGCGGCACCCGGTTTCTCAAGAACCGCCGCGGGGAAGTCGTCAAGAGCGCGCTGGAAGAAGAACCCCTGGAACGGCTCGCCGTCATGACCGATGGACTCTACGTCCGGGCCGCCGGGGGCGATATCGGCGTCGACCAGATTCTCCGGCGGGGGCTCTCCACCCTGAAACAAGGCGCCCAGGAGGAACGTATGGTCAAGCAGTACCACGAACGGTTCATGTGGTTTCTCTGGCCGGCCCTGGCCCTCTTCGCCCTGGAGGCCCTCATCCGCGAACGAAAACCCGTGGAGGATTCCTCATGACCCCCCGGCGCCTTCCCGCGATAGTCCGGAGTCTCGCCCTGGCCGGCTGGGCGGGCGCCTTCGCGGTCCTGCCCCCGCCCGCGGACGCCGCCCCCTCCGCGTCCGAGGCCCTGCGCCAGGGGATCGCCCGCCTGGAAAACGGCGAACCGCAACAGGCCGCGGAGCTGTTCGAGAAGGCCGCCGACCGGGCCCCCGCCGATACCCCTGCCCGGGCGCAGGCCTGGTACAACCTCGGCATCGCCCGCGAGCGACTCGGCCGGGACGACGAGGCCGAATCCGCCTACCGCGAAGCCCTCAAGGCCGAAGACCCAGCCGACCTCCAGGGCCGGACCCAGTACAACCTGGGCCGCCTGCTGGCCACCCGCGCAGCCGGGCTCGAGGAGCAACGCCGGCTCGAACCGGCCCTGGAGGCCGCAAACGAAGCCGGGCGGCGATTCCAGTCCGCCCTCCGCATCCACCCCGGGGACCCCGATGCCAAGGCCAACCTCGAACTGACCCGGGCCCGGCAAAAGCGCCTGCGCCGCCTTCTCGAGGAGCAACGCCAACAACAGCAGCAGGAGCAGCAACAACGGGAAGACGAGGGCGACCGGGAGCAACAACAGCACCAACCCGACTCTCCCCAGGCCGGCGATGAAGAACAGCAGCAGCCCTCCCAACAGGAGCCCGAGCCATCGGAGCAGGACAGCGAGCAGGAACGGCCCATGCCCTCCGACTCCGGCGACACCCCGAAAGAGCAATCCGCGTTTGAGAAAGGCGAACAGGAAGGCGATCAGAAACGAGCCGGCACCCCCTCTCCGCAAGAACCCGAGCAAATGACCGAAGAGGAGGCCCGGCTCCTGCTGGAAGCCATGCGCGAAGAAGAAGAGGCCCAGCGGCGGGAATACAAAATCCGCCTCGGACGCCCCGTACCGGTGGAAAAGGACTGGTAGCCGGCGGCCCCATACCCGAGAGACGGGCCCCGCCCCTGGATGGTTGCCCGGCCCGGGCAGGATGGTGCATGATGAATTCCATGATACAGGCAGCGCACAGAATCGAACGGCGGGGGAACGACCTCGGAGTCTTTCCCCTTGCCGCGCTCGCTCTGTGTCTGATGGCCGGTGCGCTGCAGGCCGCGCCCGCCGTCACCTTCGACGTACAGCCCCGCCGGATCCGCCTGCCCGAAAGCGCCGCCGCCACGTTTACCGTAAAAGGGATCCCCAACCCGCCGCGACCGGACCTGCCCCGCATCGACGGCCTGCGCATCGCCGGCAGCGGCACCCAGCAGAGTCTCCGGTTCGTCAACGGCCGGCAGGAGCGCTCCATCACGTTCTCCTACCGCATCACCCCCACCAAACCCGGCACCTACACCCTGGGGCCCTATACCTACCGCGCGGACGGGGAGGAATACGACCTGCCCGCCGTCACCCTCGAAGTCGTCGCGCCCGGCGGCAGCGGCCCGGATACACAGGGACGGGAGACCCCCTGGTCCGAACAGCTCTTCGCCCGGCTCGATATCCCCCGCACCAATCTCTACGTCCAGGAACTTTTCGACGCCACGCTCACCATCTACGCCCGGGACATGAACCTGGGCCGGGAAATGTCGATCCTGGGCCTGCCGGAATCCGGTCTCAACATGCAGGGGACCCGGGAGATGCGGGCCGGCCGGGACATCATCGGCGGCAAGGTCTACGATGCCCAGCCGTTCAAGGTCCGCTTCCGAGCCCTCACCGAGGGGACCTTTGTGCTCGAACCCACGATCCGGGTCAACCGGCTCGTTCGCCGGCAACAGCGCAGCCGCTCTCCCTTTTCCGATCCGTTTTTCGATTCCTTTTTCAACCGGGTGGAGAAACAACCCGTGGACGTGCCGGTGGACCCCATCACCGTCCGGGTTCATCCCCTGCCGCAGACCAACCAGCCGCCCACCTTTGCCGGCGCCGTCGGGCGTTACAACTTTTCCGTGGAGGTCAAGCCCGTGGAACTCCGGGCCGGCGACCCCATCACCATCCGCATGGCCATCCGGGGGCAGGGCAATCTCGACACCGTCACCGCACCGGACCTTCAGGCCCCCCGCGGGTTCAACCTCTACGACCCCAAACTGGTGGAGAGAGACGTGCATGACGGCGGCACCGCCGGCCGCAAGGTCTTTGAGCAGGTCGTCATTCCGCAGTCCGGGGACATCCGGGAGTTGCCGGCCATCGCCTTCTCCTTCTTCGACCCCGAGGCGGAGACCTATCGCACCATCACCCAGGGGCCGTTTCCCCTCGTCATCGAGGACACGGGGGCCGGCGCCGCCCCCCGCGTGGTCGGCGGCGGCGATCGACCCGCCCCCTCCCTGCAGGTCCTCGGCACGGACATCGCCTACCTAAAGCCCGCCCCCGGGGACTGGCGGCGCGCCGACCGGACCCCGTGGTTTCTCCGCCCCATGACCTGGCTGCTGCAGGGCCTTCCCGTAGTGGGTCTGGCCGCCGTCTGGCTGTTCACCCGGCGGCGGGCAAAGCTCACCCGCGATGTCGCCTTCGCCCGTCGACGCCAGGCCCCGCGGCGGGCACGCCGGGCCTTCCGCACGGCCGAACGCATCGCCGCCACCGAGTCGCGGCGCGGATTCTACGAGGCCGTATGGCTGGTCTTGTCCGCCTACTTCGGCGACCGGTTTAACCTGTCCCCGGGCGAAGTCACGCGCGATCGCGTGCTCGCCGCCATGGGCGGGGACCGGCTCCCCGACGATCTGCGCCGGCACCTGCAGACCCTTTTCGATCAGTGCGAGGCGGAACGCTTCGCCGCCGGGGGCGGCCAGGACCGCCCGCCGTCCGATGAAGCCGAACAGACAGAACGCCGGCAGGTGCTCGACCACCTGCGGGAGGTCTTGAAACGATGCGAAAAAGTGCGCGTCTCCCCATCCTGATACTCGCCTGGTGCGTGAGCGCATCCGTCTTGCCCGGCCCCGCGCACGGGCAGGAACCGGACCGGTCCGTCGCCGACGTATTCCGTGCCGCGGCCGAGGCCTATGATGAAGGCCGGCTTGAAGAAGCCGATGCCCTGTACCGGCAGCTCCATGACCGCGGCATCCGGGCGCCCGAACTGGCCTACAACCGCGGGAATGTACAATTTCGCCTCGGCCGGGTGGGACAGGCTATCGCCCACTACCGGCAGGCGCTCGTGCGAGCGCCGCGCGACACGGAAATCCGGGCCAATCTCGAATTTGCCCGGGAGCGGGCCGGCGCCGTGGAGCCCGATGCCGGCCTGTGGGAGCGGGCGGCGCTCCTCGCCCCCGGCGAGTGGGCCGCCCTGGCCATCCTCGCTCTCTGGACGCTCTGCCTGGCCCTCGCCGCCGCGCTTCTCCGGCCCGCGGCCCGCCGGGCCGCGGTGCGGGTCGCCGTGATTGCGGTCTGCCTCCTCGCCCTCGGCGGGACCGGCTTTGCCTACTGGCTGAGCCGGGCGGCCTCCCCGGAGGTCGTGATCACCGAATCCGTGCCCGCGCTCTACGCCCCGTTGGACGAAGCCGAACCCCACTTCGCCCTGCCGGCCGGCACCGTCGTTCGACACTTGGAAGAGAGCGCCGGATGGCATAAAGTGCGGCTACAGGATAAACAGGGCTGGATCCCGAAATCCGCGGCCGCCATCGTTCGACCGTGGTAAACACACAACGGAAGCACGGCATGGGCCATTCATCACATCCGAATACAAATGGCTGGCTCTACTGGTTGGCCGGGGGGGTCATCCTCGTCGGGGGCGGCATCGCCTACATGCTGTCCGAGCGCGCCTACGATCCCGACATGCGCAACGCCATGGCCATGGTGATCTTCGGGACCGCCGTCATCGCCGGCATCTGCATCATCGCCGCCACCGCCGGCTGGTGGTTCAAGCGCTGACCGCCCCGCCGGTGTATCGCCGCTGCGCCCGCGGGTCGATGCTGGTCAGGATTTCGTAGGGAATGGTGCTGCACAGTTTCGCCAGCTCACCGGCCCAGACGGCCGCATCCCCCTGCTGTCCGATCAGCGCCACCTCGTCGCCCTCGCACACATCGCTGTCCGGGCCCAGGTCCACCGTCACCCAGTTCATGCTGATGCGCCCCACCACCCGGCAGCGCTCGCCGCGGATGACTACCGACCCCGTATTGGTGAGCAATCGCTGGTATCCGTCGGCATAGCCCACGCTGATGGTACCGATTTTGGTCGGGGCGGGCGTGCGGTAGGCGCTGTAGTAGCCCACCGGGAAATCCGCCGGGACGTCCTTCACCTGGATAACCCGCGTCTTCCACTGCAGGATCGGCCTTGTGCGAACCCGCATTCCCTCCTCGTTAGCGCCGTAGCCGTAGAGGCCGATGCCCGCCCGGATGCCGTCGTAATCCCACTCCGGGTGATAGAGAAAGGCCCGGCTGCTGGAAATGTGGCGGAACAGGCCGGGCCGGGTAAACGCCTCCAGGGTCTTCATCCGCTGCACCTGGTTTTCCGCCAGCTCCGGCTCGGACAGCTTGATGGTGGCAAAATGGCTCATGAGGCCGGTCAACTCCAGCCCCGGCAAAGACTGCACCCTCTCCATGGCAGCGGGCGCCTGCTGCCACAACACCCCCAGGCGCCCCATCCCGGTATCCACCTTCAGGTGAACCCGCAGGCGTTGCCCCAGCCGCTCCGCCTCGGCCGACAGGGCCCGGGCCTGTTTTTCGCTGACCACCACGGTGGTGATCCGGTGCTCGATCAACTCCGGCACATCGCCCGCCTCGGCCACGCCCATCACCAGGATATCGGCCTCGGGTACGATCTGCCGCAATTCCAGCGCCTCCTTCACGTAGGCCACGGCAAACCAGCGGACCCCTTCCCGCCAGGCCGTGCGCGCCACCGGCCCCACCCCGTGTCCGTAGGCGTCCGCCTTCACCACAAAGATCACCGTGCTGTGCGGATCGAGCACGGCCTGCATGCCGCGGATATTGTCCGCCAGGATATCGAGATCGACTTCCACCCAGGGGGCTTTGCACAGTTTGGTCGCGGGTTGCGGGACGGTTACGCTCATGGCTCCTGACATCGTGCTAAAGGCTGCGACTGGCTCAAACCGGGTACGGTATCGCACCGCCCCTTCGCACGCAAGCCGGCTTCACAGGGCTTTGAGCCTCCTGACCCTGATCCTGAGCGATCAGGCTGAACCGTGCCCGGCCCTGCCTTGCATACCGGCGGGATGCTGCGGTATAAGGGCGCCCTTTCGGATACCGCAACCCGATCGCAAGACAGGAGTCAGACGCCCATGGATCTTCAATCCCTTTTCGCCGAACGCATCGGCGGCAGACAATTCGGCCAGAGCACGGAAATCTATAAATTCGAGAAGATCAAACGCGCCAAGCAGGCAGCCCGGGAGGCCCGGCCGGAGGTGGAGATCCTCGACTTCGGCGTCGGGGAGCCCGACCGCATGGCCCCCGCCGCCATCCGCGACGCGATGAAGGCGGCCGTAGACAAGCCGGAGAACCGCGGCTATGCCGATAACGGCATTCCGGAGTTCAAGCAGGCCGCCTGCGAGTACATGCGAAAATTTTTCGGCGTGGAGGGCCTGGATCCGGCGGTTCACATCAACCACTCGGTGGGAGCCAAGCCCGGTCTGGCCATGCTGCCGCTCGCCTTTATCAATCCGGGGGACATCACGCTCGCCACCGACCCGGGCTACCCGGTGCTCGCCACCCACACCCGCTACCTGGGCGGCGAGGTGGTCTCGGTGCCCCTCCACCGCGAGAACGGGTTCTTCCCGGACCTCGAAGCCATCGATCCCGACACGGCCAACCGGGCCAAGCTCTTCTATGTGAATTATCCCAACAACCCCACCGGCGCGGCGCCGACGGCCGAGTTTTTTGACCGGCTCATCGCCTTCGCAGACAAGTACAATATCCTCATCGTGCAGGACGCCGCCTACGCCACCCTCGTGTACGACCGGGACCGGATCTCGATCCTGGGCCGGCCCGGCGGGGCGGAGACGGCCCTGGAAGTCCATTCCATGAGCAAGAGCTACAACATGACCGGCTGGCGGCTGGGCTTCGTCGCCGGGTGTGAGCGCGCGGTGGAGGCCTTTGCCGCCATCAAGGACAACGTCGACTCCGGGCAGTTCAAGGCCATCCAGGAAGCGGCCTGTGCGGGCATCGCCGATATTGCCCTGTCCGAACAGATCCGCGACCATTACGAGCGCCGCCTGCGGCGGATGGTGGAGGTGCTGCGCGAGGCGGGCTTCGATGCGGACATGCCCGGCGGGAGTTTCTTCCTCTACACCCCGGCCCCCGCGGGGGCGGGCGATACCGAGTTTGCCACCGCCGAAGACGCCGGCCAGCATCTCATTCGCGAGTGTTCGGTCTCGACGGTCCCCTGGGACAATGTGGGGGCCTTCCTCCGCTTCTCGGCGACCTTCGAGTCCGCCGGCGATGAGGATGACGAACGCGTGTTGTCCGAGCTGGGCGAGCGACTCGCCGGCGCCGGCCTGCGTTTCTGAGCGCAGACGGATCGGCGTTCGAATCCGGGATCAGTCGACGCGTTCCCGCCGGAGATCCGGGGCCACTGCGGCGGCCATGCGGCCGGCGTGGAGATCCGGGACGGCCAGGAACTCCGCGATTCGGGCGGCAGCCGCCGCGGGGTCGCGCAATACCTCGTGATAATCTACCGGCAGGACATCCGCCTGCCCGTGGCGATCGAGAAACGCCCGGCTGCGCTGTGCCATCTGGGCGTACACGCGCCCCAACCCCTCCGGCCCGGCCCGGGCGGGATTCTTCTCCTGCCGCTCCAGCATCGACCGCTGGGAGGCGAGCACCTCTTCGAGAGGTCGATGCATGATGATGAGTTTGAAGGGCAGGTGCTCCGGGAGATGCAGAAGGAGGGGGGTCACGATCTTGATCACCTGCCCGCGCGCGCCGGCAAGCCAGTCGGCCTCTTTCGCCAGCGCCCGAACCCGCTGATGCTCGTAGTACCCGCGCCGGTTTGACTCATCGGCCGGCCGGTGTTCATCGGCACAGATCGGCAGCCCCCCGGCCTCCAGCATCTGCATCATCATGGAGGTGCCGGAGCGCGGCAGCCCGCTCACCACGGTGATCCATTCGCCGACGCCGCACCGAACCCGTCCCCGCTGCTCCCTGGCCGGGCGCAACACGGGGGGCTGACTCGGTCCGGGGTAGCGTTCCCGCACGCTGTCCGGGGGATGGACGATCGCCCCCTCCAGCGATGCCTGTTGCGCGCGAACGGCCTGCGCCCGTTTTCGGTGACGCGCCGCCAGGCGCGGCCGCCGCAGGTCTGTCTCGTAGAGTTCGGCCATTCGCTCGTGCGCTTCGGGAAAGTGGGGATTGGCCGCCAGCGCCGCCTCGTACGCCGACGCCGCCCACTTCGGGTGGCCGGCCCCCGTCAGCGCCTGGCCGTACACGTAGTGGGCCCGCGGATTGGCGGCATCGAGCTCGGCCGCCTGGCGGGCGGCGCCCGCCGCCTCCATCATCCGGCCCTGGACCAGCCGGCTCCGGGCCACGCCCAGGTGCGCCGGGCCGCATTCATCATCGATCGCCAGGGCCTCCCGGAAGCGGGCGTGGGCCGCCTCCGCATCTCCCAAGGCCAGGTGGGTCTCCCCAATCCGCACCAGCAGGTTCAGGCGGCGCCCGGGCGAGGCCTTTTCTTCCAGCGACTCGAACAGCTCCAGGGCCTTGGCGAAATTCTCTTCCAGAAAGCATACCTGGGCTTCGTAAAAGGCGTGGGCGGCCGGATCAATCGTGGCCCGGCCCCGGAGGCGGCGTATCTTCCGGCGGGCGCCGCGGGGCACCTCCTTCGCGCCCTCTTCTTCGTCCTCCCGATCGGCGCGCAGGGACTTCAACTCCTCCCGGGCGCGCTCGGCGGACCGGGTCCGGGACGCCACGAGGTCGGTATGCACACGCCGGGCCCCGGCGGCATCCTTCAGGGCGATGCGGCAGAGCAGCACATAGAGTCCGAACCGGCTCTCGTCGTTCCATGTCTCCCACAGCTCTTCAAAGATCGGGACCGCATCGGCGAACCGCTGGGCGCCGTAATAGGCGCGGGCGAGGTTGTATTTCAGCTCGCGGTCGAGTTCTTCCATGGCCCGCCCGTGGTTTTGATCCGGTTCGTCGATATAGCCCAGATCCACCAGTTGGTGAATGGCGGCCGTCGCATCCCCCGGTTCCATTCGCCGGTCGGCCGGGTGCATGCCGTGCTCGCCGTCCACCGCGTCCCAGGACGCAATCCGCTCCGCCTCAGCGGGGGTCTCGAAGACATCCTGGAGAACGCGCCCGTCCATATCCTCCCCCACCGGAAGGCCCATGCAGTGCAGGATGGTCGGGGTGACGTCGAGCAGGGAGGCGCCGGTCAGGCGCGTGCCCCGGGCGATGCCCGGCCCCTTCATGACAAAGATCCCGTACTGGCGGTGCTCGGCCGCCGGGCCGGCGGGTTCGTTGGGCAGGCCGGCCGGACGGAGATGGTCCGGATGAAACCCGTGATCCGACATCAGGATCACCGTGGCCTCGTCGCCTGCGAGCTGCAGCAACACCCCCAGCATCATATCGTGGTATCGATACGCCCCTTCCATGACATGCCGGTACAGGCCGAAATCCCGTTCGGAAATTCCGGTGCGGCGGGGCGGATGATATTTCATGAACCCGTGGCCGAAGTGGTCGATGCCGTCGTAGTACACCGCCATAAAGTCCCAGGGCTCCACCTGGAGGGCGCCGGTGGCCACGGCATGCACCGTGGCATTTTCCGCGATGATCTTGGCCAGGTTGAACAGGCGCCGGTCCTTTTCCTGGTCCACGTCCGGGGCCCGGGGCACAAACGGCAACAGGGTCTCCCCGTCGACCTCCCCCGGGTGCAGGCGCAACGGCTCCAGGGGCTCGATCAACCGCTCGGGGTGGACGGATTCCGGCAACACCGGCCAGGGCGCGCCGGGCGGAGCGGGCGCATGCTGAAAGCGGTTGGACACCATCACCCCGTTGATCCGCTCCACGGGGTGCGAGGGCCACCAGCCGATCACATTCGTGCGGAATCCCTCCTGGCTCAAGATGTTCCAGACCGCCTTGGTTTTGCGGTTGAGGTTGGAGATGGGACGGGGCCGGCCCGTGTGCGGGTCCGGCTCCACGAACCCCAGGATGCCGTGCTTCCAGGCATATTTCCCCGTGGCGATACTGGTCCAGAGCATGGGGGACAACGCGGGGCGAAGCGTCGCCAGGTTGCCGGCGATACCCGTCTCCATCATCGCCGCGAGGTTCGGCATCTTCCCCTGGTCAATCAGGGGGCGAATCATCCGCCAGTCGGCGGCATCCCATCCGATGAGCAGGAGTTTATGCGAATCCATTCAGCACAGGTATTTCACGGGGCAGGTCCACTCCCGGCGCGCGCATCGCCCTCAGGCGGATTCCTGCTCGGCCGCGTTTTTCCGGCGGCGGCGATAGGCCCGCATCCCCACGATGCCGGCGGCCAGGGCCCCCAGTCCGAGCGTGGAGGGCTCCGGAACCACCTGGGCGCCGACGCGAATCGGATCGCCGGAATCCTCGTAGGCC
>CAZCOO010000054.1:0-15261 GCA_964500395.1 uncultured Verrucomicrobiota bacterium
CTGTACAACCTGGAATTGTTTCCCACGCTGGATTACAAATATATCGATCCGTAAAAAAGCCTGAGGGCGTATTGCCGTCCGCTTGTGGTCCGGGAGTCCTGCGTTTATACTGGTCCCCTGTACGAACTTCCACGCGGCGCTGCCGGCCTGGCCCGCCGGGGTGCGGCCGGGGCATGCGTGGGGCAAACGGGGACGAAGAGTATGAGCGGAATCTTGTTGCGGAGCCTTGTCGCCCTGGCCGGGGCCGGTGCGCTCGCCCTGCAGGCGGGGGTCTTTCCCGAACCGGTGACGTTTACCCACACGACCAATACCGCCCTCGGGGAGAGTCTCTTTGTGGTGGGCAGTACGGAGGAACTGGGCCGCTGGAATCCGACCGGCTCGGTCAAGATGGTGGCGACTGCCTGTGCCGGCTCTACGTGTACGTGGGAGACGGCGGTGGCCATTCCGCGCGGCACCGAATACGCCTACAAGTTCATCAAACGCAATGACTGCAATACCTGTTACGGGCAGAACACCAACGTGGCCTGGGAGGCGGGACCGGACCGCACCGGCCGGACGAGCGAGCCCCCGCCCGCCCCGTTTTCCGGCAAGACGGTGTTCTACCTCTCCGGCTGGCCGGAGGTGTCGATCCTCTATTCCAATACGGTTACGGGCAGCTTTACGGGGGTCCCCATGCAGGTGGTGGGGCCGGGGCGGACGCCCGGCGAATCGCTGTGGCGGGCGGACGGGCTGAACAGCGCCCACGACGGGAGCCTGAGCTTTGTTTTCACCGACAACGCCGGCGCCTTTGACAATCCGGGCGGGGTGGCGGGCGCCAATTACGAGACCCCGCTGGATGCCTGCTGGGTGCAGGACGGCGACGTCTACAACTACCGGCCGGCGGACACTGTGTCGCCGCACCGCATCGAGACGTTCTTCCTGAACAGCACCAATCTCCCCGGCCGGACGGTGCGGGTCTACCTCCCCCGCGGCTACGACGAGCACACCGGCAAACGCTACCCGGTCCTCTACATGCACGACGGGCAGAACCTGTTCCTCAACATGGGGACCTTCGGGAGCTGGAATGCGGATACCAATGCCACGCGCGAGATCCGCCACGGTCGCATGCGGGAGACCATCATCGTGGGCGTGGACAACAACCCGACCAACCGGCTGGCGGAGTACCAGCCGCCGGACTGCCTGGACGGGTTGGCGGATGACTACGCGGCGCTGTTATTCAGCGAGCTCAAGCCGCAGATCGATGCGCAGTATCGGACGCGCACCAACGCGGCGAATACCGGTGTGTTGGGCTCGTCCATGGGGGGGCTGGTGTCGATCTACCTCGGGTGGGAGTTCACCGCCCGCGTCTCCCGGGTGGGGGCGATGTCCAGCGCCTTCTGGCGGTGCGGGGCGACCCGCGACAAGCTGGCGGATCCGCCCCGGCGTCCGCTTCGCATCTACCTCGACAGCGGGGATTCCGGCGGCTTCACCAACGACGGACTGGCCGATACCATGCAGGCGCGGGACAACCTCCTCCGCAACGGCTATGTGCTGCGGGCGGATCTCGACCACGTCATCGGCTTCGGCCATGAGCACAACGAGTTCTGGTGGGACAAGCGGCTGCCGCGATGTCTGCGGTTCCTCTTCCCCACGGCGGACGAGCCCAACAGCGTGCTCGACTCGCGGGCCCATCCGCCCAGGCTGTCCGCGGCCGTGCGGGCCGGGGGAACAATTGCCGTGGCGTGGACGGCCTACGCGGGGCGGACGTACCGGGTCGAGACGACGGAGAGCCTCACGGATCCAAACTGGCAGACGAACGGGGCGCCGGTCCCCGCCCCGGGACAGGCCTGGGCCTATCCGGCGCGGACCGGGTTTCCCGGGCGGGTCGGAGCCATCCGCATCCGGCAGATGCCGGCCGACGGCCGGCCGGATTGAGGCCGAGCCGGGCGAGGAAGATCCCCCGGGCTTGGGCCGGGGCGTTGGGCGGCTGAAGACGGCCGGCTCGGCGAGCCGGCCCCACCTCGTGTTGTGATGGGAAGGGAGTGCTCTGCGGCCGCCGGCCGGGCGGGTTACGGTTCAAGCGAGAGGATGGCGTCGATGAGTTGGTTGCGGACGTCGAGGTATTCGCCCGGTGTGCGGGTGCGGGGGGAGCGGTCCTCGCCGGGGGTGAGGTCCAGCAGGTCGTCGTAGAGTTCCCGGGCGGCCCGGCGAGCCGGGGTCTCGGGGGCTGATTGCAGGCGGACCTGGAGCGTGCGGAAGAGGCGGTAGTCGTTGTAGCCGGGGAGGACCTCGCGGAGCAGGGTCATGGAGGGAACGAGCTCGCCGTCGGCATTGCTGTTGTACCAACTGTAGTCATCTTCCCGCGAGTCGAGGGCATAGTAGGGATCGCCGGCATTGTTGTTGTAATGCCAGGTGAGGCGCAGGGCGAGGTCCCAGTCATCGACGAGCATTTTCATGTAGCGCCCGAGGGTCCACCGGTTGCCGCCGTTGTAGAAGCCGAAGGCGTTGCCCGCTCCGCGAATGGCCTCGACGGCGTCTTGGTCGTGTGGGTTGAGGACGGCGAGGTTCAGGGCCCGGGCGAGCCGCAGGTGGGGGTCGTCCGGATCGGCGCCGGTGAGGGCGGTGGCGCCCATGAAGGTGTGGTGGTCGAGGCCGACGGAGATGGTGCGGTGTTGCTCCGCCACCCGGATGGCGCGCCGCAGACGGGCTCCGCCCGGCTCGTCGCAGAGGGTCCAGGCCACCCGGGCCCAGCGGTTGGAGGCGGCGTGGTCGTCGAGTGCGGTGTAGAGGGTGCGCAGCGCGGCCATGGCATCGGGGAAGCCGTGGGTGCGGGCGGTGGCGTCGTCCAGGCCCCGGTAGAGGTCATAGCCGATATTCCGGATGCCGTAGGAACTGATGAGACGGGTGAAGCCGTGTTGCCGGAGCAGGGCCATTTCGCGATCGGCCGGGCGGGTGTGGAGGGTTACCGCGCCATCCTCGAACGAGGCGCGGACGCGCGGACGGCCGGAGAGGCTGGTGGCGCCGACCTCCCGCAGCGCGGCCAGGGTCTTGTGGAACAGGTCCTGCTCCCAGGCGGCGGTGGCGGGGGCGCCCCGGAACCACGGCAGGGGGATGCCCGAGCCCCACGGCCCGACGGGGACGTCGTCGATGGGGTGGAGGACAAAGGGCAGTGCGCGGATGGTGACGGGCACGTCCGTGGCGGGCGCGCGCGCGGGGGCGACCGTGAGCGTGCCGCGGTATGTGCCGGGCTCCTGGTCTTCGGGGACGCGGAGGCGGAGCCAGAACCGGCGGGTGAGGCCGGGGGCGTCCGGCGCGGGCAGAGGGTGCCAGTATCGGGGCCGGACAGAGAAGATGCTGCCGGAGAGGTTGTGGCGGGAGATGCGGTAGTCGATCCAGCCGGGCTGCAGGGAGGACGCGGGGAGGGAGGCGCCGCTTTGGTTCGTGAAGGCCGAGAGGCGAAGGGCGATCGGGCCGAGGGGTTCGCCGGGTTGCAGGGCGAGGGTGAGCGGGCGCTCCTCCCCGCGGGCGGCGGTGATGGAGAGTCCGTCCGGCGGGAGCGTCTCCCCCGCCCGCGGACCGTCCTGGGCGTGTACGGCGGCCATGAACGGACGGTGAAACAGGCGATACCCGGCCGCGGGGGCGTCGGCGCCCGAACGCGGGGGGGGCACCTGGCGGAAGTGGTTTCGAAAGTGCTCGCGGCGGCGCGTGCGCGAGGTCTCCAGGAACGCCTCAAAGGCCATTTTCTGCTCCGCGGGGGCCACGGCCAGGTAGGACAGGGAGGGGGTCCAGTCCTGTCCGGAAAAGGAGAGATCGAGGTGCCCGTTGGTCACGGTGACGGGCACGATCTGTGAGTCGATGAGGGGGTCGATGTACTCGGCAAACACGTCCATGCCCGGCCGGTCCTCCCGGTCCGCATGGCGGAAATACCACGAGCGAAAGGCCGCGGCGTCCATCCGATTGGAGACGACCGCCACGCCGTTGGCCCGCACCACGCGTTCCCGGTATTTCTGCACTTCGCCCCAGTAGCCGCCGGGGAATTCGATGCTGAAAGCGGCGAGATAGCGCCCGTTTTCGAGGTCGATGCGGAAGGTGTCGTATCCGGTGAAGATCAGATCCCGGGTCAGGGGATCGGGCTGGAGGCAGTCGTAGGGCTTTTTGTCCCCGCCCCGCATCCAGCCCGCCCGGCGATCCGGCCGCTTCTTGTGCACGGGCCCGCGTTCGAAGCCGGGCATGAGCGGGGTGTCGGGCGGCCCGTAGTCCCAGGCGAGGATGTCCGCTTGGCCGGCCCCGCCGGCGGGGCCGGTGCGTTCGAGGCGAATGTTGTCAAAGAGGAGCGGTCCGTGGTCGAAGACATTGAGGATGAGGGCGGTCACGGCCCCGGGCTTGAGCGGGCGCCCGGGCCGCGACTTCTCCCCGGTGTAGTGGGTGGTGGAGAGGGTGACGGTGCTGGTGCCGGGGGGCGCGACGGTGTGGAAGTTGACCCGGCTCCAGTAGCCCTCCGAGTCGGCATCGCGGATCTCCACCAGGAAGCGGGCGGGGTGCGGTTGGGGGTTGTACACATCGAGCCGGAGGTAATCGAAGCCCGACCAGTCCTGGCGCTCGTCCAGCGAGGCGTAGCGCCGGTTGACGCGGAGGGACGCGCGGCCCGCGATGGGAGTGCCGCGCTCCAGCCGCCCGCCGGAGAAGGGGGCCTTGCCCGCTTCAAAATCCGCCAGCATCCGGGTGGCGGGTTCCGCCCCGGCGGGAGGGCCCGGGTGACAGGCGAGGAGGATCGGGATGAGCCATGCCATGCGCATGGAGGCAGTGTGAGAGGAAATGGGGCCGCGCGCAACCCCCGAAGGGATTGCCAACAGGTCCCCCGGGCTCGCCCCGGCGCGGGGCCGTTTTTGCCGGAGGCGGGGTCAGGTGTGGCCGTGCCCCCCCCGCCTTCTCCTTACTCGTACACGTACTCGTACACACCGATCTTGCCGCTTCGATGATCATCTGCCGGACGGGGGTCCCGTTTCGGAACTCAGGAGGTGTGGCCGTGCCCCCCGCCGCCGGGGGTGCGGAGGGAGAGGGTGTCGCCGGGCTGAAGGTCGAGCCGGGTTTTCCCGGGCAGGGTCCGGGTGCGGTTCGCGCGGGTGAGGGTGTTGCGGCCGCTCGTGCCCGGGCGCCCGCCGGCGAGGCCGTAGGGGGCGGAGTCCCGGCGGTCGGTGAGGAGGGTGCCGGTGCAGGGGGCGAGGATGTCGAGTTCCCGCCGGATGCCGTGTCCGCCGCGATGGCGGCCGGATCCCCCGGTGCGGGCGGCGATCTCCAGCCGCCGGACCCGCAGCGGCGCGGCAAATTCGAGGGCCTCCACGGGGGTGTTCAGGGTGTTGGTCATATGGGTTTGTACGGCGTCCAGGCCGGGCCGGTCGGGGCGCGCGCCCATGCCGCCGCCGATGGTTTCGTAATAGGCGAAGGACCGGCCGCGCGCGGGGTCGCGCCCGCCGAGGGTGAGGTTGTTCATGGTGCCCTGGGAGGCGGCGGGGATGATGTCCGGCAGGGCGTGCGCCAGGGCGCCGAAGACGACGTCGACGATTCGCTGGGAGGTTTCCACGTTGCCGCCGGCCACGGCGTGCGGCGGCTCGGCATTGACGAGGCTGCCCCGGGGCGCCTCGACCTCGATGGCGCGGAAACAGCCGGCGTTGAGCGGCGGGTCGTCGATGGGTTCGCCGTGGAGGCGGGAAGGCGTGGCCGCCAGACACAGAAAGCAGTAGGTGACCGCGGAGCGGGTGATGGCCTCGACGGCATTGAGGCTGCCCGCGCAGGCGGGGGAGGACCCGGCAAAGTCGACCCGGGCGCGCGCCCCCCGGATGGTAATGGCCGCCCGGATGGGCAGGGGGGCGGGGTCGATGCCGTCGCCGTCGAGTTGGTCTTCAAAGCGGTATGTCCCGTCGGGGATGGCCCGGATCACGCTCTGCATCACCTCCCGTCCGTGGTCGAGCAGGCTCTGCATGCCGGCGCGGATGCGGGCGCGGCCGTGCTGGTCGAGGGCCTCGGTCAGGCGCTGCTCTCCGAGCCTGTGGGCGGCGAGCTGGGCCCGGAGGTCGCCTTCCCGCTCCTCCGGGGTGCGCACATTGGCGCAGAGCAGGCGAACGCGATCCTCGTCCACGACCCCGCCCCGGGCGAGGGGCACGGGGGGAATCCGCAGGCCCTCCTGGTATATCTCGGTCGCCAGCGGCAGAGAGCCCGGCGATACGCCGCCGACGTCGGCGTGGTGGGCGCGGGTGGCCAGAAGGGCCGCGCGGTGCTTCCCATGCAGGACGGGCGACACCAGCGTGATGTCCGGGAGATGGGTGCCGCCGGCGTACGGGTCGTTGAGCATGATGACGTCCCCGGCCCGGAGATCGGGCGCCGCCGAGAGCACCGCGGCCACAGACATGGGCATGGCGCCCAGGTGGACGGGGATGTGGGCGGCCTGGGCGACCATGGCGCCGTCCGCATCGAACAGGGCACAGGAGAAATCGCGCCGCTCTTTGATGTTGGGCGAATAGGCGGTCCGGCGGAGCACGCCGCCCATCTCCTCGGTGATGCTGCGGTAGAGGCTGGCAAAGATGGCGCGATCGGCCGGTGGGATGGATGGGGTCCGTTTGCTCATGGCGTGCCTACTCGGTTTGTTCGATCCGCAGGTGCCCCCACGCATCGACGCGGGCGGACCACGGCGGGGGGATCCAGTGGGTGGAGAAGTCTTCGAGTACGATGGCCGGACCGTGCAGGCGGTTGCCGGCCCGCAGGGCCTCGCGCCGGTAGAGCGGGGTCCGGCCGGCGTGTCGCAGAAGCGCGGGCGCGGGGGAGGCGCCGCCGCGGGGAATGCGCGGCAGGGCGGGTTTGTCCAGGGGGCCGACAGCCCGGAGGCGGAGGTTGACCCACTCGAGCGGGAGGCCCGGGGTGGCGTGGCCGTACAGGCGGCGGTGTTCGCGGTGGAAGGCGTCTTCGGCGGCGGCCGGGTCGCCGTCGTAGGGCACGGTGACTTCGTAGGATTGTCCTTCGTACCGCAGGTCGAGCGCCGGTTCCAGGCGGATGGCATCGGGGGCGAACCCTTCCCGCGCCATTTCCTTCTGCATGCGCCGGCGCAGCGGGCGGAAGAGTGTATCGAGCCGGGGCGCCGCGGCCTCCGCGTGCGGCAGCATGACCGTGCGGGAGGCATCCTTGATCACGTCCTCGGCGATGCAGCCCAGGGCGGAGAGGACGCCCGGATGGCGGGGGATCAGCACCCGCGGCATGCCCAGGGCCGCGGCCAGGTCGCACGCGTGCAGTCCGCCGGCCCCGCCGAAGCTCACCAGGGTGAACTGCCGGGGGTCGTGCCCGCGTTCGACGGAGATCACGCGGATGGCCCGTTCCATGTTGGCATTGACCAGGCGGATCACGGCCCGCGCCGCCTCGGGCACGGAGAGGTCCAGTCGGCGGGCCAGGGGGCGGAGGGCGCGCTCCGCCCGTTCCGGATCCAGCCGCATGCGCCCGCCGAGGAAGAGCCCGGGGTGGATGCGGCCCAGCACGAGGTTTGCATCGGTGACGGCGGGAAGGGAGCCGCGCCCGTAGCAGGCGGGCCCGGGATCCGCGCCGGCGCTCCGCGGGCCCACGTGCAGGAGCCCGCCGGGATCGACATGGGCCAGGGAGCCGCCGCCGGCGCCGACGGTGTGAATATCGATCATGGGCACGTGCACGGGAAGCCCGCCGATGGTCCCCTCGGCGGTCACCTGGAAGTCTCCGTCGACCAGAGACACGTCGGTAGACGTCCCGCCCATGTCAAACGTGATGAGGCGGAGCGGGTCGGACCGGGTCGGGCGCAGGGCCTGGCGTCCGACCTGGACGGCCCCGGCGACCCCGGCGGCCGGCCCGGACAGCAGGGTGCGGACCGCCCGCGAGCCCGCCGCCCGGGCGGAGAGGCTCCCCCCGTTCGACTGCACGATGCGGAGGGCGCCCGCCCCGAGGGAGTTCGCCCGCCGGGCGATGCGGTTGATATAGGCGGTCATCACCGGCGAGACAAAGGCATTGATCGCGGTGGTGCTGGTGCGCTCGTATTCCCGGAACTCCGGGAGGATGTCGGACGAGAGCGAGACGGCAAAGCCGGCCCGGCGCAAGGCGCGCCCCACGGCCTGCTCATGGCGGGGCGAGAGAAAGGAAAACAGCAGGCACACGGCCACCGACTCGACCTTCTTTTTGCGGAGGCGGTCGACCAGCGGCCGGAGGGCGGCCTCGTCGAGGGGGGTCAGCACCTCCCCATCGGCGGAGATGCGTTCGCGGACTTCGAAGCGCCTCGCGCGCGGGACCAGCGGGGCGGGGCGTTCGGTCTGCAGGTTGTAGAGGTCGGGCCGGTCCTGGCGGCCGATCTCCAGGACATCGCGGAATCCCTCGGTGGCGACCAGCGCGGTCCGGGCGCCCCTGCGCTCGAGCAGGGCATTGGTGGCCACCGTCGAGGAGTGGACCAGGGTGAAGGGATCGTCCGCCGCGGGCGCGAGGTGCTCCACGCCCTGCAGCACCGCGCGGGCGTAGTCCCCGGGGGTCGAGGGAAGCTTCCAGGAGAGAAGCTGCGTCCCGTCGTACAGCACCAGGTCGGTGAAGGTCCCGCCCGTATCGACGCCCACAATCATGGCCCCGCATTATCCGGACCCCGCCCGTCCCCTTCAATCGTATTCATCGGGCACGGCTTTCCCCCTCATTCATCAGCGAGAGATCCGTCCGGGGGCGCGGGTCAGCTCCCGTCGGCGATGCCGGCGGTGCGGCTGAAGGCCTGGAATTCATCGGCGTCCCGGATGGAGTCGAAGTCTTCGCTTTTCATCCAGGTGGTGATGTAGGCGCGGCCGAAGGTGTCGAGGGCGCGGTCGAGCACTTCGACGGCGGCTTCGGCCTCGCCCTGCCTGGCGTAGCAGGCGGCGAGGTTGAAGTAGGTGACGGATTTTTCCGGGTCTTTGCGGATGATGCTCCGGTAGAGGTCGACGGCTTTGTCGTATTCGCCGATCATGGTGTAGGCGGAGGCGAGGCGGTTTTCCGCGATGATGTCGTCCTGGTCGAGGTTGGCGAGGCGGCGCAGGTGGGCGAGGGCCTTGGCGGGCTCGTCGAGGCTGAGGTAGGCATCGGCGGCGAGGCGGTGGGCGGGGACGGAGTAGGCGTCGGCCTCCAGAATCCATTCGGCGACGGAGATGACTTCCGCGTACAGGGTGCGGCCCATGAGGGCCCGGCCGAGGTTGAGGCGGGTCGCGCTGTGGAACGGATCGATGGCCAGGGCCTCGCGGAAGAGGGGTTCGGCCGCGGCGTACTCATCCCGCTCCAGTTGCAGGCGGCCCAGCTCCCGCAGGACCCGCACGTTGTCGGGAGCGCGTTCGCGGGCGGACTGCAGCCGGTCGAGGGCGAGGTCGGATTGCCCCTGGGCGATCATCCCCTGGGCGGTCTGGATGAGCCGGTCGACCGTCTCCCACCGGCTGATCTCCCTGGAGTAATCGACCTCGGAGGGCGGGGGCGCGGGGGCCGCGGGCTCGGCCGGTTCGGCCGGCGTCGTTGCGGCGGCATCCGGCCGGCTCCCCACGGTGAGGAACCAGCCCAGGAACCCCAGGTAGCCGATCAGGAGGACGGAGAGGCCGATCATCACGAGGCGGGGGAGGAGACTGTTTTGTTTCTTTCGGCGGCGCCGGGAGGACCCGGGGCGCCGGGAGATGCGGCTGGGGTCCTGCCGGGCCTGGTTGCCGCGGCTGGACCAGGTGCCCTCGCGGTTCCAGTCCCGGTCGGTGCGCGAGGATCGGCGGCTGCTGTCGGACCGCCGGGAGGACGAAGCGCTGCGCCGCCGCCGCGATCCCGACGCGGGTCGGGCGGAGGTTCGCCGGCGGGCGAGGGCGGGGGGATCGTCCTTGCGATAGATGTCGTCATTGGACTGCATTCGGACACCATATAGCGGATCCGGAAGGGGGGTCAAGGCGGAGGGCGAGGGGGTGCGTTACGGGAAGGCGGGGTAGTTCGGCGGGAGGAGGGAGACGAGAGCCGGGGAGAGCGAGAGGGGGGCGCCGAAGCCGAGGGCATCGAGGAGGGCTTCCCGGGCGAGATGGGGCCGGCCCCGGGCCTGCAGCGCCCGGGCGAGGTGGAGGGTGATGAGGGCCCGTTGATCGGGCGGGAGGTCTTTGGCCCGGGCGGCGGCCCGGTTGAGGATCCGCACGGCTTCCTCGGGTTTGCCCCGGGCCAGCAGCGCGACGCCGAGGGTGTCCAGCGAGGCGGCGCGGGTCGGATCGAGTGCGACGGCCTGGCGGGCGAGCCGGATGGCTTCTTCCCCCCGGCCGCCGGTTTCGGTGAGCAGGTAGGCGAGGGCATTGTAGGCCGGGGCATGGCGGTCATCGGCGGCGAGGGCTTCGCGGTAGTGCTGTTCGGCGCGGCGGGGGCGGCCGAGGGCCCGGTGCGCGTTGCCCAGGCGGGTGAGGAGGGAGGCGTCCCCGGGATGAGCGTGGAGAAGGGGGCGCCAGTCGGCCATGGCCTCTGCCCAGAGCCCGCGACGGGCGTAGTGATCGCCCCGGGTGAGGAGATCCCGCTCGCTGAGGGGTGCGGGGGCGGCCCGGGGCGGGCACAGCAGGAGGAGGGGGGCGCCGGCGCGGTGCCACTGGTTGGTGAGGCGTTCGTGAGGCAGTGAGGTGGCGAGGCCGCGGGCGGTGAGCGCGCTCCATTCGCGCCGGGTCCGGTCCACGCCGGTGAGCAGCATCATGGAGAGCGAGGCGGGCCAGCCGTCGGGGTCCGGCGGCGGGGCCCGCAGAATCAGCGGGGGGATGCCGCGGGCGATCAGGGAGCGCAGCTCGCCGGGTGTCGACGGTCTGAGGGAGAGCCAGAGCCCGTGTCGGTCGGCGTGGTAGACCCACCGGGCGGGGGGGCGACCCGCGGCGAGCCACTGCCGGGGCGGGGCGGCCCGCTCCCCGAGACCGGGGGGGATGGGGGCGCCCCAGTACTGGAGAGCGGCGGCGTAGGGGGCTGCGTGGGGCGCCCGGGCGGCGGCCCCGGCCGGGATGCCGGTGAGGGCGAGGCGATGGCCCCCGTCGGCGGTCCGCACCCGCTGCGCGGCCCGGTGGGCGGGGTCGGGGCTGGTGCAGGAAAGGAGCGGGCCGACAAGCAGGGACAGGGGGACGATCCGGATGACGGCGGCCCCGCATGCCCGCGCCCGGGGGGGGATGGCCCGGATCAGCGCACCAGCTCGTTGACGACGCCGACGACGCCGTCGGTTCCGCGCGCGACGGCGACGGCCCGGGCCCGGGCCCCGGCGTCGGGCACGACGCCCCGGAGGGTGACGATGCCGTCGGAGACCTTGACGCCGAAGGTGTAGTCGGAGGTGACCGGGTCTTCGCGGAGACGATCGTAGACCTGGACGGTGAGCGCGCGGTCTTCTTCGGAGACGACTTCCCCGGTCGCCGGCTGGTAGGCGGTATTGCAGGCGGTCAACAGGCCGCCGGCGACGGACACGGTGAGGGCGAGCGCGAGCGCGGAAAGCAATCGGTTCATGATGTACGGGCCTCCTGGGTTCCTTTTCCCGAGCGGGAGTGCGCAGTGCAAAAACGTTGAACGTCCTGTAATCCTATCCCCGCCGGCCGGGGGCGTCAATGCGGGAGGAGGAGGGGGTGTGGGGCGGAAGGCCGGCCGCGCGATTTTTATTGAACACGGGCGGCTCGGCCTTGTCTTATCCCCTCCGATGCTCAAAACGGCATCGCCACCCGGCACAGAACGGTTAAGGAGGACGGGGTATGATCCGTGTCAGGAACCTGGTGAAAGATTTTGGCGAGCGCCGCGCCGTGGATGATGTGTCGTTCACAGTCGACAAGGGGACCGTACTCGGCTTTCTCGGTCCCAACGGGGCGGGCAAAACCACCAGCATGCGAATGATTACCGGTTTTCTGCCGCCCACGTCGGGCACGGCGGAGATCGAAGGCTTTGATATCCTGGAGTCGCCCATCGAGGCCCGGCAGCACGTGGGGTATCTCCCGGAAAACGCCCCCCTCTACGGGGATATGACCGTCACCGAGTTTCTCGGCTTCGTGGCGGAATTGCGCGGGTTCCGGGGCAAGGAGAATGCGGTCAAGGTCGACGAGATCATCGAGACCTGTTTTCTCCGCGAGGTCGAGCACCAGACCATCGACACGCTTTCCAAGGGGTACCGCCAGCGCACCTGTTTTGCCCAGGCGCTGATCCACGATCCGCCGGCGCTGATCCTGGACGAACCGACCGACGGACTGGACCCGAACCAGAAGAAGGTGGTGCGGGACATGATCCGGCACATGGCGAAGACCAAGAGCATTATTCTCTCCACCCACATCCTGGAAGAAGTGGAGGCGGTGTGCAACCGGGTGATCATCATCAGCCGCGGCCGGGTGGTGACGGACAGCCGTCCGGAGGCGCTCAAGGCCCGCAGCCGCCTGCACCAGGCGTGCACGGTTTCGCTGAAGGGGCCGGCGGAGGACGTTCGCGCCGCCCTGGGCGGGCTGGAGCCGGTGGGCCGCGTCGAGGATCTGCCGGCCGCGGAGCCCGACGGCGCGCCGGCGTTCCGGGTGTTCCCGGCCAACGGGCGGCCGGTGACCGAGGCGGTGCTGGCGGAGGCCCGCGCCCGCGACTGGGCCGTGGAACGGATTGAGACCCACGAAGGACGGCTGGACGATGTGTTTATGCAAATGACGTCCACGGAGGACGTGACCGCCGAGGCGGAACCGGAAGGGGAGGGCGAATAATGTCCGTGCAGCGAGTGATGACGATCTTCAAACGAGAATGGGGCGCGTACTTCAACTCGCCGGTGGCGTACGTGTTCATCGTGATCTTCCTGGTGCTGGCCGGGTTTTTCACCTTCGGGGTGAGCCGGTTTTACGAGGCCGGCCAGGCGGATCTGCGGGCGTTCTTCTTCATCTGGCACCCGTGGCTGTACCTGATCCTGGTGCCGGCGGCGGCCATGCGGCTGTGGGCGGAGGAGCGGCGATCCCAGACGATTGAACTTCTGCTCACCCAGCCGGTGACGGTCCCCGAGGCCATTCTGGGGAAATTCCTCGCGGCCTGGCTGTTCATCCTGCTGGCGCTGGTGCTGACGTTTCCGATCGTGCTCACGGCGATGTACCTGGGCGAACCGGACCTGGGCGTGGTCGTCACCGGCTACCTCGGCAGCGCCCTGCTGGCCGCGGCCTACGTGGGGGTGGGGATCTTTACCTCCGCGATTACCCGCAACCAGGTGATCAGCTTTGTGCTCGCGGTGGTGCTGGGCCTGTTCCTGGTGCTGGCGGGCTATCCGCCGGTGACGGATTTCTTCGGCTCGTTTATGCCGGGGGCGGTCATCGATGCCGTGTCGTCGTTCAGCTTTATGCTCCATTACGAGATTCTGCAGCGTGGAATCCTGGACCTGCGCGACGTGGTCTACTTTGTGAGCGTGACCGGGTTCATGCTCTTCGCCACCCAGGTGGTGCTGCAAAACCGCGTCGCGCGCTGAGGGAGGAATGAGTATGTCGAGCGAATCGAATCATCCGAAACAAGCGCCCGGCCCGTTGGGGGGCTCCCCGCACGTCCTGACCGGGCTGGCCGGGGTGCTGCTGGTGCTGGGCATCCTGGTGGCCGTCAACGTGCTGGTCAGCCCGCTGCGCCTGCGGCTGGATATGACGGAGGAAAATCTCTACACCCTGTCCGACGGCACCCGCCGGATTCTCGGCGAGCTGGACCGGCCCGTGACCCTCAAGTTCTACTTTTCGGAGAGCATGGAGGGGATCCCGGTGAGCCTGAAAAATTACGCCGAGCGCATCGAAGACCTCCTCAAGGAATACGACAACCGGGCCGGCGGCGAACTCGAGGTGGAGTATTACGACCCCCGGCCCGACTCCGACGAGGAGCAGTGGGCGGAGCGCTACGGCCTCTCCGCCCAGTCCATGGGCATGATGGGCGGGCCGGCGTTTTACATCGGCCTGGTGGCGGTGAGCGGCACGCGCGAGGCCGCGATTCCGTTCATGGCGCCGGGGATGGAGCCGCAGCTCGAGTACCGCATCACCCAGCTCATCGACGAGGTCGCCACGGATGACAAGCCGGTGATCGGGGTGATGAGTTCCCTGCCGGTGATGGGGATGCCGTCGTCGCCCATGATGATGCAGCAGGGCCCGCAGCCCTGGGTGATCATGGAAGAACTGCAGCGCCTCTACGACGTGCGCCGGGTGCAGCCGGAGGATTCGCCCATCCCGGACGATATCGACACCCTGATGGTGATCCACCCCAAAGACCTCTCGGCCGCGTCCTTTTACCACCTCGATCAATTCGTGATGCGCGGGGGCCGCCTGATCGCGTTTGTCGATCCGCTGTGCATCTCCGACGAGGCGGGGAGCCGGATGCGCGGCCGGGTGAACAATGCCTCGGACCTGAGCCGCCTGCTCGCCTCCTGGGGCATCACCATGCCGGGGACGCGGGTGGCCGCGGACATGCGGGCGGCGAGCCGGGTGAACTTCGGACAGGGCCAGGTCGGCGAGGCCCCCGCCTGGCTCACCCTCGGGGAGCCGCATATCGCCGACGAGGAAGTGGCGACCAGCGGGCTGGAGATGCTCATGATGCCCTTTGCCGGCGTGCTCCGGGGAGAGCCGGTCGAGGGGCTGAGCCGGGACGTCCTGCTGGAGACCTCCCCGGAGACCTGGCTGGTGGATTCCTTCGCCGCGTCCAGCCCGGCGCGGCAGATCATGGACATGGGCGAGGAAGCCGAGGCCTCCCCCCTGGCCATCCGTCTGCACGGGGTCTTTCCCTCGGCGTTTCCGGAAGGGCCGCCCGCGGATCCGGATGAAGGCGGCGACCGCACGGAGGATGAGGACGCGCCCGCCGGGGACGATCACCTCGCCGAAAGCACCGAAGAGACCGTGGTCGCCGTCATCGCGGACGCGGACCTGCTCGCCGACGACTTCAGCGTGCAGCGGGGGAGCTTCTTCGGGCAGTCATTCGTGCAGCCGCGCAACGACAATCTGAACTTTGTGCTGAACCTCGTGGAGCAGACCGCGGGCAACCCGGCGCTCATCGGGCTGCGCAGCCGCGGCATCTACAACCGGCCCTTCGACCGGGTGCAGGCCCTCCAGCAGGAGGCCCAGAAGCGGTGGCAGGCCGAAGAAGAGCGGCTCCAGGCGCAGCTCGAGCAGGCCCAGGCCCGCCTCCAGGAGCTGCAGGCGGCCAAGTCCGAAGACCAGCAGTACATCATCAGCCCCGAGCAGCAGGCGGAGATCGAGAAATTCCGCGAGCAGCGCTTCGAGGTGCAGCAGCGATTGAAGGAAGTCCGGAAAAACCTGCGGCGCGAGATCGAGG
>CAZCOO010000055.1:0-15225 GCA_964500395.1 uncultured Verrucomicrobiota bacterium
AGCCGAACCAGAGCGGTTGCCGAGGAGATCGCAAAAAATGGAAACATCGTTGCACTCAACGAAAATTCTTTAACATTCGCGTTTGACCTGCATAAATTGACTCCTTTTTTCAGGTTGTGTGGGAAGGGGATCGCGAATGAACCGTGAGACGGACAGGGCGTGGGACAATCAATGATGAGTGGTGCGTGTCATCCCGTTCAGAAGCTGGTGGGTCATGCGGGCGATCTGTATGAACTCGCCCTGAATATCGGGTCGCATCCCTCCATTTCGCGTTGTTGCGAGCGGTTTTTAACGAGCTGGGTGGAGAAGAGTATGGCCCGGCACGCCGGGGTCTGGCTGCGGTCCAGCCTGCTGCCGCATTCCGGGGATGAGGGCGACGGGAGCCGAATGCACGAAAGCGGGCTTGTCGCCTTTTGCGATATGCCGGCGCGGTTTTCCGCGGACGCAGCTCTTCCCGGGACCCACACCCTGGCCCGCTACCGCTACGAGAGCGGGCCGATGTGCATAGCGGCCGCGGCGGATGCAGCGCGGGGGCTCCTGCCGCCGGGGGAGACACCGGCCGGGACGATTCTGGTGATGCCGCTCGGCGAGCTCGGTCTCCTCACCACGTGGTTTCCCGGTGAAGAGGATGCGGTCCCCCGCAGCGTGTTGGAGATGCTGAAGCCTCTGATGCAGCGGTTTGCGGAGGCGGTGAAAGCGGCGTTGACCCGGGACCAGTTGAATGAAGAAGTATCCGGGCGCCGCAGGGCCGAATCGGACCTGCGGCAGGAGAAGCAACGGCTGCAGCGCTACCTCGACGTGACCGGGAACATCACGGTTCGCGTGGAGGCGGACGGGCGGGTGGCCCGGCTCAATCCGGCGGGGGCCGAACTCGCCGAGTGGAGTCCGGCGGAACTGGCGGGACGGGATTGGTTTGAAACCTGTGTGCCGAAGGAATGGCGCCGCGAATGCCGGGAGAGGTTTCAGACGGTGTTGCGGGGGGACACGGGCGATGTCACTACATTCGAGTGCCCGCTGCTCCAGAAGAGCGGCACGCGCCGCTGCGTGGTGTGGCGGCTCACCCTCTTCCGGGAGGCTCACCGGGACATGCCCTCGATCCTGCTCTCCGGCCGCGACGTAACCGAATGGCAGGAAGCGCAGCGACGGCTCGAGGACAGTGAACGGCGGTATCGCGGCATCGTCGAGGATCTGACCGAGATGGTGTGCCGGTTTCTGCCCGACGGCACATTGACCTTCGCCAACGATGCCTTTTGCCGGTACTTCAACATCGCCCCGGAGGCTGTGGCCGATTCCTCGATTTTTGATCATGTAGCCCCCGAGGATGCCGAGGATCTGCGGGCGCACCTCGAGGGATTCGACCCGGACCGACCGGTGCAGGTCCATGAAAACCGGATTGTCCACCAGGAGGGGGTCGCCCGCTGGGTGATGTGGACGAACCGCGCGTTTTTCGACGAACAGGGACGCCCGGCGATGTTTCAGGCCACCGGCCGGGATACCACGGAACTCAACCGCACCGCCCAGCGGCAGCGAACCCTGCTGCACGGTCTGCGCGCGGTGGTGGAAATCACTGACGAACTCATCGGGCTGGCAAATGCCCGCGATGTGTGCCGGGGTGCGGTTGAACTCGCCCGGCAACGGTTGGGGTTGGAGCGCTGCGGTCTCTTCCTTCGCGACGAGGACGGCATGCACGGGACCTTCGGCACCGATTTGTCCGGCAACACCACCGATGAGAGCCGCGGGGCCTTCCTGCACAACGACCGATGGCAGGAAAAGATCGAGGAGTTGAGGCAGGGGGACGGCCGCTGGGCGTACGCCGAGCACGAACATTACAACTGGCGGGATGAACACTACGAGACCGCCCAGCGGGGGTGGGTGGTGATCACGCCCATCCTGGACAGCGGAAAGAATGTGGTCGGGGTCTTCTGCAATGACCGGGCCATCACCGGCGAGGCGTGCGATCCGGATCAGCAGGAGGTGGTCGCCGTCTTCTGTTCGCTGCTCGGGGACCTCATCGAACGCAAGGAAGCGGAGGCGGAACTGGCCCGGTTCGCCGCGGTGGTCGAGCAGGCGTCCGAGTCCATTATGATCACCGACCTGGATGCCGTCATTCAGTACGTAAACCCCACGTTCGAGCAGGTCACGGGGTACAGCCGGGAAGAGGTCATCGGGCACAACCCCCGGTTTCTCCAGAGCGGACAGCACGACCAGGAATTCTATCAGAAGCTCTGGGATACCCTCCTGGCCGGCGACCCGTGGAAAGGCCACATCATCGATCGCCGCAAGGACGGCAAATTGTTCGAGGAGGAAGCCGTTTTCTTCCCCGTCCGCGACGAGCGGGGCAAAGTGATGAACTACGCCGCGGTGAAGCGCGATGTCACCCGCGAGGTCGCCCTGGAGAACCAGCTTCGCCAGTCTCAGAAGATGCAGGCGGTCGGGGAACTCGCCGGCGGGGTGGCGCACGATTTCAATAATCTCCTGATGGTCATCATGAACAGCGCCCAGTTCATCCAGGATCATCTCGACCCGATGTCCGTGGTGCACGGCGACCTGGAGGAGATTGTGCGGGCCTCCCACCGGGCGTCGAACCTGACCCGCCAGCTTCTCGCCTTTTCCCGCCGGCAGGCCCTGTCTCCCCGCCTGATTGACCTGAATCAGATCCTCCGGGGCCTGGAGAAAATGCTGACCCGGCTGTTGGGCGAACGCGTGGAGTGCGACATCCGCTATTCCGATGCGCCCATGATGGTGAAAGTGGACCCCGGGCAGATTGAACAGGTCCTGGTGAACCTGGCCGTCAACGCCAGGGACGCCATGCCGCAAGGGGGGCGCCTGCTCGTTCAACTGTCCACCTTTCCCCGTCTGAATACGGCCCTGGCGGTGCAGCTCGTGGAAGCCGTGGACCCCTCCGAAGATCCCTTCGTCGCCATCTGTGTGTCGGACTCGGGCACGGGGATGGATAAAGAGACGCAGCGGCAGATTTTCGAGCCGTTCTTCACCACCAAGGAGCGGGGCCGCGGAACGGGCCTCGGACTGTCGACGGCCTACGGAATCGTCAAGCAGCACGGCGGGCACGTCGCCGTGTACAGCGAACCGGGACGGGGGAGCACCTTCAAGATCTATCTGCCGCACGTGCCGGACGCCACACTGGTGTCGGAAGCCGAAGACGAGGTGGAGGAGTGCCGGGGAGGGGAGGAACTGGTCCTGGTGGCGGAAGACGACGACTCCGTCCGCCGGATCTCGGTGCGGGCGCTGGAGAGCCTGGGCTATCGGATTCTCGAGGCCAACAGCGGGGCCGCGGCGCTCGACCTGGCCCGGAACACCCGGGAGCCGATCGACCTGCTGATGACCGACCTGATCATGCCGGGGATGGATGGACGCGAGCTGGCGGAGGTCCTGTCCGAGGAGCGCGAGGAGATGGCCATCCTGTTTGTCTCGGGATACCCGGAGCAGCATTTGATGGACAACAATCTTCTCCGCCACGGCCAGGCGGTGCTGCAGAAGCCCTTCGACCGCACCACCCTCGGAGAAAAAGTGCGGGAGATCCTCGACGGCAAACTGGAGCGGACCGCCCCCGCCTCCGGGTAACCCGTTTTTCTTTCGAACGGGCATTGACACCACCCCGGGAAATCCACACCGTTGCCTCTCCCTGTATGCAGCTCCCGGAGGACGTGAACCATGATTAAAGCCAAAATTGTCGGCGCCACCGGATACGGCGGCGTGGGCATTATCGAACTGCTGACCGCGCACCCGGAGGTGGAGATCCGCGCCCTGGTGGCCCAGGCCGAGGTCGGGCGCCCCGTATCCGCGGTGTATCCCCATCTGACCGGCTATTGCGATTTGAATGTCGTGGCCCCGGACGATCCCTCCGCCCGCGAAGAGGCGGATGTTGTCTTTTTTGCCACCCCCGACCGGGTCGCGATGAAGGCCGCCCCCGCGGAGTTGGACCGGGGGGCGCGCGTGATCGATTACAGTGGCGACTTCCGGTTCGACAACGAAGCGGACTACGCGGACTACGCGACGCGGATCGGCAAAGATCCGCACCACGAATCCCCCGACCTCCTGGCGGAAGCCGTCTACGGGTGCCCGGAACTGTTTGCCGACCGGTTGACCCCGGACACCCGGGTCGTGGGAAATGTGGGCTGCTTTGCCGTGGCCTGTACACTCGGTCTCGCCCCCGCGGCATCCGCGGGCGCCCTCGAAGGCGACCGCCTCATCTGCGACTGCAAAACGGGGGTCTCCGGGGCGGGGAAGAAGCCGAGCCCTCTGCACCACTTCCCGGCCCGCCTGGAAAACCTCAATGCCTACCGGCTCACGGGCCACCAGCACACCTGCGAAGTGGAAAAGGTCCTCTCCGGGCTGGCCGGACGGGAGCTGAAAGCCGCGGTCACCTCGCAGGTGGTCCCCATGACCCGGGGCATCCTCGCCTGCCTGTACGCGCCCCTGCCCGAGGGCTGGGACCGCGGAACGCTGATCGATACCTACCGGCAGTTCTACGCGGAGGCCCCGTTTGTGCGCATCTTCGACCGCGATGCAGCCATTGGAACCCAGCACGTGCGCGGGTCCAATTATTGCAATCTCATTGTGGACGCCGATGAGCGGACCGGGACGCTGCGCGTTCTGAGCCATATCGACAACCTGGTCAAGGGGCAGGCCGGCAATGCCCTCCAGGTCATGAACCGCCTCTTCGGACTCCCGGAGACCACCGGCCTCGACCGCCCCGGTCAGTATCCGTAGAGCCGCCGGGGACTCATGGCTGCGGGCGGCCCTGAAGCGAAGGTCCCGGCCGGGCCTGGTCCAGCCGCGTGTGGATGCGCGCGAATACCGAGTCCAGCATCTCGCGGGTCAGGCGGCCGGTGAAGGTGTTCTGCTGGCTCGGGTGGTAGCTGCCGATCAGGGTGTAGGGCCCCACGTCCGCTTCCGCGCCGTGGCCGAACCGCGGTTTGGGGGTGACCGGGTGGCCCCGGTCGCGCAGCACATGGAGGACGTTGGTCCACCCGAATCCGCCCAGGGCGAGGATGACGCGGATATTCGGAAGCCGGTCCCATTCCTGCTGCAGCCACGGCAGGCATCGATCGCGCTCCTCCGTGGTGGGTTTGTTCGCGGGCGGCGCGCAGCGGACAATCGCGGTGATGAAGGCGTCGGTCAGGGTCAGGCCGTCGTCCCGGCCCGTGGATTCAGCCTGGCCGGCAAACCCGGCGCGGTGCAGGGCGGCGTACAGCCAGTCGCCGGAGCGATCCCCGGTGAACATGCGGCCGGTCCGGTTGGCGCCGTGCGCGGCGGGGGCCAGGCCCACCACCAGCAGGCGGGCGCGGGGATCGCCAAAGCCGGGTACCGGTCGGGCCCAATACGTCTGGTCGGCGTAGGCGCGGCGCTTTTCGCGTCCGACCCGCTCGCGCCATGCCACCAGGCGGGGGCAGGCCCGGCACCGGGTGATGCGCGCTTCCAGCCGGTCCAGAGAGGGCGCGCCCCGGCTCATTCGGTGCCCGCGGGGAGGGTGTCTTTGACCTGGTACTGGCCGTGCGCGTCATTCTGCAGGGTCACCGCCGCCGCATCGGGGTCGTGGTCAAACGCCAGCAGCATGCCCTCCAGGGCAATCTGGGCCAGCCAGTGCATCTTCCATCGCCGGGTGTCCAGCGGATAGGTGTCGTACGCTGTCTGGAAGACCAGCGGGAGGTGGTGGCGCGTGGGGCATACGTCCGCGGCGAAGACCAGTTCCTTTATGCGGGGCAGGCTGGAGGCGGCGGGGTGGACGATCTCCAGGTCTTCATCCCGGATCTGCACAATGCAGTGGCCCCGGGTATGCCCGCCGCTTCGGATCAGGGATACACCCGGCAGGACCTCTTCTTCGTTTGCCTCGATTGCCGTGAGTCCCTCTCCCAGGTCCCGGAGGGGCGCGATGACATTCTCGGGGTAGGATTTGTAGAGCAGCGGGTCGCCGGACACGGCATCCTGCCACTCCACCCGGTGCACAATGTGGCGGGCGTTGGGAAACACGGGGCGGATCTGCCCCTCGCCGTCGGGCCGCCCCGCGCCCCCGGCATGGTCCCAGTGGAGGTGGGAGAAGATGACAAAATCGAGGTCCGCGGGCGCGACCCCGCGACCGTCCAGGAAATCCAGCAGGGGCCAGCCGTCGCCGAGCTGGTGGATCGCCCGCTCCTTGTCGGAGAACCGGTCCGGATGTCCGCATCCCGTATCGACGAGGCCCCGCCGCCCGTCTTCCAGCTCGAGAAAGAGACAGTTGGCGTTTTGCGGGATGGCGTTGCGGTCGTCGGCGGGGATGCGCCGGGACCAGATGGGTTTGGGCACGAGGCCGAACATGGCCCCGCCGTCGCTGGCGAATCGGGAGGCGACAAAAGGCGTGACGCGCATGGGAGCTTCCTTTCCTGGGCGCGGAGCCGGGGGCTCCGGGTTCTCGGTTTGCATTTGCCGGGTTTTTCCGTACCCTTTCGCACACGAGGTCATTCAACATGGAACGAAGACGTTCGACAACCGGATTCTGGATCGCGCTCGCGGTTCTCGGGGTTCTGCTGGTGTTCAGCGTGGTGCTGAATTTTGCCATGCTGATCGGCATGGCGGCGGGCCGCGGGACGCCGATGAGTGCGCGCGAGCACGGGTTCGACGAGGTGCCGCGTGTGCAGCAGCGCTGGTCCTACGGCCAGGGCGACGTGAAGGTCGTCCGCATCCCGGTGAGCGGCATCATTACCCGGGAGGCACAGGGCGGGTTCCTGGCGCCGCCGGTGGATAAGATTGAGAGGATCATCGGTCACATCCGGGCCGCAACAGAAGACGAAGACGTCAGGGGGCTGATCCTCGAAGTGGATTCTCCGGGCGGTGCCATCTCCCCCAGCGATGAACTCCACCATGCGGTGCGCACCTTCCGCGAGAGCCGCGAGGATCGGCGGGTGGTGATGTTTACCCGCGATATGGCCGCCTCCGGCGGCTACTACGTCGGGGTCGCCGCGGACTGGCTGATCGCAGAGCCCACGGCGATCGTCGGGTCGATCGGGGTTCTCATGAGCACCCTCAACTGGCACGAGCTCAGCCGGGACATCGGGGTGCGCGATACCACCATCAAATCGGGGCAGAACAAGGATTTGCTGAACCCGTTCCGGGAGGTCGATCCGGACCAGGTCGCCCTGCTGCAGGACGTGGTCGACACCATGCACGAACGCTTCCGGGGGATTGTCCACTCCCGCCGCAACATCCCCGGCGCCGCCCTCGATACGCTCGCCGACGGCCGCATTTTCTCCGCGGAGGAGGCCCTCGAGCAGGACCTGATTGACGAGATCGGCTATTGGGACGAGGCCGTGTCCCGCATGGCGGCCCTCCTGGGCGAGGAGGACGTGAAAGTTATCCGCTACGGAACGGAGCCGCGCCTGCTGGATCTGCTCTCCGGCATGGACACTCCCGCCGGCGCCGTCCGCGACTTGATGAGTGATCTGCAAACGCCGCGCTTCCTGTATCTCTGGCGGCCCTGAAGGAGGCACGGCCGTCCCCATGCAATGGACCTCCGCATCTTCGAACGCATCCGATTGGCGACAGGCCGTCGCCGATGTGGCGCACAGCATCCGGCGGGATTTCCGGGGCGAGGCCCCGGATGTCCTCTTCTGTTTTGTCGATGCCTCCGCGGGCGCGCCGCCCGAGAGTCTTCCGGCCTTTCTCTCCGAGCACCTCGCGCCGGGCGAATTGATAGGGTGCACCTCCAGCGGTCTGCTCGGGCCCGAGGGCCCCATGATGACGGGCCCCGGGCTGGTCGCCATGGCCGGCCGGTTCCAGGGAGTCCGGGCCCGCGGGTTCCATCTCAGCACGGTCGTTTTGCCGGACGCGGATGCCCCGCCGGATGCCTGGCGCGCCATGGTGGAGGAGCCCGAGGCCGAGCCGGGCGCGATCGTGCTGCTCGCCGATCCCCGCTATGCGCATATCGAGCCGATGCTCGCCGGCCTGGATTATGCCTTTCCCGGGGCGATGAAAGTCGGCGGGCTGGCGGGGGGACGCCTCCGGGAGCCCGACTGGTCGGTATTCCGGGGCGGCAATGTTTATCGCCGGGGCGTCGTGGGTCTTCTGCTCAGTGGAAACATCCGCGCGGACGGGTTGCTCAGCCGGGGGTGCCGGGAGGTCGGTCCCCCCATGACCATCACCCGCAGCCGGGGCAATCTGCTGCACGAGCTGGACGGCCGGCCCGCGATCGAGGCCGTCGAGTCGATTGCCTCCATGCTGCCGGCGGAGGAGCGGCGCATCCTTCGGCGCCGCCTGTGCATCGGCATGCAGCTTCAGCCCATCCATGCCCCGCGGGCGCGCGGGCATTTTCTCATCCGGAACCTCCTGGGGCTCGACTACAAGTCCGGGGCCATTGTCCTCGCCGCCCTGCCCGAAGAGGGGCAGGTGGTGCAGTTTCATGTGCGGGACAGCGCGCTCGCCCGCCGGGACCTGGAAGAAGGGCTCCAGCGCGCCGGCGGACCCGGGGGCGGGCGGGCCGCCGCCCTCTCCTTTATCTGCCTGGCCCGCCGGGCGGGGGCAGCGGCCGGCGGGACCGGGGACGGCGAGCTGCTGCGGGCGGCCTTCCCCGGCGCCGCGGTGGGCGGGTGTTTCTGCAACGGCGAAATCGGGCCGGTCGGGGGCACCACCTGCCTGCACGGCTACACCAGTGCGCACCTGTTTCTGAGCGCGGCCGGCGAGACCCTCGCGTAGCGCACCGCGGGCCGCGGCGGCCCTACAGGCTCAGAAAGGTGATGAGCAGCACGGCCAGCAGAATCAACGTGCCGTAGAGCCGCAGACGCCGGCGGGTCGGCCCGGGATGCGGAAATGCATACCGGCAGATCGGGCAGTGATTGTGATTGGCCTCCACCCGGACGCCGCAGCCCGGGCACTCCCGGGATCCGAAATCCTTGTCCGCGCGAATCTTCATGGACCGCCGGGTTGGGTCGAGGGCGCGTCGTCGATGAACTTGTAGAGCGTCTCTCCCTCCCGGGCGAGGCCGATTTCATGGGCGACGCGCTCGACAAACTGGGGGTCGGTGCGGAATTGCTCCTGCTTGCGCCGCAGGGTCCGGATCATGTCCCTTTCGAGGCGAATCTCGTCCTGCAAGGCCGCTTCCCTCGCCTGGTAACGGCGGTACTTCTGGTATTGGGGCAGGAACATACAGATCAGGGCGACGATGATGAGCACCGCCAGGGCGGCCCCCGCAACCTTGTAGATGGTAACCCATATAGTCATAAAACATACCGGTTGAAGCGAGTGCGGTCAGTCTACCTGTTTCTGCGCGCCGGAGCAAGGCGGCCGGTGAAGAGAACGCCGCGATTGCCCCGGCCGGGAGCGCCGCTGAGCCTGCATCCCCCCGGAGTAGAGATCACCCGTGCTCGCGCAGGAGTTCGGCGACCACCCGGTGCGAGGGTTCCGCCACGCCCTGCTCGACCAGCGACTCGTCAAAGGCCGCCTCTCCCGCGCCCGAGCCCGGGGCCGGGCCGCGCAGGACGGCCATCGGGACCGGTTCGCGGCTGTGCCCCCGCAGCGCAATGGGCGTTCGGTGGTCCATGGTCACCGCCAGGAGAAACGGCTCGCCCTCCTCTTCCAGCGCATGCCGGATGGGGCCGACAATCCGTCGATCAAATTCCTCGATGGCATGCGTTTTCAACTCGGCATCCCCGAGGTGCCCGCATTCGTCCGGGGCCTCGAGGTGAACGTACACGAAATCGTGCCGCTCGAGGATGTCCAGGGCCGCCTCGACCTTCCCTTCGTAGTTCGTGTCGACAAATCCCGTTGCGCCGGGGACGCGGGGCACCTCGAGCCCGGCCAGGACGCCGAGGCCGCGCACCAGGTCCACGGCGGTCACCACGCCGCCGGTGAGCCCGTACTGCTCGGGGAACGTCGGCAGCGTGAGCGCCTTGCCCTGGCCCCACAGCCAGATGTCCGTCGCCGGTTTGTGCCCCTGGTCTTCGCGGGCGCGGTTGGCGGGATGGTCGGCGAGAAGCGGGCGGGCCGCCTCCATGAGGGCCCGCACTTCGCCGGCCCGGTCGCCGGCGGGGAGGTGGTCGTCCACGGGCTGGTCGGCGATGTCGTGCGGGGGCTGGGACCGGATATCCGCCGGGCCGTTCTCCCACAGCAGGAGATGGCGGTAGCTCACCCCGGCATGAAAACGGCGGCGCCCGTCGCCCAGCTCCCGGTCGAGGTGCTCCATGAGCTGCCGGGCGGTGTCGCTGTCAATGTGATCGGCGGAGTAATCGTCCATCCGCCCGTCCCGCAGGGTTACGAGATTGCAGCGGTAGGCGATGTCCTGTTCGCCCATGGGAAGGTTGGCCCCGGCCGCCTCGATGGGCGCCCGGCCGGTGTAATTGACCGTGGCGTCGTATCCCAGCAGTCCGAGGTTGGCGACATCGCTGCCCGGCGGGAGCGCGTCGGGCACCGTCTTGAGGATTCGAATGTCCCCGTCGGCCGCCAGGCGGCGCATGTGCGGGATAGAGGCCGCCTGCAGGGGCGTGCGATCCCCCAGGGCCGGCACGGGGTAATCTCCCATCCCGTCTCCGATTAAAATGGCAATCTTCATACCGGTCGTCCTTTGGTTGAGCGGCGAACGTACCGTACCTCCCGGGGCCGGTCAATCCGGCCTTGACTTGCCCGGGGGAAGTGGGGGAAGTAGGGGCATCCGGCCTCCATCAGGCCTCCTTTTGTATTCCTCATCATGGAGCGGCGCACATGCCTGACTATCAACCGATGATCCTGAAGCCCGCCTATCAGGACTATATCTGGGGGGGGGACCGAATTATCCGGCACTTCCAGCGCGAGGAACCGGACGGGATTTATGCGGAATCCTGGGAGGTGTCCGACCGTCCGGAGGGCCCCAGCACGGTGGTCAACGGGCCGCACGCCGGAACCCGGCTGGCCGAGCTGGTGGCGCGCGATCCGGAGGGCCTCGTAGGGCGGGGGGCCGCCGGCGACCGGTTCCCGCTCCTGGTGAAGCTGATCGACGCAAAACAGACGCTGAGCGTGCAGGTGCATCCCGATGATGAGGCCGCGGCCGCGTTCGGGGGGGAGGCGAAAACGGAGATGTGGTACATCCTCCAGGCCGATCCGGGCGCGGCGGTCTACGCCGGGTTCTCACGCCCGATTGCCCCGGAGCGTGTCCGTCAACTCGCGGAGTCCGGGGAGATCGAGTCGCATCTGCAGAAGGTCCCGGTGAAGGCCGGGGACGCCGTGTTTACCCCGGGGGGGCGGGTCCACGCCATCGGGGCGGGGTGCCTGATCCTGGAAATCCAACAGAACTCGAATACGACCTACCGCATCTACGACTGGGGACGGGTCGGCCGCGACGGCGCGCCGCGTCCGCTGCACCTCGAGGACGCCGCCCGGGTCATTCGCTGGGACGACAGCGGGAACCCGCTGGCGCCGCAGGCGGAGGTGTCGCGCGATGCCGGCCAGACCGTGGTTGAGGTTCTGCGCTGCCCGTATTTCGGGCTCGAGCGCATCGACTTGAAGGGATCGCGGCCCGTCCGGCCCGATGGAACCTCGTGGGAAGCCGTCTTCACCGCGTCGGGGAACGCGACGCTGTCCTGGGAAGGGGGCGAGCACGCGATCCGCGCGGGGCAAACCGTGCTCTTCCCGGCGCGCGGCTGCCCGGCCCGGTGGACCGCCGGCGAGTCCGGCGCGGTGCTCTTGCGCATTCTGCCCGGGGCGTGATCCGCCGGGGTCAGGGCAGGGCCGGCCAGACCGTGGGATCCGCCGAGTAGTGCATGAGCTCGATGACCTGCAGGGTCACCAGGGAAGCAAAGAGTACAGCGGCGAGAATCGCCAGCCAGCCGAAGAGTTTCAATTGTCCGGATGCGGTTGCCATGAAGTGCCTCCTGCCTGCCGGTCAATCCGGCCTGCCCAATACTACAACTGCTTCAACAATTCGGAAAGCGTGGCCTCCATTCTCCCGAACTGTTCGCGGGACCATTTGGCGGGATAGTTCCCGATCGCTTCGCGGATCCCGTTCCGGTCCAGCGCTTCCTGCAATTCAGTGAGTTTGGCCCGCTTCACATCGCTTGACAAGGATTTCCATTCGCCCGATTCCATCTGCTGAATGATCGGAACCATGTCCTTGTGCCACGTTTCGCCGTTCTTGATGGAAAGGGTGGCCACCGTTTTCAAGTTGTGGATGAAATCGCCTTCAAGGCTCATGGGGTCAAACTCCTGTCACACTGACGAAACCTTATTCCGGGATGCGCCCCGGATACAAGTATGGAATTGGGCCCGGAAGGATTGCCGCATCGGGCGTCCCCGTCCATGCCGTCCTCCCCCTGCTTCCCCCAAAACTTCCTCTTCCTCGTACTCGTATTCGAAATCGAAATCGGTATCGGTATCGGTATCGGTATCGAATTCCCGATCCCAATCGCCTGCTCATGGGCTGCCAACGGTCGTCAGGGATCGGGACCCCGTTTCGGACTTCGGGGGTCAGGTTTTTGCCCTGGCCTTCCGCCGCAGATCCGGCTTGAACGCCTCGGCCAGAACCGCGGCGAGGGGGAGATTGAGGTCGAGGCGCCGGGGCAGGTGTTCGAGCCGGCGGACGCGCCGCAGCGCTTCGTCCAGGTCGATCCGCTCGGCCTGCTCCCGGATTGTGTCCGCGGCCTCCGGGTGCGCGAACGCTTCGGGGTCGCCTCCGGCCGCGGATAAAAGCACATCGCGGTGCCAGTTCAGGATGTCCTTGAGCATGGCGCTGCGCTGTTCCAGCACGGCGGACCGGACCCGCGCCTCGAGGACATCCTTGGGCAGGTCCTCGCCCGTGCCCTTGAGCGCCTCTGTTTGCTTTTTGCTCACGGCGGCGAGCAGGGCCTCGATCCGCGAGGCCAGGGCCGTCGCCTGGAACGGACTGCGGGGCCATCCCTCCGCCAGGAGCGTGCGGAGGGGTCCGCGCCACTCCGCCGTCGACTCCGGGATGCCGGTAGACGAAAGCGAGAGAACCTGGCACCGGGACAGGATGGTGTTCAACAGGGCCTGCGGGGCACTGGTGAGAAGCAGGATCAGGGTGCGGGGCGGGGGCTCCTCCAGCGTCTTCAGAAAGGCATTGGCCGCTTCCGTTCCCATCCGGTCCGCATGCCGCACCACGCCGGCTTTCCATCCGGTCCCGAAGGTCTTCATGTGCAGGGCGTGGTTGAGCGGCCGAATGTGATCTTTGACGGAGATGCGCCGGGACTTGCTCTGCGGCTCGACCGTGTGGACATCCTCGTGACTCCGGTCGGCCACCTTCCGGCAGCCCCGGCAGGCGCCGCAGGGGCGGGCGTCGGCCTCCGGCGCCTCGCAGAAAACCAACTGCAGCAGCCACTCGGCCACCCGGCCGGCCGCCCCGTCGGGATCGCCGATGACGACGTAGGCATGGGCCAGGCGTCCCCCGGCAAAGGCGGTTCGCAGGTCCTGCCGGATGGCGTCATGATCGCTCACGCATGATCTCCCGGATATCCGTCCACAGGTGCTCTTCGATCACATCCGCCGGGCGGTTTCCGTCCACGAGCCGGATTCGGGGGTGGCGCTCGACCAGCTCCCGGTAGCCGGCGCGGACCCGCTCGTGAAAGGCGCGCTCCTCCTGCTCAATGCGGTCGAGCTGTTCAAATCCCAGGTGGCGCTGCAGGAGACGTTCCATCCCGGTATCCGGATCGATATCCAGCAGGAACGTGACATCCGGCATGGTGGCGCCGACCGCGAACGCGTTGATCCGCTCCATGAGATCCACCGGAAATCCCCGGCCGTATCCCTGGTAGGCCGTCGTGGAGTCCAGGAACCGGTCGCTGATGACAAAGCGTCCCTCCGCCAGCGCCGGTTCGATCACATTCCGGACCAGTTGGGCCCGGCTGGCCGCGAAAAGAAGCACTTCCGATTCCGGGCAGAGGGGTTCGCCCGCCTTGTCGTGCTGCAGGATCTCCCGGATCAGCTCGCCGGTGGGGGTGCCCCCGGGCACCCGCGTGTAGAGCACTTCGTACGCCTGCTCCTGCAGGCGATGGATCAGCCGCTTGGCCTGGGTGGTCTTGCCGCTGCCCTCCGGGCCTTCCAGGGTGATAAACAGTCCGCGTTTCATAAAACTCCGATAAGGTGATGGCCGATTCCGCAAAGCCGACACTCTACCGGGCGGCGCCGGGGCGGAAAAGGTTTTTTGCCGCCGCGGCCTCGCTTCGGGCCGCCGACCCCACCCTCCACAAGACTCTCAATCGACCTGAAGGATGACCCCCTACATGTAGGGGTAGCGCCGAGGCGGCGTAATAGGGGGATCCCCGATGAAAAACCAAACATCAGGAATTTTCTAACCGTATGACAACAAACGGATTGGACCCGTTTTGCCCGGGCGGAAGTCTCTCTTTTTCTCTTGACCATACGGGCAACAATGCGTATGTTGTCAACCACTATGAACAGGTTATCCACAAGCGGTATCCGTCGGTCTCTTGTCCGGTCAGCGGTTTTCCTGCTGGGGGCCGCACTCGTGTCGACGGCTCAACTCAGCTCGGCCGAGTCGGCCGATCGCGCCCGGGAAACGGCCCTGGCGCTCTCCGATGTGACCTTCGTGATCTTCGATACCGAGACGACCGGATTGAGCGCGAAGAAAGACCGCATCGTCGAGCTCGGCGCGGTAAAAGTCCGTAACGGCAAAGTGCTCGAAGAGAAAAGCTGGCTGATCAATCCGCAGCGGCCCATTCCGTATTACGCCGAGCGCGTGCACGGCATCAGCGACGAGATGGTCGCCGACTCGCCCGCCTTCAAAGAGATTTACCCGGACTTCCTCTCCTTCATCGGTGACGCCGTCCTCGTCGCGCACAACGCCCCCTTCGACATTCGGTTTGTCGAGGCGGAGGTGAGCCGGGCCGGGTTTGACCAACCCGCCAACGACGTCATCGACAGCCTGCGTCTGTTCCGGAACTGGTTCCCGGACTCCGATTCGCACTCCCTTTCCTCCATGGCCGACTACGTCGAGCTGCCGAAAGACCCCAACCACCGGGCCGTCATGGATGCCCTGGTGGTGGCCATGATCATGGAGAAGGGGATCAGCCGGATCGGCCCCCATCCCAACCTCGACGCCCTCTACCAGGACGCCGGCGGCCCGCTGCGGTTCAACTGACTGCCGGCCTGTACGGGCAACAGCAGTTTTTCCCGAGCGGGGACTTGCATTCCCGCTCCGCGCTCATTATTCTCCTCGCCTCATTCCGGACCGATTTATTCCGGGAAGCACCGCATCGGGGTGTAGCTCAGCCTGGTAGAGCGCTACGTTCGGGA
>CAZCOO010000056.1:0-5482 GCA_964500395.1 uncultured Verrucomicrobiota bacterium
ATACTGAGCCGTGTCCGGAATACCCGGTGGCGGCTCCGGCGTGATGTTTCCGGGGCCGGGGGCTCTGCGGATACCGCGGGTTTTCCTTTTTTGTGTTTCTAACGAGTCGATATGCCACTTCTGCACGGCGGAATCGAGGGAATTTGTCATGGATTTTAATCCGCGAACAGAGGGGCCCGGGCGGGCGGGGCAGGAGAACCACGGATGGACACGGATTTTGTTCCGGGGATAGAAGCAGGTTGGGTGCGGGTGGGGCGGGGGAAGGGTGTTGCGGGAGTCGGTGGAACGCGCCCGGCCGGGGGGGGCAGGGCGCTGGTTACGCCTCCCTGGCGGAGGACTCGCGCACGATGAGGTCGGGGGGAAGCTGTATGGACAGAGGCGTTGGCTCTGCGGACGCCGGGAACAGGCGTGCGATCATGTCGTCGATGGGCTGCTGGAGGGTGGTCAGCGAGGGCCGGACAAAGCGGGCGAGGGGAATGTCGTCAAATCCGCTGACCAGGAGGTCCCGCGGCACGTGGAGGCCCTGCCGGGACAGGATGTGCAGCGCGCCGACCGCGGCGCGATCGTTCACGCATACCAATGCATCGATGTCGGAGAGGGACTGCCGGCGCAGCCCCCGCTCCAAGGCCCCGGCGCCGTCTTCCATGGAGACCCCGGATGCGGGGACGAGCCGCCGATGTTCAAGACCGACGGCTTCGGCCATACGCCGGTAGGCCGCGTACCGCTGTCCGAGCACGCCTGCCTCCGGCCCGAGGTAGCCGGTGCGCCGGGCCCCGCGCTCCTTGAGGTGCGCCAGGAGGCGGGAAAACCCGGCCTCTTCATCGACGGTGATCCGGGTCAGGGATGGATGGTCGGGCCCGTGGCCGATCTGGACCAGGGGCACCGACCGGTTCGCCCATGTCTCCAACCAGTCGCTGTCGGAACTGCTCCCCAGCAGGATCAACCGGGAAATGGGCTGCTGCAGAAAGGCGTCAAAGGGGGCGTTGCCGGTCGAGGTGAGCATCAGGCTGAATCCCCGTATGGCGGCGTGTTGCTGCAGGAGGCGGAGGACGTGGCCGAAAAACGGATCGTCAAAATCGTGCACGGCGACGCCCAGCACGCGGGAGGGCGCGCCCCGGAGCATCCGGGCATGATAACTGGGATGATAGCCGGCCCGCTCCGCCGCCTGCCGGATCCGTTCCGCGGTAGCGGGCGAGGCGCCGATTTCCGCGGCCTTGCCGGAGAGCACCCGCGAGACCAGGGTGACGGAGACCCCGAGCGACTCGGCGATATCTTTCTGGGTCACCATGCGCGCGTCCGGGGCGGGGCATCGGGCGTCCGGCCGGCAACCCCGGTGTTGCCTCGAAGCCGGTGCGGCGATGGCCGGGAATCCGCATCCTCCGCCGGCAGCGGGGGGGGCACGCCGGCCTTCGGATCCTCGATTGTGCAGTGCCTGCTCATGGCGGGAATTCGCGGGGGTGGGGGATGAATTCGCTCATACGCCGGAAAACGCGCTGAAGCCGCCGTCGACCGGGACGACGGCGCCGGTGACAAAGGAGGATCCGGGATGCACCAGCCAAAGCAGGGTGGTCAGGAGATCTTCGGGCATCCCGAAGCGGCCGGCCGGGGTGTGGTCTACGATGGTCCGGCCCCGGTCGGAAAGCGAGCCGTCCTCCTCATTGCGGAGAATAAATTTGTTCTGCGCCGTCTCGAAAAACCCCGGGGCAATGGCGTTTACGCGGATGCCCGGGTCGTATGTCCGGGCCATGTGAACGGCCAGCCACTGGGTGAAGTTATTCACGGCCGCCTTGGCGGCGGAATATCCCACCACCCGGGTGAGGGGCTGAAATCCGTTCATCGAGCTGATGTTGATGATGCTGCCCCGGCCCCGATCGGCCATGATCCGTCCGAACGTCTGACAGGGAAGGATGGTGCCGAGGAGATTGACGTCCACGACCTTGCGGAGGTCTTCGGGCGGCAGGTCGAAAAAGGAACGGTCACCAGAGGCCGTAGCGCCCGGGGCATTGCCGCCGGCGCCGTTGATCAGGATGTCCGCCCGGCCGTGCGCGGCCCGAATGGCCTCCCCGGCTTCCCGGACTGCGTCCGGATCGGTCACGTCGCAGGGATGGACCGATGCGGCGCCCCCGTCGGATTCGATTTCCGCCCTGAGCGCCTCGATTTTCTCCCTGGTAAGGTTGAGCAGGGCGACGTGGGCGCCCCGCGCGGCGAGGGCCTTGCCCATGCCGCGAATGAGGATGCCGCCCGCGCCGGTGACGACCGCAACCTGTCCCTTGAGATCGATGGCGTCCTGCATGATGTGTTTCCTTACACGTTGTAGGTGGAGGAGGCTGTGGCTCCGCCCCGCCCGGTCCAGTTGGTGTGAAAGAATTCCCCGCGGGGTTTGTCGATGCGCTCGTAGGTATGCGCCCCGAAGTAATCCCGCTGCGCCTGGAGCAGGTTGGCGGGCAACCGGGCGGTCCGCATCCCGTCGTAAAAGGCGAGGGCGGCCCCGATGGCGGGCATGGGAATGCCCAGTTCGGCCGCCTTCTGCACCACCCGCCGCCAGGCGGCCTGGGCCTTTTCCACGGCGTCCTGGAAAAACGGGTCGAGCAGGAGGTTGTCGAGATCGGGGTGGGTGTCGTACGCCTCCTTGATTTTCCCGAGGAAGACGGACCGGATAATACAACCGCCCCGCCACATCAGCGCGATGCCTCCGTAGTTGAGATTCCAGTGGTACTCCTCGGCCGCGGCTTTCATGAGCTGGTAGCCCTGCGCGTAGCTGACGATCTTGGAGGCGTAGAGCGCCTCTTCCAGGTCGTCGATCATCGCGCGCTTGTCTCCCTCGAAGACGGCCTCGGGGCCGCTGAGGATGTCCGAGGCCTTCACGCGGTCTTCCTTGAGGGCCGAGAGGCAGCGGGCAAAGACGGCTTCACCGATCAGGGTGAGGGGCTGCCCCAGATCGAGCGCGGAGATGGCGGTCCATTTCCCGGTGCCTTTCTGTCCGGCCGTGTCGAGGATCCTGTCCAGGACGGCCTCCCCGTCTTCGTCCCGGTAGGCGAGGATGTCGCGGGTGATCTCAATGAGGTAGGAATCCAGCTTGCCCTGGTTCCACCGGGCGAAGATATCGGCCATGTCGTCGTTGGACAGGCCCATTCCGGCTTTCATCATCTGGTACACTTCGCAGATCATCTGCATGTCGCCGTATTCAATCCCGTTGTGCACCATCTTTACGAAATGGCCGGCGCCGTCCTCCCCGACCCAGTCGCAGCAGGGCTCCCCCTCGTCGGTGTGGGCGGCGATTGTCTGGAAGATGGGCTTTACCGATGCCCAGGCCTCGGGGGATCCCCCGGGCATGATGCTGGGCCCCTTGAGTGCGCCCTCCTCCCCGCCGGACACCCCGGTGCCGATGAAGTGGATGCCTTTCTCTTTCAATTCTTTCGTGCGCCGGATGCTGTCGGGGAAATGCGAATTCCCGCCGTCGATGATGATGTCGCCTTCTTCGAGATGGGGCAGGAGCTGCTCGATGGCGGCATCCACCGCGCCGCCCGCTTTGATCATCAGCATGGCCTTGCGCGGCCGTTTCAGCGTTTGGCAGAATTCTTCGACGCTGTGGGTGCCGATGATGGTTTTTCCGGCGGCCCGGCCTTCGATGAAATCATCCACCTTGCTCGTCGTCCGGTTGTAACAGGCGACGGCAAAGCCTTTGCTCTCCATGTTCAGGATCAGGTTCTCGCCCATGACGGCGAGACCGATCACGCCAATGTCCGCTTTACTCATGTTGAGGTCTCCGGTTGTGTGGGATTTTTCTGTTGCATTACGTCCGAATTCGCGATATGTCAATCTCAATCGTTTGAGATCGTGTTTTATAGCGATATGTCATGAAGGTCAACCCCCTATCCAGTGCATCCTTACGGGAAGCCGCCACAAGCGGTGCGGAGGCCTGTGGCGGGGCGGGCGGGGCCGAGGGGTTGCTGTCCGGGGACGCCGTGCGTCGCATCGTTTCCGAAGCGCTGGCGGCCTGGGACCTGGCCGGGAAAAAGGTCCTGATGGTGGTGCCGGACCAGACGCGGTCCTGTCCGCTGGACCTGCTGTTCCGCCTGATTCACGATGAAGTCGGGGCGTCGGTGAGGGCCCTGGATGTGATGATCGCCCTGGGCACCCATCCGCCGATGTCGGAGGAGGCGATTCGCGGTCGCCTGGGCATCACCGAGGACGAGCAGGCGACCCGGTACGGGAAGGTCCGCTTTTTGAATCACGCCTGGGACGATCCGGATCAGCTCCTGGATCTGGGGACGTTCCCCGCGGCGGATATCGAGGAGCTGACCGAGGGACGCTTCCGGGAATCGGTCCCCGTGCGCTGCAACCGGGTGGTGGCCGAGTACGACGAACTCGTGATCGTCGGCCCGGTGTTTCCGCATGAAGTCGCGGGATTCTCGGGCGGGAACAAATACCTCTTTCCCGGCATCAGCGGGCCGGAGGTCTTGAACTTTTTCCATTGGCTCGGGGCGGTGATCACGAGCCCGGGCATCATCGGCCGGAAGTGGACGCCGGTGCGCCGGGTGATCGACGCATCGGCCGCCCGCGTTCCCGCGAATCGGAGGGCGTTCTGTATGGTCGTGGGGCAGGGCGGTCTACACGGCCTGTACTACGGCCCGCCGGAGGACGCGTGGTCTGCGGCCGCCGACCTGTCGAGCCGGACGCACATTCGCTACCATGCCCGGCCGTATCATACGGTCCTTTCCTGCGCGCCGGAGATGTACGACGAATTGTGGGTGGGCGCGAAATGCATGTACAAGCTCGAGCCGGTGGTGGCGGACGGCGGAAGGCTGATCATTTACGCGCCCCACATCAAGGAGGTGGCGGTGGTGCACGACGAGGCGATCCGCCGCATCGGCTACCATACCCGTGACTATTTTCTCAACCAGTGGGACCGCTTTAAACACGAGCCGTGGGGCATCCTCGCGCACTCCACCCATGTCAAAGGCATGGGGACCTGCGAGGACGGCGTGGAGATACCCCGCATCGAGGTGGTCCTCGCCACCGGCATCCCGGAAGAGGTGTGCCGCGAGATCAACCTCGGCTACCTGGATCCCGAATCCATCGATCCGTCAGACTACCGGAATCGCGAAGACGAGGGCGTCCTCTACGTCCCGCGGGCGGGTGAGATTCTTCACCGGCTGGAATCCTCCCGACCATGAACTCTGAATCCTGTCCATCCGAACCCTGAGGTGAACATGAAGGCGAACACCCGATTTCTTGAAGAAGACTGGCTCCTCCCCACCCCTTCGGCGCGGGCGTTGTATCACGACTATGCCGCCTCCATGCCGATCCTTGACTATCACAACCACCTCCCGCCCTCGGAAGTTGCCGACGACCGGGCCTACGACAACCTGGCGGCGATCTGGTTGCGCGGGGACCATTACAAATGGCGGGCCATGCGCACCGTGGGCCTGGAGGAACGACTCTGCACCGGCGACGCCTCCGACCGGGAAAAATTCGAGGC